>JAEYNH010000139.1 GCA_023412655.1 Pseudomonadota bacterium | reverse complement strand
CGCCGGTGCTGGAGATGCCGGCCGCCGCCCCGTCCCCGGCTGGCGGGCCCACGACCCTGCCGCCGCCGCCGGAACCGGCGCTCAAGCCCTACGCGCCACCGGCGGAGCCTGATCCCAGCGCGCCGATGGCCAAGCGCCGCACCTATTAGGGAAAGGTCCCTGCGGCCTGTCCCGGGCCGGCGGGCGTGCTAGAACCCCGCCGAATCCTGAAGACCCGGAGTGGCCCATGAAGACGCGCGCAGCGGTAGCTTTCGCGGCGAAGCAGCCGTTGGAAATCGTGGAGGTGGACCTGGAAGGTCCCCGCGCCGGCGAGGTGCTGGTGGAGATCAAGGCGACCGGCGTCTGCCACACGGACGCCTACACCCTGGACGGTTTCGACTCCGAAGGGATCTTCCCCTCCATCCTCGGCCACGAGGGCGCGGGGGTGGTCGTAGAGGTGGGGCCCGGCGTCACCAGCGTTCAGCCCGGCGACCATGTGATCCCGCTGTACACGCCCGAATGCCGGCAGTGCAAAAGCTGCCTCTCGCGCAAGACCAACCTGTGCACCGCCATCCGCGCAACCCAAGGCAAGGGCCTGATGCCCGATGGCACCAGCCGGTTCTCCTACAAGGGCCAGCCGATCTATCACTACATGGGCTGCTCCACGTTCTCGAACTATACGGTGCTGCCCGAGATCGCCGTGGCGAAGATCCGCAAGGACGCGCCGTTCGAAACCGCCTGCTACGTGGGCTGTGGCGTCACCACCGGCGTGGGCGCGGTGGTCAACACCGCCGATGTGGAGGCGGGCGCCAACTGCATCGTCTTCGGCCTGGGCGGCATCGGCCTGAACGTGATCCAGGGCCTGAAGATGGTGGGCGCGGGCATGATCGTCGGCGTCGACATCAATCCGGCGCGCGAGGAATGGGGGCGCCGCTTCGGCATGACCCACTTCGTCAATCCGAACGAAGTGGAAGGCGACCTGGTGGCCCACCTGGTGGCGCTGACGGACGGCGGGGCCGACTACACCTTCGACGCCACCGGCAACACCACGGTGATGCGCCAAGCCCTGGAAGCCTGCCACCGCGGCTGGGGCGAGAGCGTGATCATCGGCGTGGCCGAGGCCGGCAAGGAGATCGCCACGCGGCCGTTCCAGCTGGTCACCGGCCGGGTGTGGAAGGGGACGGCCTTCGGCGGCGCGCGCGGGCGCACCGACACGCCCAAGATCGTGGACTGGTACATGGACGGGAAGATCGAGATCGACCCGATGATCACCCACAAGCTGCCGTTGGAGCGCATCAACGAAGCCTTTGACCTGATGCACGCGGGCGAGAGCATCCGCAGCGTGATCGTCTACTGAGATGGCGCTCGAGGTCGTCTCCACCACGAAGAGCTTCGGCGGCGTGCAGGGGATCTATCGGCACGCCAGCTGGGAAACCGGGACGGCGATGACCTTCAGCGTCTTCGTCCCGCCGCAGGCGGAGCAGGGACTCCGGCCGGTGGTCTGGTACCTCTCGGGGCTGACCTGCACCCACGCCAACGTCACGGAGAAGGGCGAATTCCGGCGGGCCTGCGCCGAGCTGGGACTGATCCTGGTCGCGCCGGACACCTCGCCCCGGGGCGAGGGCGTGGCCGACGATCCTGGCTACGACTTCGGTCAGGGCGCCGGCTTCTATGTGGACGCCACCCAGGCGCCTTGGGCGCAGCACTTCCGGATGGAAAGCTACATACGCGACGAGCTGCCGGAACTGATCGCCGCCGAGTTCCCCGCGGACATGGCCCGCCAGGGGATCACCGGCCATTCCATGGGCGGGCACGGTGCCCTGACCCTGGCGCTGAAGAATCCCGGCCGCTGGAGGAGCGTCTCGGCCTTTGCGCCGATCGCCTCGCCGATGCGCTGTCCCTGGGGCGAGAAGGCCCTCGGCGGCTACCTGGGCGAAGACCGCCAGGCGTGGCGCCGCTACGACGCCACCGCCCTGATGGAGGACGGCGCGCGCCTACCCGAGTTGCTGGTCGACCAGGGCGAGGCCGACAACTTCCTGGCGGAACAGCTCAAGCCCGAGCTCCTGGCCGAGGCCTGCGAGACGGCCGGTGTGCCCCTGATCCTGCGCATGCAGCCGGGCTACGACCACAGCTACTACTTCGTCTCGACCTTCATGGCCGATCATCTGGCCTGGCACGCCGAGCGGCTGGCGTAGGGGCCCGCCGGGAACCGTAGGCCGAAAGGAAAGCGGCCCGGATTGCTCCGGGCCGCCCCAAGCCTCCGAAGAGGTCCGGTCCTAGTACCTGAACCGCAGCGTCGCGCCCACGGTGCGCGGCGCGCCGAGGAAGGCGTCGTAGACGCTGATGGCGTCGTTGGCCTCGTCCACCTGGTACGGCCCATTGAAGCCGACCTGGAGGTAGTTCTTGTCGAACAGGTTGTTGGCCCACAGTTCGACGGTCCAGCTGTCGTCTTCCGCGCCGAGGCCGACGCGGCCGTTCACCAGCACCATGTCGTCCTGGACCTTGGACGGATGCAGGTCGGAACCGGTGTTGTAGCGGGACGTGAACTTGCCCGACAGGTTGGCCCGGAACTTCAGGCCCGAGAACACCTCCCGTTCGTACGAACCGGCCAGCGAGGCCGACCAGCGCGGGGCGAACGACAGCTGCGCGCCGGGGAGGCGATACAGGCTGCTGAAGCGGGCCGGGCTGAGCAGGTCGGCCGCGGTGAACTCACCGATCTCGGTCTCGGCATAGGTGACGCCGCCCTGGAAGGTGAGGCCGTCCACCGGCGGCAGGTAGATGAAGTCGATATCGACGCCGCGCGAGGTGACCTTGGGCAGGGTTTCCACCACGAAGGCGGTGCCCACGAAGGTGTTCAGCTGGAAGTCCTTGTACTTCTGGTAGAACAGCGCCGCGTTGAGCAGCAGGGAGTTGTTCAGCCAGGAGGTCTTGGCGCCCAGCTCGTAGCTGTCGACGAACTCACCCCGGAAGCTGGTGTCGGGATCGGCCGTGAAGTTCGGCGTGCCCGCGGGCGTCAGGGTGATGAGCTGCTCGCGATCGAGGTTGAAGCCGCCCGCCTTGTAGCCCCGCGAGTACGAGGCGTAGGTCATGATGTCCGGGTTCCAGCGATAGGCCAGCTTGGCCGTGCCGGTGACTTCCTCTTCGGTGCGCTTCTGCGTGGTGACGCCCAGGTCGTCGAAGTCGTTGTTCTGGGCGTTCAGGCAGAGGCCGCCGACGATGCGCTGGGCGGTCGCTGCGCCCACGGCGGCCACGAGGGCGCCGAAGGCGGCCTCGCCCTGGTCACAGGAGGACCCGGTGGTGCTGTAGTCGGTCACCAGGGTCTTCTTGTCTTTGGTGTAGCGCAGGCCGACCGTCAGCTCGAGCTGGTCGGTGAACGCGAACGAGTTGTTCGTGAACAGAGCCCAGGTCTTGCCGTCTTGGGCGTAGCGGTCATCCGAGCCGGCGCCTTGCTGGAAGATCGTGCCAGGGCGTAGCCCGATGAGGGCCGGGGCGCCGCCGAGCACCCGGCCGGCGTAGTAGGCGTAATAGTCAGCGCCATAGTTCAGCACCGACCGGCTATCGAGGTCTTCCTTGGCGTAGAAGCCGCCGACCAGCCAGTTGAGGCGTCCGTCGACCGCGTCGCCCGCCAGGCGGACTTCCTGCGAGAACTGCTTGAAGCCGACGTTGTTGGAGCCGTCGTTCGGCCGGTAAACCAGGTCGGCGGCGGTGAAGTCGCTGTCCTGGCCGGTCTCGGCGTTCCACTTCCGCCACGCGGTGATGGAGGTCAGGGCCACGGCCGGCGTCAGGCGCCAGGTCAGCTCGCCGGAGATGCCGCGGTCCTCGACCCGCTGGTCAGTCGGACGGTTGGCGTAGCCGACGCGATCGAAGGGCGTCGAGGTCAGGTCCAGCGAGCCCGGACGGACGGCTTCGATCATGCGCGCCCGGCTGTTCGGGTCGGAGCCGACGAACAGCTGGGTGCCGACGCAGCAGTCCTCGTTCCGCTTGGTGTAGTCGGCGATGACGCGGAAGCTCACCTCGTCGGTGGGCTGGAACTGCAGCTGGCCACGGACGGTGTAGAAGTTCTGGTTGTTGTCGTCGTGCTGCCCGCGGGGGCCTTCGCCGGTGATGATGTCCTGATAGCCGTTCCGGGCCCGGCCGGCGGCATAGATGCGGCCGGTGACGCCATCGGTGATCGGGCCGCTGAGCGAGCCGGCGAAGCCGAACTGCTCATAGTCTCCGACGGTGAATTCCGACGACGCCTGAACGTCTTCGGTCGGGCCGGCGGTGATGATGTTGATGACGCCGGCCGAGGTGTTCTTGCCGAACAGGGTGCCCTGCGGGCCCTTCAGAACCTCGATGCGGGTGACTTCGCCAAGGTCGCCGAACGAAACGCCGTTGCGGGGGCGATAGACGCCGTCGATCACCACGCCCACCGAGGATTCCAGGCCGGGGTTGTCGCCCACGGTGCCGACGCCGCGGACGCGGGCGGTGACGATGGTCTCGTTCGAGGTGGAGGTGACCGTCAGGCCCGGGGTGAGCACGGTCAGTTCGCGGATATCGCGCACGCCCGCATCGCGCAGCAGCTCGCCGGACACCGAGGTCACGACGATCGGCACGTCTTGGAGGCTCTGCTCGCGCTTCTGCGCGGTGACCACGATTTCGTCGATCTCGCGGCCCGAAGAGGTCTCCTCCTGCGCCTGGGCGCCGGTGAAGAAGGTCGCCGTCAGGACCCCGGCCAGGGCAGTGCTTCGAAGCAGTTGGTTGTTTCGCATCTTGTTTTGGTTCTCCCCGAGACGTGCTGCCCGCAGGGGGAGTTGCGGGAGCAAGCTCAAGGTCGGCTTGTGCGGGGGCCGTACGGTTAAGCAATGTCGGGAATGTCAAAAAACGCAGGTCGAAAAACGGTGTGGCTCTATTGTCACGCGCGCGCTGCGGTATCGGCGCCGCCCGCCACATTTCGGTCCCTCGTGACAAAACGCAGATAGGTCAAATTATCGGGGCGTGCTGCTGTCAGTTGCGCGGCGGGGGCGTGTCGGCCCAGCCGATATAGCCAAGGGTCGCCGCGCGGTGGATCGCCTGGGAGCGGCCGGTGACGCCGAGCTTGCGCGACGCGTTGACGATGTGGAAGCGGACCGTGGGGGTGGAGATGGTGACGATCTTGCCGATCTCGGCGTCGGTCTTCCCGGCCGCGGCCCATTTGAGGCACTGGATCTCGCGCCGCGTCAGGTGGGCCGGGGCGTCGGAAGCCGTGGCGCCGGTGGCTTCGGCATAGGTGGCGACGAAGCGGAGCGCCAGGGCGTGCAGTTCCGCGGCCCGGGTCTCGAACAGGCGCGCCACGTCGGCGGTTGCGTCCGTGGAGGCCCAGACCACCGCGCCGATGACCCCGCCCGGCAGGTAGGCTGGCGCGACCAGGGCCGCGCCGACCCCATAGGTCACGATGCCCTCCGCCGACACGGCCTCCAGCGCTGGGTTGGCGCGCCAGGACCACATGCGCCCTTCGGTGAAATAGAAGGGCTCCGAACAGGCCCGGCAGGCGTGGATGAAGGCGGAGCGGAGGGCGAAACCCCGGTCTTCCCAGTAGCGGAGGTCGTTGATCCAGCGGAACGTCGTCTCAGCGAAGGGCAGGCCGTCGGGTCCGACCGGCGGCGTCGGGCTGCCGATGTCGCAGCTGACCGCCACGTAGGGCAGGCCCATGGCGCGACCCGCCGCCGCGATCTCGCGCGCCAGGACCGCGGCCTCTTCGAGATGCATTGATGGTCCGGGCCGGGCGAACATGTCCGGCGAGCCTCCACCCTATCATTTTCGATAGCTTGTTCGCTGCGGGGCCGCTCCGCAAGCTCCCTCGACGGACCGGCCGAAGCCGGACGTGACAGTCGCCCCAAGAGCGGCACGGGAGGAAGCATGACCGAGTGGAAGTGGGGCGCATCGGCCCTCGTAATCGCCTGCGCGGCGGCTGCACCGGGGCAGGCGCAGGAGGCGGGGACGGCTCCTGTGATCGAAGGCATCGTCGTCACCGCCCAGAAGCGTGAGCAGAACCTGCAGGACGTGCCGATCGTGGTGAACGTCGTGTCGGGCCAGCAACTGCAGGACGCCGGCGTGCGGGACGTGAAGGACCTGCAGGTCCTGACACCGGGTCTCAGCGTCACGTCCTCGACGGGCGGGGCGCAGACCTCGATCCGCATCCGCGGGGTGGGCACCATCGGCGACAACCCGGGCCTGGAATCCTCGGTGGGGACGGTGATCGACGGGGTCTATCGCGCGCGCTCAGGGGTGGCCTTCGGCGATCTCGGAGAGCTGGAACGGATCGAGGTGCTGAAGGGGCCGCAGGGCACGGTGTTCGGCAAGAACACCTCGGCGGGGGTCATCAACGTCATCACCAAGGCGCCGCAGTTCGATTTTGGCGCCGATGCCGAATTGACCTACGGCAACTACGATCATGTGGGCGTGGCCGCCTCGGTGACCGGCCCGATCAGCGACACCCTGGCGGCGCGGATCTATGCGGCCAGGCGGGTGCGCGACGGCTTCTACGACGTCAGCAACGGCGCCGGGCCCAGCCGGCAGAAGGACAATGACGACCAGGACGTCTGGACCGTGCGCGGCCAGCTCCTCTGGCTGCCCACCGATGCGGTGCAGGTGAAGTTCCTGGCGGACTATACGAAGCGCGAGGAGCACTGCTGCCTCGACGTCGCGACGGTCCCGGGCCCCACGGCGGCGATCATCGACGCCCTGGCTGCCGACGCCGGCATTTCGCGTCCGGCCGACCCGTTCCGCCGGCTGGCCTACGCCAACCGCGAGTCCAACCAGGACATCGAGGACATGGGCGTCTCGCTGCAGATCGACTGGGACCTGACGGACGACATCGCCGTCACCTCGATCACCGCCCTGCGCGACTGGGAGAACTACCAGGCCAACGACATCGACTTCAGCTCGGCCGACATCTGGTACCGGCCGGACGATCGCCTGACCTACGCGAAGTTCAAGACCTTCTCCCAGGAGCTGCGCTTCGCCGGTACGTCCGGCCCGTTGGACTGGATGGTCGGCGCCTACTACTCGGACGAGCAACTGGACACGGGGGCTCACACGCTGTTCGGCGTCTCGTACGAGACCTACTTCAGCCTGCTGCTGTCGAGCGGCGCCAACCCGACCGCCGTATCGGCGCTCACCGGCCTGCCGGCCGGCACGAACTTCATTCCCGGTCAGGGCTCCCTCGACACCTACGACCATTCAAACAAGGGCTGGGCGGTCTTCACCAACAACACCTGGCACGTCACTGACGCGCTCGAGGTGACCTTCGGCCTGCGCTACACCGACGACACCAAGAAGGTGTTCTCGCAGTACCGGAACACCGCGCCGGGCGCCGCCTGCGCCGCCGCCATCGCCCGGCCGATCCTCGCCGCGGCCCGGGCCGCGATCTGCGCGCCCACCGGCGATCCGGCGTTCAACAACGTCGACACCCGCCAGAAACGGAGCGAGGACCGCCTCGGCGGCACCGTGAAGGTCAGCTACCGGTTCAATCCGGAACTGATGACCTATGTGTCCTACGCCAGCAGCCACAAGAGCGGCGGCTTCAACCTCGACCGCGCGCGCTTCGACGCCGGGGTGATCAATCCGGACACCAGCTTCCCGGCCGAGACGGTGGAGAGCTACGAGGCGGGCTTCAAGAGCAATCTGGCGGGCAACACCCTGCTGCTGAACGCGGCGGCCTTCGACCAGACGTTCAAGCACTTCCAGCTGAACACCTATACGGGGGTCAGCTTCGTGGTGGCCTCGGTGCCGAAAGTGACTTCCAGGGGCGTGGACGTGGACCTGGTGTACCGGACGCCATTCGAGGGGCTGACGGTCACCGGCGGCGTCACCTATGCGGTGACCCAGTTCGGCGATTTCGTCCCGGGTCCGGGCATCGGCCCGCGCCTGCCCACCTCGCGGGTGTCCTACGCGCCGCTGTGGTCGGCGTCGTGGTCGGCGGCCTACGAAAGGCCCCTGGGCGAGGACTTCAAGCTGCGGGCGAGCGTCTCCGGCCGCTACACCTCCTCGTACAACACCGGCTCGAACCTCGACCCGCTGAAGCGCCAGCGGCCGATGACGATCTGGAACGGCCGGGTGGGGATCGGCCCGGAGAACGACCGCTGGGCCCTGGAGGTGTGGGCGCAGAACCTCACCGACGTGAACTATTACCAGGTGGTGGTCGACCAGCCGCTGCAGACCGGCACCTACGCCGCCTTCTTGGGCGCGCCGCGGACGGTGGGCGCGACCCTGCGGGTGAAGTTCGACTGAGCGGACGGGCATGGACCTCGACCTGACACCGGATGATCTCGCGTTTCAGGACGAGGTCCG
>JAEYNH010000121.1 GCA_023412655.1 Pseudomonadota bacterium | reverse complement strand
AGCGCGAGCTCGCCAGCCGCCGCCACTGGGACGCCGTCCGCAGCCGGGTCGAGACCCTCACCTGGCACGAGATCGACTGGGAGGAGGAAGACGAGGACGAGTTCGGCGAGAAGCTCGAACAGGCCCTTGACCTCGAAAGCCTAGACCCCGACTTCTGCGCCCTGTCCGTCGAGGACCAGGCCGCCCGCATCATCGACCGCCTGGGCCTGCCGGCCTCGGTCCTCCCCCGCCGGGAGAGGCGCCCCGAAGGGTCGGAGGAGGCCGCCCCTGCACAAGGCGTCTGTCCGCCGGACTTCCACAGCTCGGCCTGATGCGGCAGCCCCGTTCCTGACCGCCTCTCGTCCAGACTTAAGGCCCGTCCATGCCTCCCGTCCCGAAGCCCCGGCTTCCGGGACCGCAGCCGCATGGGCCGGTCCCCGCCCCGCCTCAGAGCATCATCAGCGGCCCGCCCAGATCGCCGACCCGGGAGGCCAGCGTGGCGTGCAGCACGCCCAGCACGATCACGCCCAGCAGCACGCAGGCGAAATAGGTCAGGGTCTGGTCGATACGGGACCGCATCATCACTGGCAGGCCCAGCAGCAGCATCCAGCCTGCGTACAGCGCCCCCAGCAGGGCCGCCGGGATGGTCAGGCTCGGATAGAGGCTCGCCGCCCCGGCCAGCCACAGGGGGGTCGAGGCGTAGGCCGCCAGCTTCAGCGCCTGGTCGCGTTCCCGCAGGCCGCCGAACGCCGGGGCCAGCACCGCGATCCAGAGGGACGTCAGCCAGACGCACAGGATGGCCAGGACATAGCCGCTCGCCGCCCCCAGCAGGACGGTCAGAACGCTGGGCCGAAGGGTCACGTCGGCGAACCGGAAGCCGAACACCAGCGCACCCAGGGCGCCGCAGATCGCCGGGATCGCCGCGAGCGGCGCCACATAGCCCAGAAGGACGGTGCGCGGATCGCCCGGCTCGGGCCCGATCTCCCCCCAGCTGCGCCCCGGCCGCGCCATCATCGCGCCGGCCCGCGCAACCAGCCGCCCCCAATCCATCCAGCCCTCCGGTCAGCTCCCGGATCATGGGTAGCATACGGCGCGAGGCCGCACAGACCCCGCCGCGCCCCTGGGCTAGACTTTGACCTCACCGAATCAGGAGTTCGCCTTGGCCCGTGACGGCGCCGTCTACGCCTGCCAGTCCTGCGGCGCGGTCCAGAGCCGGTGGTCGGGCCAGTGCCCGGCCTGCGGCGCCTGGAACACCCTCGTCGAGGAGCTGACCAGCCGCCCGCCGGGCGCGCTCAAGCCGTCCAAGGCCGCCGCCCGCAGCCGCGGCCTGGCCTTCGAGGGTCTGGAGGACGCCACCCCCGCCCCGCCCCGCATCATCACCGGCGTGGATGAGTTCGACCGCGTCTGCGGCGGCGGCGTGGTCCCCGGCTCGGCCATCCTGCTCGGCGGCGATCCGGGCGTCGGCAAGTCCACCCTCCTGCTGCAGGTGGCCGCCAGCGCGGCCCGCCGCGGCGTCCGCTGCGCCTACATCTCCGGCGAGGAGGCCGTGGAGCAGGTTCGCGGCCGGGCCCAGCGCATGGGCCTGGCGGACGCCCAGGTAAAGCTCGCCGCGGAAACCAGCCTGCGCACCATCGTCGATGGCCTGAAGGCCGAGCCCTTCGACCTGGTGGTCATCGATTCGATCCAGACCATGTGGAGCGACGCCCACGAGGCCGGCCCCGGCTCGGTCACCCAGGTCCGGGCCGCCGCCGGCGAACTGGTGCGCCTGGCCAAGAAGCGCGGCCTCGCCGTCATCCTGGTGGGGCACGTCACCAAGGAGGGCGCCATCGCCGGCCCCCGGGTGGTCGAGCACATGGTCGACGCCGTCTTCGCCTTCGAGGGCGAGCGCGGCTATCCGTTCCGCATCCTGCGCGGCGCCAAGAACCGCTTCGGGGCCACCGACGAAATCGGCGTGTTCGAGATGAACGACACCGGCCTCGCCGAGGTGAAGAACCCCTCGGCCCTGTTCCTCAACACCTCCGGCGCCCGGGCCGCGGGGGCCGCGGTGTTCGCCGGCATCGAGGGCTCGCGGCCGGTTCTCGTGGAGATCCAGGCCCTGGTGGCCCCCTCCGCCTACGGAACCCCCCGGCGGGCGGTGGTCGGCTGGGATTCAGGTCGCCTCGCCATGGTCCTGGCGGTGCTGGAAGCCCGTTGCGGCCTTGGTTTCGGCGACCGTGACGTTTATCTGAACGTGGCCGGCGGGTTGCGCATTACCGAACCCGCCGCCGATCTCGCCGCCGCAGCGGCGCTCGCCTCCTCCGCCTTCGACGAGGCCTTGCCGCAGGACTGTGTGGTCTTCGGCGAGATCAGCCTGTCGGGCGAGGTGCGGTCGGTCAGCCGGATGGACGCCCGCCTCAAGGAAGCCGCCAAGCTCGGCTTCCGTCGCGCGCTCGGTCCAGCCGATGTCGAGGCCGCGGGTGGGATGAAATTCACCGGCGTCAGCCGGCTGGCGGACGCCGTCCGCCGGATTAGCGAGGGCGCGTGGGACTAGCGTGATGGGTTTGGGACTCACCCAGTTCGACCTGATCGTCCTTGGCCTGCTCCTGATTTCGGGCGCGGTGGGCTTCGCGCGCGGCGCCGTGCGGGAAGTGGCCGCCCTCTTCGCCCTGATCGCCGCCGGCTTCCTCGCCGTCTTCGGCCTGCCGGTGTCCGCCCCCCTCGTCCGCGAGGTGGTGCGGCCCGACTGGCTGGGGGCCGTGGTCGCCCTGATCCTGGTGTTCGCCGTCACCTACCTGGTGCTGCGTCTGATCGGCGCAGGCCTTGCGAAACGGGTCCAGGCTACCGACGTGGCGGGTGCGCTCGATCGCTCGGTCGGACTCCTGATCGGCCTCGCGCGCGGCCTGCTGGTGCTCGGAGCGCTCTTCCTGATGTTCAATGCCGCCACGCCCGAGGACATCCGGCCGCGATGGATGACCGAGGCGGTCACCTGGCCGCTGGCGGGCGAGATGGGCGAGCTGATCGCGGGCCTGGCCCCTCGGGGAATGGACATCGCGGCCGCCCTTGGCCCGGCCTTCGACAACGCCGTTCGAAATGGGTCAGGTGACAGAGCCGTGACGGACAGGTACGACGCGCCGCGAACCGGCAAGGCGGACGATCTGGAGAGGTCTCGATGACCCTGAAGACGCAGTCCTATGAGCGATGGGCCCCTCCCATCCGGGACCCTGATGACGACACCCCACGCCTGGAGTGCGGCGTCTTCGGTGTCTTCGGCGTCGATTCGGCCGCCGCCCTCACCGCCCTGGGCCTCCACGCCCTGCAGCACCGAGGCCAGGAAGCCTGCGGCATCGCCGCCTTCGACGGCCACCGGTTCCACACCGAGCGCCACATGGGCCACGTGGGCGACGCCTTCGGCGGCGGCGATCTCAACGAGCGGCTCCCGGGCCACGCCGCCATCGGCCATACCCGCTACTCCACTGCCGGCGGCAGCTTCATCCGCAACGTCCAGCCGATGTTCGCGGACCTCGAGGCGGGCGGCATCGCCCTCGCCCACAACGGCAACCTCACCAACTTCCTGACCCTGCGCGAACAGCTGGTCAGCGAAGGGGCCATCTTCCAGTCCACCTCGGACTCCGAGGTGATCCTCCACCTCATCGCCCGCTCCAGGAAGCCGAAGTTCCTTGATCGCTTCATGGACGCCCTGCAGCAGATCGAGGGCGGCTACGCCCTGGTGGCGCTGACCAACAAGAAGCTGATCGGCGCCCGCGATCCCCTGGGCATCCGCCCCCTGGTCCTGGGCGAGCTCGACGGCAAGTCGGTCCTGGCCTCCGAGACCTGCGCCCTCGACATCATCGGCGCCACCTTCGTGCGCGACGTCGAGCATGGCGAGGTGGTGGTCATCGACGAGGGCGGCATCCGCAGCTTCAAGCCGTTCCCGGCCCAGCAGGCCCGTCCCTGCGTCTTCGAATACGTTTATTTCGCCCGTCCTGATTCCGTGGTGAACGGCCGCTCGGTCTACGAGGTGCGCAAGCGCATGGGCCGCCGCCTGGCCCAGGAGACGCCGGCCGACGTGGACGTGGTCGTGCCGGTGCCCGACTCGGGCGTTCCCGCCGCCTTGGGCTTCGCCCAGGAAGCCGGCCTGCCCTTCGAGATGGGCATCATCCGCAACCACTATGTCGGCCGCACCTTCATCGAGCCCACCCAGGGCCAGCGCGAGCTGGGCGTGCGGATGAAGCTGTCGCCGAACCGCTCGGTCCTGGCCGGCAAGCGCGTGCTGCTCGTCGATGATTCCATCGTCCGCGGCACCAACTCGGTCCGGGTCGTGCGCATGGTGCGCGAAGCGGGCGCCAAGGAGGTCCACCTCCGCTCGGCCTCGCCGCCGATTATGTGGCCCGACTACTACGGCATCGACATGCCGAACCGCGAGAAGCTCCTGGCCGCCAACCACTCGGTGGAAGAGATCGCCAAGCTCCTGGACGTGGATTCCATGGGCTACCTCTCGGTGGACGGCCTCTACTGGGCCATGGAAGCCAAGCGCGACCCGAAGAACCCGCAGTTCACCGACCACTACTTCACCGGCGACTATCCGACCCGCCTGCTGGATCGCGAGATCGCCGAGGGCCGCAACCAGGCGATGGAGCGCCAGCTCTCCTTCCTGGTCGACGCGTGAGCGAGCGGAAGCCGGGCTTCCGCTTCAAGCCCGACTGGTACCTGATCCTGATCGTCCTGATGGGCGTGGCCGCCGCGGTCGCGCCTGTCCGCGCCGACGCCGCCGTGGTGGCGGGCTGGATCACCAAGGCGGCCATCGCCCTGGTCTTCTTCCTGCACGGGGCCCGCCTCTCCCGCGAGGCGGTGATCCGGGGCCTGACCCACTGGCGGCTGCACCTGCTGGTGCTGGCCTCCACCTTCGTCCTCTTCCCCCTGCTGACCCTCGGCCTCGCCGCCCTGCCCGCCTGGATCACCCCGCCTGAGCTGGCGGTGGGCCTGATCTTCCTCGGCTGCCTGCCCTCGACCATTCAGTCGTCCATCGGCTTCACCGCCATCGCCCGGGGCAATGTCGCCGCCGCCGTCGCCGCCGCCTCGGCGTCCAACCTGCTCGGCATTGCATTGACGCCCGTCCTCGTGGGCCTGCTGCTCCACGCCCAGGGCAGCATGGACGCCTCGTCCGTCCGGGCGATCGTCCTGCAGCTGCTCGTGCCCTTCGTCGCCGGCCAGCTGCTCCGCCGCTGGGTCGGCCCCTGGATCACCGCCCGCGCCCGCATCCTCTCCTTCGTCGACCGCGGCGCCATCCTGCTGGTGGTCTACACCGCCTTCTCAGGGGCGGTGGTGGCGGGGGTGTGGAGCCGCCTGCACGTGCTGGACCTCGTGCGCCTGGTGATACTTTGCGTCGTGCTCCTGGTCGTCGTCCTGGCCCTCACGGCCGCCGCGGCCCGGCTCTTCGGCTTCGACAAGGCCGACGAGGCGGCCATCGTCTTCTGCGGCTCCAAGAAGTCGCTCGCCAGCGGGGCGCCCATGGCGGCCGCGCTGTTCTCTCCCGCCGTGGCCGGCCTCGCCATGATCCCGCTGCTGCTCTTCCACCAGATCCAGCTCATGGCCTGCGCCGCCATCGCCCAGCGCTACGCGCGCCGCGCCGACGCCGATCCTGACATGGGCGCGGAACACGGCTAGAGAGGCGCCCTCATGTCGAACCTGCCCCTCTCCGACCACGTCGCCCTCGTCACCGGCGCCAGCCGCGGCATCGGCCGCGCAGCCGCCCTCGCCCTCGCCCTCGCCGGCGCCCATGTCGTGGCCGTCGCCCGCACCTCCGGCGCCCTCGAGGAACTGGATGACGAGATCCGCCAGGCCACCGGCCGCTCGGCCACCCTCGTGCCCATGGACATCGCCGAGGACGGCGCCCTCGACCAGCTGGGCCTGGCCATCCACCAGCGGTTCGGCCGCCTCGACATCGTCGTCCACGCCGCCGCCATCCTTGGGCCCCTGACGCCTGTCGGCCACATCGAGCCCAAGCATTGGGAGCGCGTGCTGGCGGTGAACCTCACCGCCTCCTACCGGCTGATCCGCAGCGTCGAGCCCCTGCTCCGCGCCGCCGAGCGGCCCCGGGCCATCTTCCTGACCTCCAGCCGCGCCGCCCATCCCAAGGCGTTCTGGGGCCCCTATGGCGCCACCAAGGCCGCCCTCGAGAACCTCGTCCGCACCTGGGCCGACGAGCTCGAGAACACCAAGATCCGTGCCGTTCTGCTCGATCCGGGTCGCATGCGCACGCGGATGCGCGCCGAGGCCTTCCCGGGCGAAGACCCGCTGGAGCTCCCTGAAGCCTCCGAGATCGGTCCGCTGATCGTCGAGCTGGCCCAGGCCGAACTCGGCCTGCCGACCTCTAACGTGGCTTTTTCGGAGTGGAAGTCGCGCGGGACGCCCGCTTCGGCTTGACCCCCGGCCGGGCCAGCTTGGCCGCCTTGCCCCGGCTCGCCGTCTTCTTCGGCTTGGCGGGCTTGGCGGCCCTCGGCGGCCCGTCCGACTTGGCGCGGCTCCTCGCCCGCGGCGCGGTCTTCGCCGGCCCCGCCTCGGCGTTCTCGGCGAACGGGTTCTTGTTCGACCGCACGGAGACACGGATCGGCACGCCCGGCAGGTCGAAGCTCTCCCGCAGCGAGTTGATCAGATAGCGGCGATAGTGGTCCGGCAGCTGGTCAGCCCGGCTGGCGAACAGCACGAACGTCGGCGGCCGGGCCTTTGTCTGGGCCATGTACTTCGGCTTCACCCGGCGCCCGTTCACCGCCGGCGGCGGATGCCGCTCCACGGCCATCCGCAGCCAGTCGTTCAGGTCACGGGTCTTCACCTTGGTCGACCAGTCGGCATAGGCCTTCAGCACCGCCGGCATCAGCCGGTCCAGGCCGCGGCCGGTCTCGGCCGACAGGGCCACGATCGGCGAGCCCTTCACCTGCGGCAGCAGGCGTCCCGTCTCCTCGATGATCTCGGCGAGCTTCGCCTGCTGGTCCTCGACGAGGTCCCATTTGGCCAGTACGAAGACCAGCGCTCGGCCCTCACGCTCGACAAGATCGGCGATCTGGAGGTCCTGAATCTCTAGCGGATGGGTGGCGTCCATCACCAGCAGGACCACCTCGGCGAAGGTGATCGCTCGGATCGTATCCTGTGTGGACAGCTTCTCCAGCTTCTCGTGCACCTTGGCCTTGCGCCGAAGGCCCGCGGTGTCGACCAGGCGGATGGCGCGCCCGCCCCATTCCCAGTCCACCGGAATGGCGTCGCGGGTGATGCCGGCCTCGGGGCCTGTGAGCAGCCGGTCTTCGCCGATCAGCCGGTTGACCAGCGTCGACTTGCCCGCGTTCGGCCGTCCGACGATGGCGATACGGACCGGCTTGTCGGCCGGATCCTCTTCCTCGGCGTCTTCCTCCTCGTCCGAGACGGCGGCGATGGCCGCATAGAGGTCAGCCATGCCTTCGCCGTGCTCGGCCGAGATCGGCACAGGCTCGCCCAGGCCGAGCCCCCAGGCGTCCAGCACCCCACCCTCGCCCTTGTTGCCCTCCGCCTTGTTGGCAGCCAGCACCACGGGCTTGTCCCGCTTGCGCAGGATCTCGGCGAAGATGCGGTCGGCCGGCGTCACCCCCTCACGCGCGTCGATGACGAACAGGGCGACGTCGCATTCGTCCACGGCGAGCTCGGTCTGAGCCCGCATGCGCGCCTCGAGGCTCTCGTCGGTGACGTCCTCGAACCCGGCCGTGTCGATCAGCTCAAGGTCCAGATCGCCCAGCCGCCCCATGCCGAACCGGCGGTCGCGGGTAACGCCCGGCCGATCGTCCACGATGGCGAGCTTCTTGCCTGCCAAGCGGTTGAACAGCGTGGACTTGCCCACATTGGGGCGGCCGACGATAGCGAGCTTCAACGGCATTTCGTCAGCCTAAAAATCTCAATCCTAGCGAAGCGCGACAAGAGCGCCCTTGTCGGTCACCAGATAGATCGTGTCACCCATCGCGATCGGAGACAGCAGCACGGGGGCGCCCAGCGAAATCCGCTGTTCGACTTCGCCCGTCTTGGCGTTGAGCACCGCGAGCTGACCGGTCTGGCCGGCCACGATCAGCTTGTTGTTGGTCAGCATCGGGCTCGACCACACTGGCCGGGTCATCCGCTGGCCGCCGATCCCGAAGAAGCCGCCCTTCTTCTTGCCGCGGAAGCCTTCGTTGAGGTCACGGATCCAATAGATCTGGCCCGTCTCGCGGGAGACGCAGATCACCTCCCCGTTTTTGGAGACGACATAGACGACATCGCCCGCCGGAAGCGGTGTGGTGATGCCGACGACCGGAAGATTCCAGCGGGCCTGGCCCGTCCGCAGGTCAATGGCCGAGAAGACGCCCGAGTGGCTCACGGCGAACACGTCGCCCTGGTAGATCACTGGCCGGCCTGGGATGTCCCGGATCTCGGATAGGGCGCTGGTGCGGCTCGCACGGGACAGCGCCTCGTTCCACAGGTCGTTGCCGTTCGCCGCGCGCAGAGCCACCAGTTCGCCCGAACCGAAAGCCGCCACCACTGTATCGCCCTGCACGGCCGGGCTGGACGCGCTGAGAATGCGCGCCGGTTCCGATAGAGCCTGATAGGTCCAGCTGGGGGTGCCCGTCGCCGCATCGAAAGTCAGCAAGGTGTTGTCCAGCGCCACGACCAGCACGCGCCCGCCGGCCACGGTCGGCGCGCCATGGATGGCCTCGCTGGTGCGGGTGCGCCAGCCGATGGCGCCGGTATTGGCGTCCATCTGCAGCACCTGCCGCCAGCCGGACGAGACATAGAGCTTGCCGTCCGCGTAGGCGAGGCCGCCGCCAAACGCCAGCCTATCGCGCTTGTTGTCGCCAGGATTGGTGGCGGTGCGCCAGATCTGCGCGCCCGTCCGTGCGTCGATGGCCGAAACCCGGCCTTCGGCGTCCATGACGAAGACCTTGCCGTCCGCCGCCACCGGCGGCGCGGTCACGTAACGGCCACGCTCAGACCCCTCGCCGAAGTTCCGCCGCCAGGCGATCTGCAGACCAGGGGCGGCGTCCACATGATCCACCGACTGCTCAGGCGTGCCGCCCGGAAGCGGCCAGGCCGCCACCGTGTGGGGCGTCGGCAGCGAGAAATCGACGCCCTTCAACGCCTCGGCCGGTTCAAGGCGCTGGTCAGCGGGAACGATCGAAATCCGCTGGCCCTCGCCCGCCGTCTCCTGCGGGCCGTCGTCGCGGTCGAAGGGATTCAAGCGGCCCAGTGTCGAGCAGCCGCTCGCGCCCAGCGCGGCGATCAGGCAGGCGACCAGGAGGGTGTTGCGACGCGACGTCATTGCGGTCCGTTGGCTTGCGGTTGGGCGGGCGCTTCAGAGGCCCCTTGCGGACCCACGACGGCGCCCGGCGGCACCACCATGGGCGGCGGCATGGCGGCGGCCGACTTCACGATGCCAGGCAGGGCCTTCGCCGAGCCGGAATCGATCAGGGCCACGGCGGCCTGAGCGCGCGCGCGAACCCCGTCGGGAGCGTCCAGGCTCTGCTGGAGCACGACGAAGTCGCCACGGGCGCCGGTCGTATCGCCGTGCACCAGCTTGGCGAAGGCGAGCGCCTCGCGGGCCTGGACCCGATACGGGCGGCCGTCCTTCATCAGCGGCGTCAAGCGCGCCTCCACGTCCTTGTAGGGGGCCGTGTCGAGCACTGCGAAGGCGGATTTGAGGCGGGCCACGTCTCCGATGATGTCGTCGGGGGCCGCATCCGCCGCCTCGTCCAGCAGCTTCACGGCCTCGTCCGTCTTGTTCTCGCGCTCGGCGAAGGCGGCAAGCTGCATCAGCACGAGCGACTTGTAACCGCCAGCGGACGACTTGGAGACCTCGGTCCAGAGGGCCCGCGCCTTCGCTTCGTCACCCTGGACGAAGGCCTGCGCGCCGGCGTGATAGGTCTCGGACGCCTCGGCTATGGCGTTGTTCCGCCAGGTATCCCAGCCCCAATAGGCCAGCCCCGCGATGAGCGCAGCAGCGACCAAGCCCAGAATCCACGGCAGGGTCCTCTGCGCGAGCGACCGGTAGCGGTCGGAGCGAAGCTGCTCCTCGACCTCTTCGAACAGATCCGTCACGTGAAGGGGACTCCGGACTCTCTAGCTGGCCCTCTGGGCAGAGGCCGGGAACCTATAGCGCGCCGCTTTCCGCCGCAACGCTACCCGGCTTTCGCAAAGTAGATCTCGGCAGGCCCAGGGAAGCGCCGCGCCCGCACGTCCTCGGCATAGGCCGCCACGGCCCGGCCGATTTCGCCGCGCAGGTCCCCATACCGGCGCACGAACTTCGGCGTCCAGTCGAACAGGCCCAGCATATCGTCCGTGACCAGGATCTGGCCATCGCATCCCGCGGATGCGCCGATGCCGATCGTCGGGACGTCGACGGCCTCGGTGATTTCGCGCGCCAGCCCTTCGGCGACGCCTTCGACCACGATGGCGAACGCCCCGGCTTCGGCCGTGGCCTTGGCTTCGGCTAGGATGCGCTGGCGTTCCGCCCCAGCCTTGCCCTTGGCCTTAAACCCGCCGTCCACCAGAACCGCCTGCGGTCGCAGGCCCACGTGGCCCATCACCGGGATGCCGCGCTTCACGAGATAGTCGATTGTGCCGACGATGGTCTCGCCGGCCTCGACTTTCACTGCCTGCGCGCCGGTTTCCTTCATCAGCCGCGCGGCGTTCGCATAGGCTGTCTCAGCGGAGCCCTCGTAGCTGCCGAACGGCATGTCGACCACGACCATGGCGCGTCTGGAGCCACGCATGACGGCTTGGCCGTGCATGATCATCATCTCGAGCGTGACGCCGACCGTATTCGGCAGTCCGTGGACCACCATGCCCACGCTGTCGCCTACCAGAAGTAGGTCACAGTGGTCGTCGAGCAGTTCGGCGACGGGCGCCGTGTAGGCGGTTAGGCAGACGATGGGCGTCTGCCCCTTACGCGCGGCGATATCCGGCGCCGCAACGCGCCGGACGGCTTCTTGCCGATGACTGGACAAGATCAGATCTCCTCGATCACCCGGGAGAGGGCGAAACCCAACAATACCACGGCCAGCCCCACAGCGATCCAGATGCCGAACCCGCCCGACAGGGCCGAGATCATTTCGGTGCTGGGCGCCGCCCGCGACAGGCTGGAGGTCAGAGCCCGCGCCGATTCCTCGGCGCTCTCCACGCGCTGGAAAAGATTGGACATTACGAGTTGGCTCGCGCCCACCACACCGCCGACGACGCCGCCGGCGCCGATCAACCAACGGCGCGTCTGCCAGCCGCGGTTCAGCCGGCGTTCGATCCGCTGGGCGAAGGCTTGGCAGTCCGGCAGTTCGGGCGCATCAGCGAAGAGGCGCTCAAGGCGGCGTTCGAAGTCGTCAGCCATTGCCCCGCCTCCCTTCCAGAACGGCGCCGTCGGCCGGCGCCAGTCGCGCTCTGAGCTTCTCCAGACCACGTTTGACATGGGATTTGACCGTTCCGAGCGGCAGGTTCAAGGCCTCCGCCGCTTCGCTGTGGGAGAGACCGGCTCCGAAGCAAAGCGACACGCACAGGCGCTCGGTCTTCGAGAGCAGCTTCAGCGCCTCGTCCAGATCAATGCGGTGGTCCGCATCGCCCGTGGGGACCTCAACCTCGTCGTCGCCCTCCTGGGCAAGTTCGTTCAGCCGCCGCTCCCGCTGGAGACGGCGCAGGTAATGCCGGGCGGCGATGCGCTTGACCCATCCGGCGAAGGTCCCGTCGCCCCGGAATTCGGCGATCCGCTGAAACGCGGTCAGGAAGGCGTCCTGGGCGACGTCGTCGGCCTCTGCCGCCTGCGCGCCCATTCGGCGCAGCAGGTATCGGACGGCCGAGCCGTGGCGGCGCGCAAGCTCCCCGAAGGCGCGCCCCTCACCCGCCGCCGCATAGGAGCAGAGCTCCACGTCGTGCAGGCTGGCCAAGCTGGATGGTTTGCCCGGCATGGGCTTGGACCCCTCTTCGGCCGACGCCTCAGGACTTCGGCTTGTTGATGAGGCCGAGGATGACGAAGGCCAGGCCGATGAAGCCTGGGAAGGCCGCAAAGCCCAGGAACCAGTAGCTGGCGTCCGGCTCCTCGAAGCCGACGATCAGGCCCAAGGCCACGAGCCCGAGCGCCACGCCAATCCAGACGATGCCGGTTCTGAGGTCCCGCTGGGGCGAAGGCGGCATCTGGGGCGAGCGCACGTTCGACGACATGGCGTCGATCATTTCCTGCGGCAGCGGTTGACCGCGTTCGATAGCCGCCCGCAACGTCTCCGCCATCTTCTGCCGTTCAAGGCTGCGGAAGTAGCGCGGAACGATGACGATCGCGGCGATCATCCCGAAAAGCGCGATCGGAACCAGGATTTCCACGGAGCTGTCTCCTCTTCAGTACCGGCCGGGCAATCGCCCGTCTCACATCATGAAGAGACGGGACGTCGCACGAACAGATGCAGATAAACCGATGAATTGTTGGTCATGATTCCGCGGCGAGCCGCACGTGGCCAGGGCCGCCACCCAGGAGGCCGGTCCTGCTAGATGGACGCCTTCTCAGCCGTTCACCCGGCTTGCCTGCCGCGGCGGCGTCAGCCGAAGACGCTCGCGTAGATCTCCGGCTTGAAGCCCACAGTCAGCCTGCCGCCCACGTCCAGCACCGGCCGCTTGATCATCGAAGGTTGCGCCAGCATCAGCTCGATGGCCTTAGCCCGATCAATCCCCTGCTTGTCCCCATCGGACAGCTTCTTGAAGGTGGTCCCGGCCCGGTTCAACAGCGGCTCCCAGCCCAACTGGTCCACCCACCCCTCCAGCGTGGCGCGGTCGATCCCCTGCTTCTTGTAGTCGTGGAAGGCGTAGGCGATCCCCTTGTCGTCCAGCCAGGTCCAAGCCTTCTTCATCGTGTCGCAGTTGCGGATGCCGTAGAGGGTCGTCGTCACTTAGCGGGCTCCATGTGCAGCTTGCGTCTTAGTGGCAGGTCAGGACGCCAGGGACCAGCGGCCCAGGATCTCGTGTCGGCCCTGACCGAAGTGGCTGCGGATCAGCGCGAAGTTGTCCACCCGCCAACTCACCGGTTCGATCCACTCGCCGGCGATCCGCCGCTGCGCGTAAAGCAGCGTCAGGTGCGGGCTGAACGGGCGGTCCGCCGGCGGTCGTACGCCCTCGGCCCGCAGAGCGCTGCACAGCTCCCGCCGTAGCGCCTCGACGAACTCACCGCCCTCACCCCCGGCCAGCACCAGGGCGTGGCTGCCGCGGCGGCCGCCGTAGCCGGCGGCTTGTGCAAGCTGCAGCGGAAACGCGTCGGAGCTGACCCTTGCCGCCGCCCGCTCGGCGGCGCGCAAGATCACCCCGGCCGGCCTGTCTCCCACGCCGACGAGGGAGATGTGAAGCCGCTCGGGCGGGATCGGCCGCCCCCTCAGCCGGTGGCGCCGCTTGAGTTCCCACGCGCGCTGTCGCGCCTCACACGCCGCATGTGCGTCTGGGCGAAGTGCGAAATAGACGACCTGAACCCCCTCCGGCCGAGGCTCCAGGCCCGGCAACGCCAGCTGCTCCGCCATGCTCCTCTCCTTGCGGATCAGAACAATACGAGAACATCAATGCAGCTGTCGAGGGCCTGCAGCTATTCCCACTCAATGGTCCCGGGCGGCTTCGACGTGACATCGTAGACCACCCGGTTGACGCCCCTCACCTCGTTGATGATGCGCGTGGCGCAGCGGCCAAGCACTTCCCAGGGAAACTCGAAGAAGTCCGCCGTCATGCCGTCCGTCGAGGTCACCGCCCGCAGGGCGAGCACGTCTTCGTAGGTGCGGGCGTCGCCCATGACGCCGACGGTCTTCACCGGCAGGAGCACGGCGAAAGCCTGCCAGATGCTGTCGTAGAGCCCGGCCTTGCGGATCTCCTCCAGGTAGATCGCATCCGCCTGCTGCAGCACGGCCACCTTCTCACGGGTGATCTCGCCCGGGATGCGGATGGCCAGGCCCGGGCCCGGGAACGGGTGACGGCCGACGAACTGCGGCGGCAGGCCCAGTTCGACGCCCAACGCCCGCACCTCGTCCTTGAACAGCTCGCGCAGGGGCTCCACCAGCTTGAGCTTCATGTACTCCGGCAGCCCCCCCACATTGTGGTGGCTCTTGATCACCGCGGACGGGCCGCCACTGGCCGAGACGCTCTCGATCACGTCCGGATAGAGGGTGCCCTGGGCGAGGAACTCGGCGCCCTCGATCTTGGCGCTCTCCTTGTCGAAGACCTCGATGAACAGCCGTCCGATGGTCTTGCGCTTGGTCTCCGGGTCAGTGACGCCGGCCAGTTCGCCGAGGAAAAGATCAGACGCATCAACGTGCACGAGCGGGATGTTGTAGTGATCTCGGAACATGGTCACCACCTGGGTGGCCTCGTCCTTGCGCAGCAGGCCGGTGTCCACGAACACGCAGGTCAGCTGGTCGCCAATGGCTTCGTGGATCAGGACGGCCGCCACGGAGCTGTCGACGCCGCCCGACAGCCCGCAGATCACCTTCGCATCTCCCACCTGAGCGCGGATCTTGGCGATCTGCTCCTGGCGGTAGGAGGCCATGGTCCAGTCGCCCTTCAGCCCGGCGATGCGGTGCGTGAAGTTGCGCAGGATCAGCGCCCCACGCGGCGTGTGCGCCACCTCGGGGTGGAACTGGATGCCGTAGAAGCGCCGTCCCTCGTCCGCGATCACCGCATAGGGGCTGCCTTCCGACACCGCGACGGTCTCGAAGCCGGGCGGCAGGGCCGTGACCTTGTCGCCATGGCTCATCCACACGGTCTCGGTGTGGCCCAGCGCGCCCAGGCCTTCCAGCAGCGGGCTCTCACGGACGATCTCGATCTCGGCGCGTCCGAACTCACGGGTCGTGCCAGGCTCCACCTTGCCGCCCAGTTCGGCGCACATGGTCTGCTCGCCGTAGCAGATGCCCAGCACCGGAACGTCCTGTTCGAAGAGGCGCTTCGAGGCGGCGGGGCTGGCGGTCTCGTGCACACTGGCCGGACCGCCGGACAGGATGATGGCCCGAGGCTTCATGCTGTCCAGGGCCGCGTCCGCCTTGTCGTACGGATGGATCTCGCAATAGACGCCGCTCTCCCGCAGCCGCCGGGCTATCAGCTGGGTCACCTGGCTGCCGAAGTCGACGATGAGGACCTTCTCGTGGCCGGTCGTGGGGGCGGACGTGGTCATGGGACTCCGTTAGCGGCTCTTCTCCAGCACCGCGACGTAGAAGCCGTCGGTGCCGGAGGTGCGGGGCGAGAGGCGAAGATCGCCTTGCGATGTAAGATGCGGCGCAAGCATGGGATCGTCCGTGGCCGGCCGACGGGCAAACTCGGGATGATGCTCGAGGAAACCAGCAACCCGGTCCTCGTCTTCCTCGGGCAGCACGGAGCAGGTGACGTAGACGATCCGGCCGCCGGGCTTCACGAACCGGGCGCCGTCCTCCAGCACCTGATCCTGGTCGACTTGGCGCTTGGCCAGGGCTTCGGGCGTCAGCCGCCACTTGGTGTCGGGATGGCGCCGCCACGAGCCCGTGCCCGTGCACGGCGCGTCGATGAAGACCACATCCATCTTGCCATCGAGGCCCTTCAGCGGATCGGGGTTCACCGGCGAGCGCACCTGCAGGTTGCGCACGCCCGCCCGGTCGCCGCGCCGAACCGTGTCGGTCAACCGCCGCGCATCGCTGTCATAGGCGTAGATCTGGCCGGTGTTGCCCATGGCCGCGGCCAGCGCCAGGGTCTTGCCGCCGCCCCCCGCGCACAGGTCCAGCACCTGGCGGCCCTTCACCTCGCCGGCCGCCGACGCCGCGATCTGGCTACCCAGGTCCTGGACCTCGAACCAGCCCTTGGAAAACTGAGGGATCGTCTCCACCGCGCCGCTGCGGGCGCTGGGCTCGGGAGCGGCGATGCGGACGGCGTTCGGAAGCACGCCGGCCGGGCGGGCGTCCAGCGAGGCCAAGGCTTTCAATCCACGCTCGGGGTCGGTCTTGAGGCTGTTGATCCGCAGGTCCACCGGAGCCCGCTCGGCCAGCGCGGCGCCCTCCTCCGCTCGGGCGTCACCGAAGACGCGGGCAAGACTTGCGTCGAGCCAGTCCGGATAGTCGCCACGGACCGGCACGGGCGCCTCGGTGAGATTGCGCGGTTGTTCGAGCGCCGCCAATTCGTCCGGCGTCAGCGGCCCCGGGCCGTGCGGCGTCTCCGCCGCCGCCTCGGCGATCTGCTCCACTGGCCAGCCCCACAGGAAGCGCAGGGCGCCCAGGGCGCCGGCCCTGGGTCCATTATCTCCCATGCGCCAGGCCAGCGAACGTTTCCGACGCAGGACATCCAGCACCAGGCCAGAGACGAAGGCTCGGTCCTTGGCGCCTGCGAACCGGGAGGCGTCGCCCCAGGCCTTCAGGGCCAGGCGAGCCGGCCGATGGCGACCTTCGATCTCCGCCAGGATTTCAATGGCCGCCGCCAGCCGCCCGCCGTCGCGCATCAGACGGCGCTGGGGTAGTTCGGCGCCTCGCGGGTGATCATCACGTCGTGGACGTGGCTTTCGCGAAGGCCGGCGTTGGTGATGCGGATGAACCGCGCCCGCTGCCGGAACTGCTCCAGGTCCGCGCCGCCCACATAGCCCATGGCCGCGCGCAGGCCGCCGATCATCTGGTGAAGGATCGGCGCGATCGGACCCTTGTAGGGCACCTGGCCCTCGATGCCCTCGGGCACGAGCTTCAGAGCGTCCTTCACATCCTTCTGGAAGTAGCGGTCGGCCGACCCCTGCCCCATGGCTCCCAGGGAGCCCATGCCCCGGTACGCCTTGTACGAGCGGCCCTGGTACAGGAACACTTCGCCCGGCGCCTCGTCGACGCCGGCGAAGACGGAGCCCATCATCGCCACCGAGGCGCCCATAGCCAGGGCCTTGGCGAGATCGCCCGAATATTTGATGCCGCCGTCGGCGACGATCGGTACGTCCGTGCCTTCGGCGGCGCGCACCGCGTCGGCAATGGCCGTCAGCTGGGGAACGCCGACACCCGCGACGATGCGGGTCGTGCAGATCGAGCCGGGGCCGATCCCCACCTTCACCGCGTCCGCGCCGGCATCGATCAGAGCCCTGGCGGCGTCATAGGTGGCGATGTTACCGGCCACGATCTGAACGCGGTTGGTCTCGCGCTTGACCCGTTCGACCGCCTTGGCGACCTCGCCGTTGTGGCCGTGGGCGGTATCGATCACCACCACGTCGACGCCCGCGTCCACCAGCGCCATGGAACGCTCGTAGCCAGCGTCGCCAACCGTGGACGCCGCGGCGACCAGCAGGCGGCCCTGTGCGTCCTTGGCGGCGTGCGGATGGGCCTCGGCCTTCTCCATGTCCTTTACGGTGATCAGGCCGACCGCGTGGTAGGCGTCGTCGACCACGATCAGACGCTCGATCTTGTGACGACGGACCAGTTCGCGGGCTTCCGCCTGGCTGACGCCTTCCTTGACCGTGACCAGATTGTCCTTGGTCATCAGCACATGGGCCGGCGTGTCGTCACGACCTTCGAACCGCATGTCGCGGTTGGTCAGGATGCCCACCAGCTTGCCGCTGGAGTCCACCACCGGGAAGCCGCTGATCTTCCGACGCGCCTTGATCTGGCGGACTTCGCCCAGGGTCGTTTCTGGACCGATGGTCAGCGGGTTGATGACCATCCCGCTCTCGTAGCGCTTCACCTCGCGGACCTGGTCGGCCTGTTCGTCGACCGTCAGGTTCCGGTGCAGCACCCCGATGCCGCCAGCCTGCGCCATGGCGATGGCCAGCCGGCTTTCGGTGACCGTGTCCATGGCGGCGGACACGAGCGGAATGTTCAGTCTGATCTCTCGCGTGAACCGGGTGGAGACATCCACCTGCGTGGGCATCACATCTGATGCGCCGGGTTCGAGCAAAACATCGTCGAAGGTGAGCCCTTCGCGAATCTCCATGGAGACACCTCGTTTTGCGGCGCGGATATACGTGGAAGGCCGCTCTTGGGGCAAGTGGGGGATCGAAGCAATCATGCCAGGGCGGCCTCCCGTGCGGTTTCGTCGCGCCGGCTCAGGCCGAAGGTCATTGCGAACATGACGAGGCAAAGAACTGAGGACAGGCCCAAGGCCAGGGCCGCCGAATGCTCAAGGGCGACCGCGAACACGGTGGGGCCGGCCGCCTGGGCGATGATCGCCGGACGTCCGATCAGCGCGGATCGGTACGCGTAGTCGCCCGCCCCCCAGATCCGCAACGGCAGGACCCCCTTGGCCACCGTGAGCATCCCGTTGCCGATCCCCTGGCCGATGGCCAGCGCTGGGGCCGCCGGAGCACCTGCCGCCAGCAGGGCCCCTGCCCCCACGGGATGCGCCAGGCTCGCCACACGGGAGGTGGCCACGGGCGAAAGCTTGCGCAGCACCGTGAACTCCAGAAAGCGCACGGTCACCGCCGCAACGCCCATCAGGCCCGCCGCCGCGGTGGCCGCATGGATCGAAAGCCCAAACCCGGCGAGTAGGCGCGGCAGGTGCGCGCTCATGCAGGTGGAGACGAACCAGGCGCAGGCGAACAGGATCGCCAGTTGGATCATCGGTCGGTCCCAGCGGACCCGAGCTGTGACCTCCGCCGGCGCGTCCGAGGCCACACGGCCCGGCGTGTGCGGGCAGACCCACACCGACAGGGGAAGGAACACGGCCGCCTGCGCCGCGGCCCAGGCCATGCAGGCGCCGCGCCAGTCCAGTTGCTCGGCCAGCCAGGCGGTGAGCGGCCACCCCACCACCGAGCCCAGGCCGCCGATCAGGGCGACCCCGGTGATCGGCCGACGCGCATCCTCGCCATAGAGCGAGACCAGGATCGCAAACGGTGTGGGAGACAGCCCGAGGGCCATGCCGAAACCGATCACCGCCATGGCCAGGATCAGCCACGCGCCGCTTCCAGAGAGGCCGAGGATCGCCAGGCCGATGCCTAGCACCACGTGCGACGCCAGCAGCACGTGCTTGCCCCCGCGCTCCTCGATCCGGCGGGCCACGGCCGGGGCGACAAAGGCCGGCACGAGGAGCGACAGGGAGACGGTGGCGAAGATAAAGGTGGGCGTCAGGCCCAGTTCCCTGGCGATGGGGTCCCCCAGGACACCCATCAGATAGAAGCCGGAGGCGAAGGCCGCGATCTGGCCCAGACCGAAGCCGCCGACAATCAGGGCCTGGGATCGGGTGGGCCGCGCCATGGCCCGTCATGACGGAATAGGCGCGCTGCGAAAATCGACTTATTTACATCCGAATGTTCGAAAAACTCACAAACGGTCCCCTGCCTTCCCTGAACGCCCTGCGGGCCTTCGAGGCCGTCGCGCGCAGCGGCAAGGTAACGCTGGCGGCGGAAGAGCTGCGGGTGACTCCTTCGGCCGTGAGCCGACAGGTGAAAGGTCTTGAGGCGGCGCTGGGGGTGCGGCTGCTGTCCGGGCCCAAGCACCGGCTGGAGCTGACCCAGGCTGGACGCGAGCTCGCGCCGCTGCTGTCGGATGCGTTCGACCGGATAGAGGCCGCAGTTCGCAATGTCCGAACCGGAGGCGAGGATCTGCATGTGGCGGTGAACGCCAGCCTCTCGGTGAAATGGCTCATCCCGCGGCTCGCCAGCTTCCAGACCCGCCATCCCGACATCCGGCTGCACCTGACCGAACTTGCGCCGCACGCCACCTCGCACCGCGGCGCGCAGGCCGTGGTCCGGATCGTCCCGCTCAGTCGGACTGCCGATCCAAACTGCACGGCGTTCATCCGCAACGCCTTGGGGGCCGTGCTCTCGCCCGAGTGCGCCGAGCGCGCCGGGGGCGATCTCCTAAAGGCGCCTCGTCTCGCCGCCGTGACCCACCCGGAGGCGTGGCCGGTCTTCGCTGAACTGGCGGGGCTGGAAATGCCCAATGTCGCAGAGCGGCCGTTCGCGCACGTCCATTTCGCCATGGACGCCGCGCTTGCCGGCCTTGGCGCGGCGGTCCTGTCCTGGCCGCTCTGCGTGGAAGAAGTTCGGCAGGGCCGACTGCTTGCGCCGGCGGGCTTCCATCGCTCAGCCAGCGCCTTCGCCCTGCTCACCCAACCGGGCGTTGAGAGCTGGGCGCTGAAGCGCTTCCGCGACTGGCTCCTGGAGGAAGGCGCTAAGACGCCCGAGCCGCCCGTCCCTTGAAGCCCGTGGCCACGAGGAAGACCTCGGAGCTGTCCTGCCGGCTAGCTTTCGGCTTCACGTTCCGCACATCGGTGAAATGCTGCTTGAGGCCGGCGATCAGCTGATCGGTGCCGCCGCCCTGAAACGCCTTGGCCACGAAGGAACCACCCGGCTTCAGCACCTCGACCGCGAAGTCGCTGGCCGCCTCGATCAGGCCCACGATCCGCAGGTGATCGGTCTCACGATGGCCGATGGTGTTAGGCGCCATGTCCGACAGCACCACGTCGGGCGCACCACCCAACAGTTCGATCAGCATGGGGCCGCACGCGGGATCGGTGAAGTCCATCTGCAGGATGTGAGCGGGGGGCAGCGGCTCCACGGGCAGCAGGTCGACGCCGACGATGTCGGTGACGCCCTTCTGGATGGCGTATTGCGTCCACCCCCCAGGCGCCAAGCCCAAGTCCACCACCCTGACGCCCTTGCGGAACAGGTGGAACCGTTCGTCGATCTCACTGATCTTGAACGCCGCGCGGCTGCGATAGCCGAGGGCGCGGGCCTTGGCGGCGAACGGATCATTCACCTGGCGCTCCAGCCAGGCCTGCTGGGAGGGCGTCCGCTGCTTGGCCGTCTTCAGCCGCGCGGGTTTCCCGCGGCCGCCCTCTAGTCCGCCGGTCGGCGGCTTCACCATACGTTTGCGAGGCGGTTCGGTCATGATGGGCTCCGGGCGCTGCGGCTTCGGCGGCGCCTACGGCGGCGGCGTGGTCCGCCGTCCGACATTAGGGACAGAAGAATACCTTCGCGCAGGCCGCGGTCGGCGACGCGGACCCGTGAGCACGGCCAGCGTTCCTGCACGGCCTGCAGGATCGCCGCGCCCGCAAGGACCAGGTCAGCCCGATCCGGTCCTATGCAGGGCTCCTGAGCCCGTTCCCGGGCGTTCAGCGCCAGTAGCCGACCCGCGGCCGCGTCGCACTGGTCGCGGCTCATCCAGATGCCGTCCACACGGCTGCGGTCATAGCGCGGCAAGTCCAGGTGCAGACCGGCCAGGCTGGTGATGGCGCCGGACGTGCCGATCAGATGGGCCCGGTCAGCCTCGAAGATCGGCCGCATGGGCTCGGCCCGCCGGAAGGCCGTCAGTTCAGCTTTCACGGTCTCGACCATGCTGCGGAACCAAGCTTCTGTCGCCGTGGGCCCCTCAGGAAAACGCTCCGCCAGAGTGACGACGCCCATCGGAATCGACAGCCACGCGCGGATCGGAGGCATGCCGTCGGGCGGAGCGCCACGGAGATCCACCCACGACAGTTCCGTGGAGCCGCCGCCGACGTCCACCACAAGCGCTGCGTCAAGCTTGCGGTCCAGAAGATTGAGGCATCCGGCCACGGACAGCCTCGCCTCCTCCTGCGGGCTGATCACCTGAAGGCGCACCCCGGTCTCGCGCGCCACGCGCTCCACGAAGGCCGGGCCGTTATCCGCCATGCGGCAAGCCTGGGTGGCGATGGCCCGAAACCGCACCACCCGCCGGCGGCGAACCTTCTCCGCACTGACCTTGAGCGCCGCCAAGGCGCGCTCCATGGCCGCCTCGGAAAGCTGACCGCTCTGGGCAAGGCCCTCCCCAAGGCGGACGATGCGTGAATAGGCTTCGACGACGCGAAATCCCCCCGCCGTTGGCGTGGCGATCAGCAGGCGGCAGTTGTTTGTGCCAAGATCGAGGGCGGCGTAGTAGGACGCCTCGCCGCCGGACCTTTCCCGTTCGCGCCACCGGTCGGCGGCCGGGGCGCGGGGCGCGCGCGGCGCCTCATCCATGGACTACATCCGTCCTTACGCAGGCTGCCCGGCGGGCGCCTCATTTCCAGGGGACTGTAGCAAGCCCCTGCGACAGCCGGAAGCAGAGCCTTGAATGGAACAGGCCGAGCGCTACGTTCACCTTCCAGTCAGGAGATAGGACTTAGATTCGAAGGTATGGACACGCGTTTCGCCAAATTCACGATCGGTCAGGTCGTCCGGCACCGCGTTTACCCGTTCCGCGGCGTGATCTTTGACGTCGACCCTTCGTTCAACAACACCGAGGAGTACTGGCTGTCGATCCCGCCGGATATCCGGCCGCACAAGGACCAGCCGTTCTACCATCTCCTGGCTGAGAACGATGAAAGCGCCTACGTGGCCTACGTCTCGGAACAGAACCTGGAGCCGGACGACACCGGTCAGCCGGTCGGCCATCCCCAGGCCTCGTTGCTTTTCGAGTCCTTCCGGGAAGGGCAGTACACGCTGCGGCCCCGCATCAGCCACTAGGGCGGAAAGTTTTACCGCTAAGCCGGCCCAAGACGGCCTTTTCAGAACGGAACTTCCGCGCAGACGGGGCCATTCTGGCTCCATGAGCGCCGACGGCTTTGGAAGCGGCCCGCCGCCCGGCGCGCGGGCCGACTGGACCATCGACCAGAATTGGGACCGCTACACCCAAGCGGAGCATGACGTCTGGATCACGCTCTACGAGCGCCAAGCTCAACTCCTACCCGGCCGCGCCGCGGAGCCCTTCCTCAAGGGGCTGGAAGCGCTGGACCTGCACCGGGCCGGCATCCCTGACTTTGGGCGCATCAATGAGGAGTTGCGCCGCCTCACCGGGTGGACGGTGGTGGCCGTACCCGGCCTAGTGCCCGACGAGGTCTTCTTCGATCACTTGGCCAGCCGGCGGTTCCCAGCCGGGCAATTCATCCGCAAGCCCGAGCAGCTGGACTATCTACAGGAGCCCGACGTCTTCCACGACGTGTTCGGCCACGTACCGATGCTCACCGATCCCACCTTCGCCGACTACATGCAGGCCTATGGCGAAGGCGGCCGGCGGGCCCTGGAGGTGGGGCGGCTCCACAATCTTGCGCGCCTGTACTGGTACACGGTGGAGTTCGGCCTGCTCGAGACGCCGCAAGGCCTGCGCATCTATGGCGCCGGCATCGTCTCCAGCCACGCGGAATCGATCTTCGCCCTGGACGATCCCTCACCCAGCCGCCTGGGCTTCGATCTCGAACGCGTGATGCGGACGCCGTATCGGATCGACGACTTCCAGCAGATCTATTTCGTCATCCCGTCCCTGCAGAGCCTGCTGGACGTCACCTTGCAGGACTTTGCGCCGATCTATGAGCGCATGGCCGAGGCGGCCGACATACCAATCGACACCGTGCTTCCGGACGATCGCATCATCAGCCGTGGAACCCAGGCCTACGCTCTGAAAGGCGGACGCGACGCCGCCTAGTAGTCGCGCCGCCAGCGGACCGCGAGCCGGTTGTCGCCATCCCCCGTGATGCGGGAAATGATCGAGAGGTTGCGGCGGATGCGCCATTCCACCTGGGCCGCGCCGCCTTCTCGTCCTCCGCCCGTCAGCTCCAGATAGACATCGTCGGTCAGATACTTGCCGCCGGAAACGGTCATGCCGGCCTCGCCCCCGCCAAACGAGAGCATGTCGAGGCCGGCGAAGGAACGCAGGTTGCCGATGACATCCAGCCCACCACCTCCGGTCAGCGAGGATAGCGCGGAGGCGAGCTGGGCCGCCTCCACCCCCGAAAGCTGTGAGGCGGAGCGGCCGAACAGCACCTGGGAGAGAATCTCGTCATTCGGCAGGGTCGGCGAGGAGGCGAGCGTCACCTCGGGGGAGGCCGCCGTCCCGCGGATCTGGACCGTCACCCGCAGGCTGGGATCGTCGCGCACCGCGTCGAGGTGCAGCCGAATGTTCTGCGGCCGGGTGGCCAGATAGACGACGCTCGAGTCGTCGAACTCGAACCTCTTGCCCGCGAACTCATAGTCGCCACGCACGACCCGCGCCACGCCTGACAGGTCCGGTCGTGTGGTGGTGCCGCCCACGTGAGCGTCCAGCGACAGCTCCAGGTCGAGACCGCGGCCCCTCAGGAACACCCGTCGCGGCGCCTTCAGGTTCACATCCAGCTGCCAACCGGCGCCGCGGCTGCGCGGAGGCGGCAGGCTGGTATCCAGGGTGTCCGGCCGGTTGATCTCCGTCACCTCCATCGACACCACGCCGGACGGCGTCGGCAGGTCGGCCGCCACGTCGGCCCGATCGATGGTCAAATCGCCTGAAAGCCGTACCTTCCCATCCGCGGCCCGGGCAATGGTCGCCTGCCCCGTGGCGGAGGCGGTGGCGATCTCGTTGTCGATCAGCCGGAAGCCCCTCAGGTCGAGCCGGAAGCCGGACACGCCGTTCCGTTGCAGGCTTATCCGTCCGCGGCCGGAAACCTGCCCGCCGTGGCCGTCGACTCCCGAGGCCTGGGTCACGTCTACCGCATTGCGGGTGAAATCAGCGGCCAGGGTGACATCTCGGAGCGACAGGCCCGTCCCGCCGTCATCGAAACGCCCCCCCTGCACGTTGATGCTGCCGACGGCGTTCGGGTCGGCCAGGGTGCCGCCGATGGTCCCCTCGGTGCGGACGACCCCCGCCAAGGCGCGCTCGCCACCGAACAGCAGGTCCCACAGAGGGCGCACCTCGCCCTCCGCCGAGAAGCGGCCGCGCATCGGCCGTTGCCGGGCGATCGCCACACGGAACGGGGCCGCCGAGGCCTCGGCTGGCAGCATCAGGTCGGCATAGGCCTGCAGGCCTTGCTCATTCTCGGCCTGCGCCTGAAGCGTCAGCGCATTGCCGGCCAGCTTGCCGCGGACGACCGCGTCCATCCCCTGGATCGCGGGTGAGCCGCGCCCGCGGGCGTCGGCCAGCCGCGCCTCGAAGGCGCCCGAGAGCACGTCACCCCGGCCGCTCAGGTTGAGCGTAGCGTCCACCTGACCCGCGAGATCGGAATCCAGCATCTCCAAGGTGACGCCCGTGACCCTGGCCTGTACGTCGGCGCCGTCGCCCTGCAGGGCGCCGTCGAAGTTGATTCGCCCCCCGTCCGACGTCGCCAGCCGCAGGCGCGCGGCGCGCTCGCGGCCGCCGAACCGGAACAAGGCTGTCTCCACGGTCCGCACGTCCCGCCGGCCCAGCCTGCCGATGCCGTCAAAGCCCAGGGCATAGCCTTCGTTTGCCTGGGCCAGGACACCCTTCCCGTCGACCCGCCATGCGCCGCGCCGGGACTGCCCCTGCGCCAGAAGCGTGTACGGCAGCCGCGACAGCGGCCCATCGGCCGTCAGGCGCCCTGTGCGGATGGCCAGCCCCGCGCCAGCCAGGCGGGCGTTCTCGGCCCGCAGGTCCAGCGTCGCTCGCGGCGCTCCCGCGTCGACGATCCGCACGCTCCCCGTAAGGCGCCCCGCATCGAGGAACGCGCCGGGCCCGACAACGAGTTGGAGATCTGCCGCCGACGGTGTGCGGCGGCGCAACGACACGGAGCCCCGCGCCTCCAGGCCGCCGGCGTCCACGTCCAGATCGCTGAGATCGACGCCTCCCTCCGGGAAGCGGAAAGCGCTCCGCGCCCGAGCGGGGCCATAGGCGCTGTCGGCGGTGATCGCCGCCTGGCCGCTCGACCCATCGCTGCGGCGTTGGAAGCTCAGGGTCACCTTGGCGTTCTTGAGGGGCAGGCGTGGCACATCGATCTGCTCGATGTCCGCGACCAGGTCGAGCTTAGGCGTGGCGAGCGCTCCGGTAAGCGCGCCGGTCCCCTTTGCACGACCGGAAATCTCCACCGGCCCCGCCCGGAACGGTCCCTGTGCGCTCCAATCGGTCTTGAAGGCCAAGGTCCGGTCCCGGCGCAGCACGCCGGCCAGGGTGGCGTCGAGGGCCACGCCGTTCAGGCTCGCCCGAGCCACCGACAGCGCGCCACCCTGCCAGTTCGCCTGGGCCCTGATGCGCGGCTCCCCGCCCAGCAACCGATCCAGCTCGTCCATACCCGTGGCCAAGCCGCGCCCGCGGCCATCGAGGGTGAACGTCCACGGCCGCCCGCCGCCGCCTTGTGACGCCTGCCAGGTCAGCAAGGCGCCGCCCGCCGCGCCCGGACGCGCCGCCGCCAGGTTCGAGACGTCAGCGCGGCCCTTGAAGGTCAGTGCCCCCAGCAGGCTGCGCCCGCCACTGGCCTCAAGCCTCAGCCCGCGGCCCCTCACGTCCAGCTCACGGAGCAGAAGCCGGCCGTCCGACAGCCGGGCTCCGTCTAGCTCGGCCACGGGGGCTCCTCCCAGCATGGCGGCCACAAAGCCCTGCCCTCGCCCGCCGGCGCCGGCCAGCTTCGCCGTCACCGACAGGCCGCCCTTATCCCGCGCCACCTGCACGGGCCCTGCCACGCGGGCCAGACCGTAGCCGCCCACCGCCAGGCGGGAAACGTCCGCGTCGCCCACAAACCGCCATTGCGCCAGAGTCCCCGTCAGCGTCCCGGCCAGCCTCGCCGCGCCCGTTTCGGGGCCGCCAACGAGCCGTTGCAGATCTGAGGTGAAGGCTTCCAGCCTCACGCCCTGCGGGCCCAGCCGCCGCTCACCCAGGTTGCCGCGGCCGGACAGGACGAGCGACAGGTTGTCGGCGTAGACGCGCCCTTCCAGAGCGTGAAGATCCTGGCCCGCGCGCCGTCCCGCGATCCCGAACCGGACCTCCCGACCGAGCCGCGCCATGAACGGACGGGTCAAGGTGGAGGCGTTCAGCAGGATACGCCCCCCTGCCGTCCCGCCATCCGGCCGCCAAGCCCCGTGGGCCAGCAGCGGAACAACATCACCCGAGCGGGCCATGGCGTCGAACCGCCCCTCGGACGCCTTGCCCGAGGCCCGCACCGTCAGCTCGAACGATTGATTGGCCGGGAGGCCGACCGCTCCGGCTAGGGCGCCGCCCTGGGCCTCGATGGCGTCGGCGGCCAGCCGAAGGGGGGCGCGGGGTCCGAAGGCGAAGTCGACGTCCAGGTGATCGCCCGGGTGCAGCACGCTCCTGGCGGCGATCTTGCCGCTCCGGCCTCCGGTCCGCTCGATGTCCAGGCTCGCGTTCAGGTCATAGACCCCGCGCCGATAGCTGAAGCCTTCCTCCATCACCAAGCGGGTCCGGAGGGCGTCAATCTGGAAGGACACCGGCAGGCCGCGGTCCTTGCCCTTGGGCCCCAGCGCCGGGCGACGGATCAGCCGCAGGCTTTCGGCTTCGATCAGATCAGCGTCGAACCGGCGCCTGAGGAGCTCGAGATAACGCCATTGAAGATGGACGTTCCTGGCTTCCAGCCAGACGCCCTTCTCGTCCCGGATCGTAAGCCGGCTGACCCGGAAGTCGCGCCATACATCGCCCGACAGGCCCTCGATCCTCAGGCGTCCGAAGCGCCCGATCTTGAGGCCGTCCGTCCGCGCCTCGATGAGCAGCCTGGCCTGCGGCGTCAGAACGCCCCATCGTCCGGCGGCGAACAGCCCGGCCAGCGCCAGGAGCACGACCACGCACACCGCCACGATGACCTTCGGGATCGCCGAGCGCTTGAGGGCGGCCGGAACCGCGGGGGTGTCCGACGGCTCGCTCAAAAGCTCTGTCCGATGCTGATGTATACCTGGATCGGGGATGCGCCGCGCCGACGCGCCACCGGCGTCGCGATGTCCACGCGGATCGGCGCGAAGCCGAGGTTGTAGATGACGCCCACGCCGGCCCCGACCGCCAGCTGGTTGAAGTCTATTGCCCCCTGCGAGCCTACCGAGCCGGCGTCGACGAAGACCGCCGTGCCCCAGCGGCGCGTAAGCTCGCGCCGGAACTCGGCGGAGGCCTCGAACAGCGACGTCCCGCCCCGCGGGGTGCCGTCTGGCAGGCGCGGACCCACACCCTGGTAGGGGAATCCTCGCACCGAGCCGCCGCCGCCCGCGTAGAACCTGCGCGAAGCTGGCACCTCGGGAATCGTGCCGTTGATGATCCGGCCCACCCGCACCCGACCGGCAAGCACCGTACGGGCCTCCCGGCCCAGCGGCAGATAGCCGGTGCCCTGCGCCTGCAGTCGCAGATAAGGCAGGTTTTCCGCGCCAAGGAGCAGCGTGGGCTCGGCCCGGGCGCTGAGCTTCCAGCCGTGGGTCGGATTGAGCGGATCGTTCGACCGATCCAGCAGCAACTCGCCAAGACCGGCCACGGTGACCAGGTCACGCCCAAGCCGTGACAGATCCTCTTCGTCGGTTTCGCGGTTGCGGCTGGCGTCAACGCTGGCGCCCACGGTCACGTAGGAGGTCTTGCCGTACCGGCGCGTGACATCCGCGCGTACGCCCGCGCCGGTCTCGTCGAAAGCGTCCGTGTTGATGTCGTAGACGGCCCCGCTGGCGCGGAGCGTCTGCTGGGCCTTTCGCCAATGCGGCAAGGTCAGCTGGGGCTCGATACGGCTGTCGTTCTGCGACAGCCGGGCCAGTATCGCCAGGGTGTCGGCGCGCCCCAGAGAGTTGTAACGCGTCCAGCGCGCCTCGACGCCGGCGCCTTCGGTGGTCGAATAGCTGGCGCCGGCCTCGATCGCATGTCGCTTGCGCTCGGCCAGGCTCACCACCACCGGCCGCAGCCCCTCAGCCGTGGTGTCGGCCGCGGGCGCCAGCGACACGGTCACGCTGTCGTAGACGCCGGTGTCCAGCAACCGCCGCTCGAGCTCTCCGACATCGCCTGGATCGTAGACGTCGCCAGGCTTCCAAGGCGCCAGGCTGCGGACCCAGGCCGGTCGTGTTCGCCCATCGGTGGTGAGCTGCAAGCCATTCAACCTCACCAGGCTCCCGGCCCGAATGCGGTAGGTCGGCGTCAGGAGGTCGGTGGCGTGGTCGACGATCACCTGGCGCGGCTCTGGGGTCGCATCCGGATAGCCGCGGTTCTGGAGCGCCGCGATGATCCGGCCTTCCGCGGCGATTACATCCGCCGCACGGCCAGGCCCGCCCGGCGGAAGGTCGAGAGCCGAACGGGCGGCGGCTTCGGCGGTGGCGTCGGGCGCCGGCGCTTCCCACTGGATCGAGGCGTCGCCTAGGCGGAACAGCGGTCCTGGGCTGATCCGCACCAGCGCCTCGGGCGGGGTGGTCTCGCTGACGTCGGGTTCGACCACATAGGCGTAATAGCCTTCGGAACGGAGAACGGCGATAGCGTCCTCCGCGGCCGCGCGAGCCCGGCGCCGCGCCTCGAACCGGTTCTCGATGGGGTCGTCGGTGTCGCCGATGGCGCGTTGGATCGCGGCGCGCAGCTGTCCGTCGAGCTCACCTTCCACGATGGCGCGTGGAGCCGCAGCGGCGGCTGTGCCGTAGACGCACAAGGCCGCTGAGGCGGCAAAGGCGTGGAGCAATCGACCCAAGCTCGAATCCCCGCGAGCCCCCCGCCACCGGTGTAGCCGCACCACCGGTTCCTGTCACTCGTGCACAAAACGCGGGCGCCCGATGGCAGGGCGGGCGCGCGGCAAGGAAATTCCACGCGCAGCTTCCGGAGAACCCTTAACCGTCTTAGAGGTTTAGCCGCAGTGGATCGGAGCGCGTGGTAGCCGAGGTGGGGGAACTGAGCAGGGCCGAGGCCGAGGCCTTCGAGACGACGGGCCCCTATGATGAGGCGCGCAGCGCCGACAGCCAGGTGCGGCCGCACTACGCCGCACTGCAGGCGAGGCTCGGGACCCTGTCGGCGGACGAGCTGGCCGAGCGTCAGCGGACCCAGGAACGGTTCTTCCTGCTCCAGGGCATCACCTTTACGGTCTACGGGGCCGAAAGCTCCACCGAGCGGATCATTCCCACCGACATCCTGCCGCGGATCATCCCGGCCCAGGAATGGGCGAAGATCGAGGCCGGCCTCATCCAGCGCCTCCAGGCGCTCAACATGTTCCTGGCCGACATCTATTCGGAACAGCAGATTCTGATGGATGGCGTGGTGCCGCGCGAACTGGTGCTCACCGCCCCGTCCTATCGTCGGGAGATGCAGAACCTCTACGTGCCGCACAAGGCCTATGCCAACGTCTGCGGTTCGGATCTGATACGCCAGCCGGACGGGAGCTTCGCCGTGCTGGAGGACAATCTGCGCGTCCCTTCCGGGGTGTCCTACATGCTGGCGAACCGGGAAGCCTCCAAGCGGGTGTTCCCCGGCACCTTCCGCGGCGCGGGCGTGCGCTCCGTGGACCGCTACCCCGACATGCTGCTGCAGACGCTCAAGAGCATGGCGGCCGACTGGCGGCCCAACCCTCAGGTGGTGGTGCTGACCCCCGGCGTCTACAACTCGGCCTATTACGAACACGCCTATCTGGCCCGTCTCATGGGCGTGCCGTTGGTCGAGGGCCGCGACCTCGTGGTGCACGACAACTACGTGTACATGCGCACCACCACCGGTCTGCGGCGGGTCGACGTGATCTACCGCCGGGTCGACGACGACTTCATCGACCCGCTGACCTTCCGCCGGGATTCAGCCCTGGGCGCGGCCGGGCTGTTCAACGCTTACCGGGCCGGAAACGTGGTGATCTGCAATGCCCCAGGCACGGGGGTCGCCGACGACAAGGCGGTCTATGCCTATGTGCCCGACATCATCCGCTACTACCTGGGCGAGGAGCCGATCCTGCCCAACATCGAGACCTATCTGTGCCGCGAGCCGGCCCAACTCAGCCACGTACTCGCCAATCTCGACAAGCTGGTGGTGAAAGCCGTCGGGGCATCCGGCGGGTATGGAATGCTGGTGGGACCGCATTCCACCCGCGAGCAGCAGGCCGAATTCGCCGAAGCCCTGAAGGCCGACCCGGCCAACTACATCGCCCAGCCCACCATTCAGCTCTCCACCGCCCCCTGCCTCATCGGCGATCGCATGGAACCCCGGCATGTGGACCTGCGGCCGTTCATCCTGTGCGGGGAGAAGATCTCAGTGACGCCTGGGGCGCTTACCCGCGTCGCGCTGAAAAAGGGCTCCCTGGTGGTGAATTCCAGCCAGGGCGGCGGGTCCAAGGACACCTGGGTGCTGAACGAGAGCAAGGACGCCCGCGCATGATGCTCGCACGGGTGGCGGACAGTCTCTACTGGATCGGGCGCTATGTGGAACGGGCCGAGCACATGTGCCGCCTCGCGGAGGTGATGCTGACGGCCACGCTCGACCGTTCGGACGGAGCCGGCCAGGTGGCGCGGGTCGCCCTGGCGGCCGTTGGGGACCTCGACGGCTCCAAGGCCCGGGACCCCTATGGCGCCGCCAGATCTCTCGTCTTTGACCGGGAGGACGCCGGCTCCATCGTTTCCTCGATCTCTCGCGCCCGAGAGAACGCCCGCCAGGTCCGGGACCAGATCACCACCGAGACCTGGGAGCGGCTTAACCTCATCTACCTGCGAACCACGGGCCCCGAGGCCCAGGCAGCCTACGAAGACGGGTCGCAGGCCTATCTGCACGACATCATCGCCGACCTGCACATGTTCAAGGGCGCTGCCGACGCCACCATGAGCCACGGCGAGGGGTGGCGGTTCCTCCTGCTCGGGGTCTACCTGGAGCGGGCCCAGCTTATCGGCAGCCTGTTGGAGGTCTGTTTCGGTGACGGCCGGCGCCGCCCCGTGAGCGATCACTTCGCCCTCACCAATGTCCTCCGCATGAGCTGCGCACTCGAGCCATACCTGCGCACCTACACCGCCGAGATGCAGCCCCGCTACATCCTGCATTTCCTGATGCTCGACGAAGATTTCCCGCGCTCCATGAGGTTCTGCACCGACCAGATCGAGTCGCACCTCGCCGCCCTCGCCCGTCACGCGGGGCTGGCGGGAAGCGCCGGGCCGGAACGGCTCGCCGGGCGGCTGAAGGCCCGCCTGCAATATGCCGACATGAACGAGCTGGAGAGCCAGGGCCCCAGCGCCTTCCTGTCCACCGTGCTGGACGAATGCGCGGCCATCCACAGGCTGCTCTACGAAACCTTCGTGGCCTATCCGCTCGAAGAACGCCTGCCGGCCTAGGGGAACGCCATGCTGCTCGAGGTCCGCCACATCACCCAGTACCAGTACGCCGCCCCAGTGCGCGAAAGCGTTATGGAGGTGTGGATGCAGCCCCAGAAGAGCGCCAGCCAGCGCCTGGTCAGCTTCGACCTGGAGCTCGACCCGCCGGCCCAGCTCTTTTCCTACGCTGACAGCTTCGGGAACGCCGTCTACCACTTCGACGTGCCCCAGCCCCATGATCGGCTGACCATCACCGCGCGCTCGGCGGTGGAAACCTCGGCGCCGGCCGCCCTGCCCGAGGCCTTGGATATGGGCGAGTGGGATCGGCTGCGATCGGACTTCGTACTCGGCGAGCAGTTCGATTATCTGCGCCCGCACGGCTTCGCCCGGGAGACGGAAGCGCTACGCGCCTTCATGGCCGAGAACGATCTGGACCGCTCGCGCACCCACGACCCTCTAACGGCGGTGCGCGCACTCTCCCAGCAGATCTACGCCGCCTTCGGCTACGAGGCCGGCGTCACCCGCGCCGACAGCCCGATCGATGACGTCCTGAAGGCCCGCAAGGGTGTCTGCCAGGACTTCGCCCATCTGATGATCGCCATCTGCCGCGCGTGGGGTGTCCCGGCGCGCTACGTCTCCGGCTACCTCTTCACCGATCGCAAGGGCGGCGACCGCTCAGATCCCGACGCGACGCATGCCTGGGTGGAGGTCTTCCTGCCGTCCACACGCTGGATCGGCTTCGATCCCACGAACAACATCGAGGCCGGCGAGCGGCACATCGCCTGCGCCGTAGGCCGCGATTATTCGGACGTGCCCCCCTCGCGCGGGGTCTACAAAGGTGACGCCGACAGCGAGCTGTCGGTGGGCGTTTCGGTGCGGCGCGCACGCGCAGCGATCAGCGAACCCGAGTTCCTGCGCATCTCGCGGCCCACGTCGCGGCCGGGCGCGCGGCGGCCCCACGGCGCCGCCCTCGTGGAGCAGCAGCGCCTCCATCAGATGCAGCAGCAACAGCAGTAGGGGCGCTGCGGCGGGAAAGCACCCTTGCGGGAAGCTTTGGCCCACCGTCCTTGCTGGGGCCCGGTAGCGGGCGCGCCAGTGGGCCGTCGTAGCCCGCCGCAGCAGAGGTGAATCTAGGATATCAGGCCGCCCTGCGGTAGGCCCTGGCGATGGCGCGGACGGCGGCTTCGGCCTCGGCCCGATCCGGCGACTCGTTGGGGTCGTTGTAGCCCCAGCCTTCGTCGGGGCCGGTCTGCTGGATCACCACGCCGTCGCGGCGGCCAAGCATGCTGACGTTGTCATAGATGAGGCCGTAGTTCACATCGGGCTGCGGGATCAGCCAAGCGATCTGCCCGCGCACCGGCACGATGCTCTCGTCCTTCCACAAGGCGCGCGCGCCATATCCCGTGCAGTCGATTATGACCTTCTGCTTCAGCTTGGCGAGGTCGGCGGGCGTGTGGAACTCCACGGTCTCGATCCGTCCGCCCGTCATCAGGAACTCGGCCATCAGCACCCGGCTCAGCTCGGAAATGTTGAACATCGGGACCGCCGCCCGCCGCACGATTGGCGAGGCGAACGGGTGGCTCTCAGGCGTCAGGGTTTCACTGGGCGGCGTCAGATCCGCTGTGCTCCGGTAGTGGACGAAGCCCACCGGGTCGCTCCGGCGGCCGGCAGGCGCGTCGAAGGCCACGTAACGATCGATCCACTCCACCGGCGCGCCGGGGAGCCCCAGATAGCTCGTGTAGGTGCGGAACGAGGCCCGGGTCATCCGCTCCCAGAGGGATGCGAACTCCGGCCCCACCGCATCTGCCCTCGCCACGCGGCTGTCCGGCGACCAGACCCCCGTCGCCCGCGACGAGCGCACGTCCGGCATCCGCTCCTTCGCATAGATGATGACGTTCGCCCCAGCCCGCTGCGCCGTAATCGCCGCGCTGATCCCCAGCGCGCCGCAACCGATGACGGCGATGTCCCGCTCGCCGGTGGAGAGCGCCTTCGGAACGACCTCCCGCGCCGAACCCCAGCAAAGCGACCACCCGCTGCCGCCGTGGCCATAGTTGTGCACCACCAGCTTGTCGCCGACCCTCTCGGCATCTAGCCGGGGTCCCTGAGCCCGGAAGGGCCGCAGGCAGACCGTGATGTTCATGATCCGCTCGGGACGGGCGTCGAGCGCCGCCAGCGGGGGCACAGCCCGAAACCGAGGCTTGGACGGCGCCAGCACGGGTGGCGGCGCGCTAGGTCGCATGGAACAGCCGCCCAAGCCGGTGACCCCCAGGCCTGCCGCCCCCAGCAGGAAGCGCCTGCGGTCGCCCTCACCCGCGCCTCGAACCTGAACCCGATCCATCCCGCCTCGCCTCCCCCTGTTCCCAGACAGACTGCCTTCGGCGCACGGAGACGCAAATGCAATCGGTCACGGCTTGCGCCCGGCCGGAGCGGCGCCTATGGTCCGCGCCGCTTCGCGACCCGCGTGCGGGCCGGTAGCTCAGTGGTAGAGCATTCGACTTTTAATCGAATGGTCCTGGGTTCGAATCCCAGCCGGCCTACCACCGCGAAGCTTCACTCTCACGTTCCGGGCGTCCAGGCTGGCGCACGGCCCTCCGCGGAAAAGGCCGCCTTAACAGCGCCCAAAGTCGCGCTATGGTCCGCCGGCATGCGCGACACGATCCGTGGTTCCCTGGGGCTCGCCCTGATTCTGGCAGGAGTCGCTACGGCTGGGGCGTCGGCCCAGCCGAGGCCCCAGCCCGCCGTGCCATCCGCCGAAGACCGCGTGAAGACCTCGGACGAGCTGAAGCGCGAAAGCGTCCAGGGCGCTGCGACCGCGCCCCTGCGCGACCTCAATGTTATGCGGGCCAAGATCCCGCCCGTGCTGCTGGAGGCGATGGCCGACCCGTACGCCCGCCCGCCAAAGAACTACAACTGCCGGACGCTAGTCGGCCTGGTCAACGGCCTCGACGATGCCCTGGGCCCTGACCTCGACCGTGTCGCCGTCGAGGACCAGGACGTCATGGACCGGAGCCGCGAGACGGCGCTGGGCGCGGCCGCCGACCTGGCGTCCGACGCGATTCCGTTCCGTGGCTGGGTGCGCAAGCTGACGGGCGCCGAACGGCATGACCGCCTGGTCCGCGACGCGATCTTCGCCGGCGGGGTGCGCCGGGCCTACCTCAAGGGGCTCGGTGAGGCCAAGGGCTGCAATCCGCCGGCCACGCCCAGCCATGAGAAGGCGGGGACGCCGCCGCCCGATCCTAACCGGCGCTTCGTTCCGAGGTATCCGACCCGGCAGCCCGACCCTGCCGCGCCGCAAAGTCCCGGCGGAAGGCCGCCATCCGGTTCTCCGCGATAGCGGCCCGCATCTCGGCCATCAGCGCCTGGAAGAACGCGACGTTGTGCCAGGACAGCAGCACCTGGCCGAGGATCTCGTTGGCGCGCACCAAATGGTGCAGGTAGGCCTTCGAATAGTCGCCACTGGCTGAGACCGGGATACTGGCGTCCAGGGGGCTTTCGTCCTCGGCGAAGCGGGCGTTTTTCAGGTTGATCGGTCCGTCCCAGGTCCAGGCTTGGCCATGCCGCCCCGAGCGCGTGGGCAGGACGCAATCGAACATGTCCACGCCACGGTAGACCGCTTCGACGATGTCGATGGGTTTGCCAACGCCCATCAGGTAGCGGGGCCGCTCCACCGGCAGCATGCCCGGCGCATAGTCCAGAACCTCGCACATGGCCTGGTGGCCCTCGCCCACCGCCAGACCGCCGATGGCGTAGCCGTCGAAGCCGATCTCCCGGAGGCGTTCAGCGGACTCGGCGCGTAAGGTCTCATCGGTGCCGCCTTGCTGGATACCGAACAGCGCCTGGGTGTCCCGTTCACCGAAAGCGGCCTTCGACCTCTGGCCCCATCGGGCCGAGCGCCGCATCGCCTCAGCGGCCTTCTGGCCGGTGGCCGGCAGTGCGACCAGCTCGTCGAGCTGCATGACAACGTCGGAGCCCAGAAGGTCAGCCTGGATTTCGATGGACCGCTCGGGCGTCAGCACGTGGCGGCTGCCGTCCAGATGGCTGCGGAAGGTCACGCTATCTTCCGTGACCTTGGAGATCTGGGACAGGGACATGACCTGGAAGCCGCCGCTGTCGGTGAGGATCGGCTTCTCCCAGCGCATGAACCGGTGCAGGCCCCCGAGGCGCCGCACCCGCTCTGCCGTGGGGCGGAGCATGAGGTGGTAGGTGTTGCCCAGCAGGACGTCGGCGCCCGAGGCGGCCACCTGCTCCACAGTCATCGCCTTGACCGTTCCGGCAGTCCCCACAGGCATGAAGGCCGGCGTGCGGATATCGCCGCGCGGGGTGGACAGGACGCCGGTGCGCGCCTTGCCGTCGGTCGCGTGGATGGTGAACGGGAACGCGGCCATCAGGCTCTCCAGAGCAGCGAGCTGTCGCCGTAGGAATAGAAGCGGTAACCGCTCTCGATGGCGTGGCGATAGGCCTCGCGCATAGTCTCCAGGCCGGCGAAGGCCGAGACCAGCATGAACAGCGTCGACTTCGGCAGGTGGAAGTTGGTCATCAGCCCGTCGGCCGCCCGGAAGCGGTAGCCGGGGGTGATGAAAATGGCCGTCTCGTCGCGGAACGGACGGATGACGCCGTCGTCGCCTGTGGCGCTCTCCAGCAGCCGAAGCGACGTGGTGCCGACACAGATGATGCGCCCGCCGGCGGCGCGGACGGCGTTCAGGCGCTGGGCCGTCGCTTCATCGACCTCGCCCCACTCTGCGTGCATCCGGTGCTCGGAGAGCTCCTCCGTTTTTACCGGCAGGAAGGTGCCAGCGCCCACGTGCAGCGTGACCCGCTCCACACCGACTCCCGCGTCGGCTAAGCGGGCAAACAGTTCCGGTGTAAAGTGCAGGCCGGCAGTGGGCGCCGCCACCGAACCGTCCTCCTCGGCGTAGACAGTCTGGTAGTCCACCCTGTCGCGCTCATCCTCGCCGCGCTTGGCGGCGATGTAGGGCGGCAGCGGCATGGCGCCCCGCTCGGCGATTGCGGCGTCCAGATCAGGGCCGGCCAAATCGAAGGCCAGGGTGATCTCCCCGCCCTCGCCCTTCTCGCGCACAGTGGCGTCCAGGGCGCCCAGCAGACAGGCGCGATCGTCCATCGCCCCGAAGCTGACCCGATCGCCCGGCTGCAGGCGCTTGCCGGGACGCATGAAGGCGGTCCACACGCTGGCCGAACGCCGCTGGTGCAAGGTGGCCTCCACGGCCACGCGGCTTTCCCCGCGGCTTCGCACTCCCTTCAACCGCGCCGGGATCACCCGGGTGTCGTTCAGCACGAGGACGTCCCCGGCGCGGAGCAGCTGCGGCAGATCGCGCACCACAAGGTCTTCCAGGGGCTGCCCCGGCTGCACCAGCAGCAGGCGCGCCGAATCCCGCGGGCTCGCGGGCCGGAGTGCGATCCGCTCCTCGGGCAGGTTGAAGTCGAAATCGGCAAGACGCATGGGCCGCGCTCAAGGGCACGTGGCTGCGGGCGCGTCAAGCGCCGGGCCGTGGTAGCCAAGCTTCATGCGCATCCTGCGAGTCGTCCTGACGGTGCTTCTGGCCCCGCCGCTGTTCCTGGCGGCCGCGATGTGCGCAGGCGCCGCCGCGGCCGCGCATATGGGGCGAGAGAGCTTGCGCTTCGACATCCTGGCGCACTTCGCGCCGATCTGGCTGGCGGGCGGGCTGCTCGCCGTGGGGGGAGCCTTCGCTTTCCGCGGCTATATCCGGGCGCTGATCCTCGGGATGGGCGCGGCGGCCGTGCTGTGCTCCGGCGCGCTGATCGCGCCGGAGTTCCTGCGCGACACGGGCCCCAAGGCGGCTCCGGACGCGCCGGGCCAGCTCAAGGTCGTGCAGATGAACGTCTGGAGCCGGAACGACGACCTCGACGGCGCCCTCGACTGGGCCTTCAGCGAACAGCCGGACATCATCATCCTCGAGGAGACCACCCAGCATCTGCGGGAGCGCGCCCTGGCTGAACCGGGTTGGTACGCGACCTGCGAGACGTGCGAGGTGATGATCCTCTCCCGGCGGCCGCCCCTGCCCGGCGAAACCGTCCGCCTCCGCGGCCCCACGCCGGGGCCCCTCACTCGCGCCGTGTTTGAGGACGGACACGGGCCCTTCGCGGTGATCGGCGTCCACTATGCGTGGCCGACCGACAGTTCCGACCAGCAGGGACAGGAGGCGGGCCTGGCCGAGGTCATCGCCATGTCGCCTCGCCAACGAACCCTCGTCGCCGGCGATTTCAACTCCGCGCCCTGGAGCTTCTCTCGGCGGCGCTGGGACGCCGAGTTCGGCCTGATCCGGAGGGACCGGGCGCTCTTCACCTGGCCGGCGCGGCCTTACAAGCGCCTGCCCTGGCTCGGCCTGTTCCCATTCCTGCCCATCGACCATGTCTACGCCGGATCGGACTGGGCCACGGTCAGCGTCAGGCGCGGCCCTAGGCTGGGCTCCGATCATTATCCGATCGTCATGACCCTAGCGCCCGCTTCGCCGCGCTGAGCTGGTCCCGCAGCCGGGCGAGTTCCGCCGCCGCCTTGGCTTCCAGCGCCTGGCGACGGCGCTCGAGCTCGTCCAGGGCCGTCGCGTGGCTGGCCTCAGCGGCCGCGAGCCGTCTCTCCAGGTCGGCGACCTTCTTCAACGCCGCCTTGGACGGCCCTGCCGGCGCCTTGGCGGCGGGTTTCCTCGTCGGCTTGAGCTTGGCCAGTTCGATGCGTGTGCCGGCCGGGCGGCGCAACACCTCGTCGGGCTGCGCGGTGGCCGCCTCCACCAGTTCCGGATCATCGGTCTGACGAGCCAGGCCTGTCTTGAACAGGTCCTGATGACTGCCCCAGGCGGCGAGCGCCTTCACCTTGGAACTGGTGGCGACGACGTAATCGGTCAGGCCATCCGACGTGACGAACACCTTCAGCCGCGGCGCCATTCAGGACCTCAGGGTGGCGAGCTCCCCGTCAGGTTGGCACGCGGCAGCGCCTCCCGCCGCGGCCGGAAGCGGGGATCGGCATAGATAACCGAGCGGTCGCCGAAGCGTTGCAGCGGCACGTCGGAAGGCGTGGAGTCATAAGCCGGCGAGCCGGTCCCGTATGTTGGGCCGGGCTCATCCGGCATGAAGCACGGAGGCGCCGGGAAGACTTGTCGACGGCGCCTCCAACGACGGCGTCAGGCGTCCGCCGCCACCTTCATCGAGACGATCTTGCCCGGATTGGCCGGCGGCTCACCCTTCGGCAGGGCGTCGATGTGCTCCATGCCTTCGGTGACCTCGCCCCACACAGTGTACTGGCCGTCCAGGAACGTGGCGTCATCGAAGCAGATGAAGAACTGGCTGTTGGCCGAGTTCGGATTGGGCGTGCGGGCCATGGAGCAGACGCCGCGCACGTGCGGTTCGCGGCTGAATTCGGCCGGCAGGTTCGGCTTGGACGAGCCGCCCGTGCCGGTGCCGGTGGGATCGCCGCCCTGGGCCATGAAGCCGGGGATCACGCGATGGAATACGACGCCGTCGTAGAAGCCTTCGCGCGCCAGTTCCTTGATGCGCTCCACGTGCTTGGGCGCCAGGTCGGGCCGCAGCTTGATGGTCACCGGACCGCTGTCCAGCGTCATGATCAGGGTGTTCTCGGCGTCCATCTATTTCACCTCGACAGGGATGTTCACGTCACAGGCCGAGAAGTTCGACCCTTGGGCCGCCCGCGCACGCGCGATCTCGGCCTTGAACCAGGGACCGGCGGGGTCGATCACGCGGATCTTCGGCCGCTCGGCCTCGGGTATGTCCGACAGAACGCGCACGCGCTCCATGCGGTCCTGGGGATCGGCCACCGGCTCGCCGACCTTGATCGAATTGATCACGTCCTGCCCCACCAGGGCCCGGCCGAAGGCGGTGTAGCGCTTCTCCAGGCGCGGATACTTGTCGCGCATGAAGAAGAACTGGCTGTTGGCCGAATTGGGATCCTCGCCGCGGGCCATGCCCAGCACGCCGGGGCAGTAGAGCCCCCAGGCCTGCACCTTCCCGTCCGCCGTGAGCGGCGCCAGCATCATGCTCTGGCTCGTGATCGGCAGGGTCTTCACGAAGCCGATCTCCGCCACCTGCTGGTTCTCGGCCAGGGTCACGGGCAGGTCAGGGCCGCGCCGGAAGAAGAACTCGGCCGGAATATCGGGCAGCTCTGAAGACCCGGTCCCGTTGTTCTGCGGGTCGCCCGTCTGGGCCATGAAGCCCTCGATCACCCGGAAGAAGGTCAGGCCATCGTAGAAGCCGCGCTTGGCGAGTTCGCGAATGCGGGCCGTGGTCGCCGGAGCCGTTTCGGGCGTGAGCTCGGCGATGATCCGACCCTTGTTGGTGTCGATCACCAGCACGTCGTCAGGATTGGGCGTGCGCCAGTCGGCGGCGGTGGGGGCCGCCGGTTGGGGGGGCGTGGGCTGCGGGCTGGGTTTCGGCTGGGCGACGGCAGTGGCGGCGCACGCCGCCAGCGTCGCGGCGATCAGGGCGGTCTTGCGGTTCATCGAGATCCTCGTAGCGGGGCCGTCTGCCGGAGGCCAGCCCCGCCGCGCGATTAAGCGCGGCCGACCTTGGCCAGCAGGCGCTGCTGCACCGCCGGGCTTACGAACTTCGACACATCGCCGCCCAGCACGGCGATCTCCTTCACCAGCTTCGAGGCGATGGCCTGATGGCGCGGATCGGCCATGAAGAACACCGTCTCGATCTCCCGATCGAGCTGCTGATTCATGGCGGTCATCTGGAATTCGAACTCGAAGTCGGCCACGGCGCGAAGGCCGCGGACGATCACGTTGGCGCCCACGTCGCGGGCGAAGTGCATCGTCAGGCCCTCGAAGGGCTGGACGATGATCTCGGCGCGGTTGCGGAGGCCGTCGATGGCCTCCTCCACGATGGCCACACGCTCGTCGAGGCTGAACAGGGGCCCCTTGCCGGCGTTGATCGCCACCCCGATGACCAGGCGGTCCACCAGCTTCACGGCGCGCCCGATGATGTCGGTGTGGCCGTTGTGGATCGGGTCAAAGGTGCCCGGATAGAGGCCGACGCGGGTCATGTGGCTCAGGCTCCCCCAAACTCCACCATCACCGCGTTTCGCCGCAGCGCAGCAATCTGGCAAGTGAAACTTGCCGCAGCTTACCCTTCGTCACCTTCGGGCGGCGGCTCCGGAGGCGCTTCGGCGGCGGTCTCGTCGCCGTCCACCTCGTCGTCCTCGCCGGTGTCGGCCAGACGCTCCACCGAGACCACGTGCTCGTCCTTCGCCGTGCGGAAGATGATCACGCCCGAGGTGTTGCGCCCCACCATGCGCACTTGGCTTACGGGAGTGCGGATGAGCTGGCCCTGGTCGGTGACCAGCAGGATCTGGTCGCTATCGTCCACCGGGAACGAAGCCGCCAGCTTGCCGCCGCGCTTGGTGAGGTCCTGGGCCAGAAGCCCCTGCCCGCCCCGTCCCGTGCGTCGAAACTCGTAGGCCGAAGTCCGCTTGCCGTAGCCTTCGGTGGAGACGGTGAGGATGATCTCCTCGGCCGCGCCCAGCTGGGCGAAGCGCTCCACGGACAGCGCCGTGTCGCCGGTGGCCTCGTCGTCCTCGTCCGGCGCAGCGGCGTCCTCGACCTCCTCGCCCTCGCCGATGGCGGCGCGGCGATTGGCGTTGGACTGCTTCACATAGGCGGCCCGCTCGTCGGCGGTGGCGTCCACCGAGCGCAGGATGGCCATGGAGATGACGCTGTCGCCGTCGGCGAGCCGGATGCCCCGGACCCCGGTGGAATCCCGGCCGGCGAAGACGCGCACCTCGTCCACCGCAAAGCGGATGGCCCGGCCCAAGGCGGTGGTCAGCAGGATGTCGTTCTGCTCGGCATTGCAGACCCCCACGCCGACGATGGCGTCGCCCTCGTCCAGCTTCATGGCGATCTTGCCGTTGCGCTTGATGCCGATGAAGTCGCTGAGCTTGTTGCGCCGCACGTTGCCCGAGCGGGTGGCGAACATGACGTCGTACTGACCCCAGGTCGCCTCGTCCTCCGGCAGCGGCAGGATCGAGGTGATGCTCTCGCCAGGCTCGATGGGCAGCAGGTTCACGAAGGCCTTGCCCCGCGAAGTGGGGGTGCCCACCGGCAGGCGCCACACCTTCAGCTGGTAGGCCTTGCCGCCGCTGGAGAAGAACAGCATCGGCGTGTGGGTGTTGGCCGAGAAGACCCGGGTGACGGCGTCCTCTTCCTTCGTCGCCATGCCCGAGCGGCCCTTACCGCCGCGGTGCTGGGTCCGGTAGAGGCTGAGCGGCGTGCGCTTCACATAGCCGCCGTGGGTCACGGTGATCACCATGTCCTCACGGACGATCAGATCCTCGTCCTCGACGTCGGCGTCGCCCTCGACGATCTCGGTGCGGCGCGGCACGGCGAACTGCTCGCGCACCTCGACGAGTTCCTCGCGGACGATGGCCATGACCCGCTCGCGGGAGGCCAGGATCTCGAGATGGCCCCGGATCACGTCGGCCAGCTCGCGGGCCTCGCCGAAGATCTCGTCACGGCCAAGGCCGGTCAGGCGAGACAGCGTCAGGGCGAGGATGGCGCGGGCCTGTTCGTCGGTGAGACGAATGGCGCCACCTTCCAGAACCACGGTGCGCGGGTCGGCGATCAGCTCGACCAGCGGCAGCATGTCGCCGCTGGGCCAGTCCCTCGCCACCAAGCGCTCACGGGCCTCGGTCGGGTCCTTGGACGAGCGGATGATGTGGATGAACTCGTCGATATTGGCCACGGCGATGGCCAGGCCGACCAGGACGTGCCCCCGGTCGCGGGCCTTCGACAGCTCGAACTTGGTCCGGCGGACGACGACCTCCTCGCGGAAGTCGACGAAGGCCGACACCATCTCGCGCAGGCCCATCTGCTCGGGCCGGCCGCGGTTCAAGGCCAGCATGTTGACGCCGAACGAGCTCTGCAGCGGCGTGTAGC
>JAEYNH010000029.1 GCA_023412655.1 Pseudomonadota bacterium | reverse complement strand
GCCGAGGGCCTGCCCCAGCTGCCCGACGGGGTGTTCCAGCCGCCGATGGAGATGAACTGCGTGGAGAAGGCCCTCAAGGCCCGCTCCGAGGCCCGCTTCCCCGACCGCCGCATCACCATCGGCCGGGCCGCTCACCTGACCGCGCCCACCGAGGAGCAGCTCGCCCTTGGCCGCGGAAAGTGCGTGTACCGCAACCTCTGCATCCGGGGCTGCCCGTTCGGGGCCTATTTCAGCTCCAATTCGGCGACCCTGGTGGCGGCCGAGCGCACCGGAAATCTCACCATCCGGCCCAACTCCATCGTCACCACCGTGGTCTATGACGACGCCGGTGGCCGCGCCTCGGGCGTGCGCATCCTCGACGCCGAGACCGGTCAGGAGGAGGAGTTCCACGCCAAGGTCATCTTCCTCTGCGCCTCGGCGGTGGCCACCGCCTGGATCCTGCTGAATTCGGAGAGCTCGCGCTTTCCGAACGGCTTCGGAAACGGCTCGGACCAAGTGGGCCGCAACATCATGGACCACCATCTGGGGGTCGGCGCCGCCGGCGAGGCGCAGGGCTTCGACGACAGGTACTATTCCGGCCGCCGGCCCAACGGCATCTACGTGCCGCGCTTCCGCAACCTCGACGACCCGGCCACCCATCGGACCGATTACCTGCGCGGGTTCGGCTATCAGGGCGGCGCGCTGCGCCTGGCCTGGGATCGGCCGCTGCCCGGCTTCGGCAAGGGGAGGAAGGACGCCCTCAGCCAGCCTGGTCCCTGGATGGCCCGCCTGAGCGGCTTCGGCGAGATCCTGCCCTATGCGGACAACCGCATGATCCTGAACCGGACCGTGAAGGACAAGCACGGCCTGCCCACCCTGACTTTCGACGCCACCATCCGGCAGAACGAGCGCGCCATGCGCAAGGACATGGCCGCCGCCGCCGCCGAGATGCTCGAGGCGGCGGGTTTCAAGGACGTGCGGCCCTACGATGGGGACTATGCCCTCGGACTGGGCATTCACGAGATGGGCACGGCGCGGATGGGCCGGGATCCCAAGACCTCGGTGCTCAACGCCAACAACCAGCTGCACGAGTGTCCGAACGTCTTCGTCACGGACGGCGCCGCCATGACCTCGTCCGCCTGCGTGAACCCCTCGCTCACCTACATGGCGCTCACCGCCCGGGCCGCGGCCTTCGCCGCCGAGGCCGGCCGCAAGGGGGACCTCTAGATGGCCGCGCTCCGTCTTTCTCGCCGGGAAGCCTTCGTCGCCGGTCTCGCCGCGCTCTGGACCGTCCCCGCCGTCGGCCATGCCCAGGCCGCGCAGGCGGTCCCGGCCTGGACGCCGAAGGCCCTGACCCTGGAAGAGGCGCGGGTGCTCAGCGCCGCCTGCGATCGGATCATCCCGGCCACCGAGACCCCCGGCGCCGTCGAGGCGGGCGTGCCCCAGTTCATCGACGCGGCCCTGTCGGGCTGGGCCGAGGCGGATGAGACGCAGCGGCTCCGGGCCGGCTTGGCCTGGCTCGACGCCCAGGCCCGAGCCCAGTTCGGAGCGCCCTATGCGGTCGTGCCCGGGGAGGCCCAGGACGCCCTGCTCGCCGCCGCCGAGAAGGAGGCCGACGCCTTCGCCACGGCCCAGCCGCCCCGGCCGCACTGGTTCCTCGCCCTGCGTGAGCTGACCACCAACGGCTATTTCACGTCCGAGCCCGGCGCCACCAAGGCGCTGCGCTATGACCCGGTGCCCGGCGAGTACCGGGGCTGCGTGCCCGTGAAGGAGATCGGCCGCGGGTGGGCGATCTGATGGTGCGGGCGGCCCTGCTGGCGGCGGCCATAGCCGCGGCGGGGCCGGCGAACGCCGAGACCTGGCGACCGATCTTCAACGGCCGCGATCTTACCGGCTGGGTCCCGAAGGTGAACCATCGCCCCTTGGGAGAGAACTGGCGCGACACCTTCCGGGTCGAGGACGGCGTGCTGAAGGTCCGCTACGGCGACTATGAGGTGTTCAAGGACGAGTTCGCGCACCTGATCTACCGCACGCCGCTCTCGAACTACCGGCTGCGGCTGGAGTACCGGTTCACCGGCCCTGCGACGCCCGGCGCCCCGGCCTGGGCGATCCGCAACAGCGGCGTCATGCTGCACGGCCAGCCGCCGGAGACCATGGCCCTCGACCAGAGCTTCCCCGTTTCGGTGGAGGCCCAGTTCCTCGGCGGCGCACCCGGCGAGACCCGGCCCACGGGCAATGTCTGCACGCCCGGCGTCACCATCACCCTGGCGGGCGCGCCGCGGAAGGAGCATTGCCTCAACGCCGCTTCCCCCACCTATCCCGAGGGCGAGTGGGTGCGGTTCGAGGCCGAGGTGCATGGCGGCCGGCTGATCCGCCATATCGTCAACGGGGCGGTGGTCATGGAGTACACGGACGTGCGCCTGGCCCCGGATGAGTATGCCGGCCTGAGCGCGGATGCGCCGGCCCTGGCGGCCAAGGGGCCGGCCCTCCTGGAAGCCGGCCACATCTCGCTGCAGGGCGAGGGCCATCCGGTGGAGTTCCGCAACATCGAGGTAATGGAGCTCCGCTGACGCCGCGGGCTGAGCGCCGCTAGCGCGCCGTCATCCGATGCCCCGATCCGGGAAGGCTGGGCGTCTCCTCCAGCAGACGCGCCGTCGCTGCGGCGAGGAGGCGCCGGTTGGACAGGAGGGCGGCCAGCGCCGATTCCGCCGCTTCGCCCGGCTCGAGCCCAAGGTCGCGCCAATGGCTTCGGAACGCCTGCACATAGGCAGCGCGGAGGTGACAGGCGTCTGCGGTCGGCCGGCCGGCGCATTGCCGCTGAGCCTGCGATCCGCCCAGCGCCTCTCCGCCCAGAAGCGCGGTCCGCGCGGCCTCGTCCACCTGGGCGCTGAGCGGCGCCGCCGCACAGGCCGCGGCCGTGCCGTATTCGAGCCCGTCGAACACCCAGACCTTGAGGAAGGCGTACCGATGCGGCGCGGTCCGCTTCAGGGCCGGGGCCCGGTAGCGGTAGGCGGTGACGCTTTCCGCGAAGTCCTCGTCGAGGCTGACGGCCGCATAGGGCGAGACACCTCCCGCCGAGAACGCATCTATCCGGGCCGCATCGGCCGCCATCTGGTCTCTCCAGGCGTCGCGCCAGTTGAAGCTCCGGCCGCGGACGCGGGCCAGTTCGTGGGCGATCTCATGGACGAGGCTGGCGCGGCGCTCGGCCGCCTCGGCCCTGTGCCAGCCCGGGCCGATGACGATGCCTTCGACGCCGTGACCGGCCCGGGCGACGACGTCCACGCCGCGCCCCAGGCTCGCCGCCATGCGGCCCAGGCGCCCGTGGTCGTGCCAGATCCGCCGGAACTCGTCCGACAGCGGGAACAGGCTGGGCGGCAGGTCCGCGAAGGCGGCGATCACCTCATCCAGGTCTTCGACGGACCAGTCGCGACTGACCCGGCCTTCCGGCCCGAAGGCGAAGTAGTGGTGCTCCACGGCGAGCCGTAGCAGCCGCGGCCCGTAATCTTCGCCGAACAGCAGCCTGGCGGCGCAGTTCACATCCCCGCATCCGCCGGCGCCGCGCACCACCTGGAGGTCGGCGGCCTCGGCCAGGGCCGCGAAGGCCGAGAGCTCGGGGGCGGTCCCACGGAGATCGAAGCCGGCGATGCGGCCCCTTTCCGGCGGCCCCGCGCCCGCTGCCACATAGTCCGCTTCCGTGGGGGCGAGGCAGGGCGCGACGCCGTTCCAGGCCCCCGCCACCGTCACGCTCGCCGGCAGACCCGCCGTCATCCTGGCGGGTGTTCGGGGAAGGCACAGGCCAACCAGAACCATGAGGCCCAGGGCGGCGATAAGCACCGCGAGGCCGACTTTCAAACGCACGCTTACGCTGCCG
>JAEYNH010000215.1 GCA_023412655.1 Pseudomonadota bacterium | reverse complement strand
ACGGTTCAGTATTTCAACGGTGGAAGACCACCCGCAGGAGGTGCAGCCTCCCTGTGGCCGCGGCGGAAGATGTCCCCCACCTGGGGCTTGACCCTGGCCTACTTGCGGACCCAGCCGCCGCCGGCCGGCTTGTAGTACTCACCGGGCTTCAGCCGGGCCTCGACCACAGTGTTGAAGGCCGCCGCCCCCGCCGCTTCCACGCTGACGCCGTTCTTGGCGGCCGCCTCGCGGTACAGCTTGGCGCGGCCCGCATTGATCTCGTTGACCGCAGCCTGCAGGGCCGGATCCGAGGTGGGTTTGACGAAGCCCAGGAAGCCGTCGGCCTGCTCACCCACGATCCCTTGCGCCTTGGCGGCGTCGACGGCGGTCTTTGCGTTCATCGCCTGGGCGGCCACTGGAGTGGCGCTGACGAGGGCGGCGAGCACCGCCGCGCCGAGGGGGGCGGAAAGGCCCATGAGGTCACGTCCGTTCATAGCCATGTCCTCCTTTAGAACAGTTCGGGGTTCTTCTGGATGAGGGCTTTGACGTCCTCGTCCAGACGCAGCCGGACGTCGGCGTCCAGCTTGGCGTAGATATTGATCGGCGCGACCTCCACTCGGACGGTTGGCGTGCAGGCGGCTAGCCCCGCACCGAGGAGCGAAAGCGCTCCGGCTGCGGCGAAGGCCGGTCGGCGGAGAATCATCGCGGCGGTCTCCCATTCATGAGGTGATCTTGCAAGGTCAGGGCTGAACCGGTCCTGAACTGCGCAGCCGGTTGTACTCGGCGAAATCGGCCAACAGATCATCCAGGTTCAGCGTCGTGTCGAGAGTGAGGTTCACGCCCGTGCCCGACGGCAGCGGCAGGGGCTTGTTCAGGAACTGGCGGCGCAAGATATCCAGCAGGCCGAGGCGGATCTGCTGCCTGCGCGGCGGGTCGTGCCTTCCGACGATGTGGAAGAGGGCTCCCAGGCGCCCATCGTCGTGGCTGTTCAGGCTGAGCGCCAATTGGTCGAAAGCCAGGTTCTCCATGGCCTGGTAGGCGAAGTCGGTGACGACCGCGTTCGCCTGGTCCTCGTCGACGAGCCGTGCAGCGCCGCCCTCGACGGCGACGGGCTCGCTTTGCAGGCCGGTGAGCGCTTCCCGCTGGATGGAAAGGCGGCCTGGCTGGATCGCCTTCAGCTCGCCGCCGAAGATCCGGATCCGCTGTCCTGTGGATTCGAACGGGACGCGTCCGGAGACGACGGCGTCCAGCGTGACCTTCCCGCCGAACGGCGAGGCTTCCACGAGGTCGCTCAATTGGACGCCCTCCAGGGCCAGGACGCCCTTCCGCGTCGCCGCGGGATCCAGGGGCAGTTCCAGCGTCTCGATGATCGCCCGGCCGCCGGAGACGCTCGCCGTTCCGGCGGCGACCTGCACGACATCGTCCTTGAGGCCGACCTTGGCCGAAAGATCGGTCACCGGCACGATGGATTCCAGGCGTTCGATGCTCACCAGCTGGTCGGGCGCGGCCACAAGGGGCGCCAGGCTGGTGAGTTCCAGGGTTCCCGACAGGCCGGTGACCGCGCCTGCCAAGCTGACGAAGTCGAGGCGCGGGACGGTCAGCGTGCCGGCGCTGATCCCCGCCACCGGATTCCAGGCGAAGCCGCCGGTGAAACGCGCCTCGCCCACTGCCGGCGAACCCAGGGCCTCAAGAAGCGGCGAGATCCGGTCGGGTTGCAGCCCCTCTTCGGCGAAGGTCAGCGCACCGGTATCGATATCCACCCGCCCCTGGCCGCTCGGACCGTCGTGGATGAGCTCGGCGTGGGCGATGCGGTGACCGCCGGCGGCGAAATCCAGGCCCGCGGTCCAGATGTCGCGACGGGCGCGGGCGACGCCGGTGAGGGCCATGGCGTGGAAGCGGGTGTTGGCGGCCACGTCGATCAACCGGGCCGAAGCGATGCGGGCGTCGGCGTCCAGCCGTCCGCCCTTAAGGCCAAGGCTCACCGGGCCATGGGCGTCGCGAACCCCGGCCTGCAGGAACAGGGCGTCCGCCGAGGCCGCCTCGGCCCGCCCCGCAATCCGCCAGTCGCCACCCGCCATGCGGAACAGCGGCTCGGAACCGGGGCACAGCCGCGTCTTCAGGGCGGCCACGTCGTTCTGCCCGAACTCCAGCTTCGCCGCCTCGAGAGTGGCGCAGCGGGTCGCCGCCAGGCTCACCGCGCCGCCAGCGATCTTCAGGCGGCCGGCGGCGTCGATCCGAGCCTGCTCCAGCGGCCCAATCGACAGGGTGGTCTTGAGCGCGAGGTCGCCCGACGCGCCGGCCGATGCGAACCGAAGGTCGCGAACCGTCGCGTCAACCAGTGGCAGGCCACCGCCACGGGCGGTCAGGCGCCAGTCGTCCGGGCCAAGGCTGGCGAGGCGCACCTCCCCGCCGCGATCGGGACGCAACACCAGGGGCTGGGCCAGGGTCAGGATCGGCGCCTCGCCGGGCGCAAGGGTGAACCGCGCAGCGGGCGCGGCGACGCTGAAGCCCCTGGCGGCGCGCTTGATGGACGCCATGTCGCCCGCGTCCTGCGCGGTGACAGGACCCAGGCCGACGTAGCCGCCGTGGCCGACGAGACTTCCCGACAGCGCCGCCCGGAGACCATCCCTCGCCACAGCGACAGGCCCTTTGGCGGTCAGCGCCGCTCGCGTGAGGGTCAGCCCCGCCGCCTGCGCGCGGTCAGCGACGATCGTCGTCTGGAGGGTGGCCGCAATCCGGTCCCCGCCCGCCCGTGTCCAACGCAGGTCGTCACTGGCGAGGGCCAGACGCACGCCGCCCACGCGCCCCGGGCCCACGTCACCAGAATCCGCGCGCACGCTGCCCACGACGCGTCCGGTGACCGCCAGATCGGGAATCCAGCCGCGGCTGTCGCCCACGAAGCCGAGATCGGCGTCGACGGCGTGGAGACTCTCTGCGCCGGCGTGGAGCCGTTCGGCGTGGAGCCGCAGGTTGACGGTCAGCGCCCCGTCTCCCCGCCGGCGCTCCAGGTCGGGATAGGGCGCATCCGCCGTGAGCAGCAGCCGACCGCCCCGGGCCTCGAATGCGCCGGTGTCGGCACGGGCGAACGGGGCTTCGACGCGGGCCGAGACGCGCGACCCGCGGGTGGTGACCGCCACCCGCGTCCGCCCGATCTCGGCCGAGAAGCTGGGGCCGCGCAGGCGCGCCGGATCAGCGACGGCGGCCAGGGAGACGAGCCGGTTGTCCTCGACCCGCGCATCGGCGGTGACGCGGAGCGGTCCGTAGTCGGTGGCAAGCCACAGGACGCCGTCATCGATGGCGATGGCCGGCCGCGCCGCGTCGGGCCGGGGCGGGCGCCTGCGGAACTCGGCGATCAGCGGATCAAGCTCGCCGACGCTCAGCCGACCGCCCTGCAGCGAGGCTCGCAGCACCGGCCGCCGCAGGCTGACGGAGAGCACCTCCACCCCGAGCCCGTTGAAACGGTAGCGGACGTCGGCCCGGTCGGCCTCGAAGTCGGGACGCGCGGGGTCGCCGATCCGCAGCCGCGCCGAGAAGCTGGCCGGGCCGATGGCGTAAACCTCGGCCTCCGAGGCGATGCCCTTGGACCGGAGCCAGCCGGTCAGCGCCTCCCGGGCCAGGGTCCGTCGGTTGAGCCAGGCGAGCGATGCGGCGACCACCAGGACCACGCCCACCAGCACCAGGATCAGGCGCAGGAGCGGGACTTTGCGGGCGGCGGTGTCGGTCAAGGACGAGCTCGGCTGTGACGCTTGGGGAAATGCATAACGCATTTCCCGCCGCGTCCGCCCAATTCCAAATCCAGTTGCGGCGACCGATCAGCCGGCGATGGCTTCCCGCGGCAGGGTGGCCAGGGCGACCCCGCCGTCCACCGGGATCGTGGCGCCCACCACATAGTCGCCGGCGCGCGAGGCCAGGAAGATCGCGGTGGCGGCCATGTCGTCGTCGCGCCCGATCCGGCCGAGCGGGACCCGCCGGGCCACCTCGTCGCTGTGGTCGCGGGCCGCGCGGTTCATCTCGGAGGCGAAGGGACCAGGGGCGATGGCGGTGACCACGATGCGGTCCTTGACCAGCTTCGCCGCCATCCGGCGGGTGAGGTAGATCAGCGCCGACTTCGAGGCGTGGTAGGAATAGGTCTCGAGCGGATTGAGGGCCAGGCCGTCGATCGAAGCGATATTGATGACCTTCGCCGGCCTTTCATCGCTGGCCGCCGCCTTCAAGGCGCCGTGCAGCGCCTGGGTCAGGAAGAAGGGCGACTTCAGGTTCAGGTTCATCACCTTGTCCCAGCCGCTTTCGGGGAATTCGTCGAAATCCGCAGCCCACGCCGCACCCGCGTTGTTGACCAGGATGTCCAGCTTGGGTTCCCGCTCGGCGATCAGTCCGGCGAGGCGCTTGACGCCGTCCAGGGTCGAGATGTCCTGCGGCAGAGAAATGCAGTTGGGCCCCAGCTCCTCCGCCGTGGCGTCGCAGGCGTCCGGCTTGCGCGAGGAGATGTAGACCTTTGCGCCCTGGTCGATGAAGCCCCGGGCGATCATCTTGCCGATGCCCCGCGAGCCACCGGTCACAAGGGCGACGCGGCCCTCCAGCGAGAACAGATCGGACGCCATCTCTCAAACCTCCCTGGCCGATGGGACCGGCCGTGCACTTTGCACTTGGCCCCCTCCTGAGAGGTCTATAACAAGCGTTTGAATTCAAGCCTTGCCAGAATTTCAGACGGCTCCATTTCCAGCGCATACAAGGAAGCGGCCATGAGTGAGATCAACTCCGTCACGACCCTGACCCACGAAGGCGACATCGCCGTCGTCACCCTGAATTCGCCCCCGGTGAACGCCCTGTCGGCCAATGTGCGGGACGGGCTGTTCGAAGGCTTCAAGCAGGCCATCGCCAGCGACGCCAAGGCCATCGTGCTGATCTGCGACGGCCGCACCTTCATCGCCGGAGCCGACATCACCGAATTCGGCGGCGCCATGAAGGGCGCCAGCCTGCCGGAAGTGCAGGCCCAGATGGAGAACTCGCCCAAGCCGGTCATCGCCGCAATCCACGGGACGGCTCTGGGCGGCGGCCTGGAAGTGGCCCTCTGCGCCCACTACCGGGTGGCGGTCCCCTCGGCCAGGCTCGGCCTGCCGGAAGTCGCCCTCGGCCTGCTGCCCGGCGCGGGCGGCACCCAGCGCCTGCCCCGCATCGCCGGGGTCGAGAAGGCCCTGGAGATGGTCACCTCGGGCCGCCACGCCCCCGCCAAGGAAGCCCTGGCCATGGGACTCGTGGACGAGCTGGTCGAGGAAGGCCAGCTGAAGGAAGGCGCCATCGCCTTCGCCCGCAAGGTGGTGGCCGAGAACAAGCCCCTGGTGAAGGTGCGCGACAACAACGCCAAGCTGGAAGAAGCCAAGGGCAAGCCGGAGATCTTCGCCGACTTCCGCAAGGCCAACGCCCGCAAGTTCCGCGGCTTCCTGGCGCCCGAGTACAACATCCGCTGCATCGAGGCGGCGGTGAACTCGGCGAGCTTCGACGAGGGCCTGGCCATCGAGCGCAAGCTGTTCATGGAACTGATGACCGGTCCGCAGTCGACCGCCCAGCGCTACTACTTCTTCGCTGAACGTCAGGCCAACAAGATCCCCGACGTGCCGGACGACACCCCGGTCCGCGAGATCAAGAAGGTCGGCGTGCTCGGCGCCGGCACCATGGGCGGCGGGATCAGCATGAACTTCCTGAACGCCGGCATCCCGGTGACGATCGTGGAGCTCAAGCAGGAGGCCCTTGACCGCGGCATCGCCACCATCCGGAAGAACTATGAGCGTTCGCGGGGCGCCAAGCCGGAAGAGACCGAGAAGCGGATGAGCCTGCTGACCGGCTCGCTGGACATGAACGACTTCGCCGACTGCGACCTCATCATTGAGGCCGTTTTCGAGCGGATGGACATCAAGAAGGACGTGTTCTCCAAGCTTGACGGCATCGCCAAGCCGGGCGCGATCCTGGCCAGCAACACCAGCTACCTGAACATCGACGAGATCGCTTCGGCCACGAAGCGGCCGCAGGACGTCATCGGCCTGCACTTCTTCTCGCCCGCCAATGTCATGAAGCTGCTGGAGATCATCCGCGCCGACCACACCGGCAAGGACGTCATCGCCACCTCGATGAAGCTGGCCAAGAAGATCGGCAAGGTCGCGGTGCTCGCGGGCGTGTGCCCCGGCTTCATCGGCAACCGCATGCTGAGCCAGCGCCAGCGCGAGGCCAACAAGCTGGTGCTGGAAGGCGCCATGCCCTGGGACATCGACCGCGTCCTCTACGACTTCGGCTTCCCCATGGGCCCGTTCGCCATGAGCGACCTGGCCGGCCTCGACATCGGCTGGGTGAAGGAGAACTCGAAGGGCGAGACCCTGCGCGACGTGCTCTGCGAGATGGACCGCCGCGGCCAGAAGACCGGCGCCGGCTTCTACGACTACGACGAGAACCGGACGGCCAAGCCCAGCCCGGTCACCGAGAAGATCATCCAGGACTTCCGCGCCAAGAAGGGCATCAACGCCCGCACCATCTCGGACGAGGAGATCCTGGAGCGCTGCGTCTATCCGATGATCAACGAGGGCGCGAAGATCCTCGAGGAGGGCAAGGCCATCCGTCCGTCGGACATCGATGTGGTCTGGGTCAACGGCTACGGCTGGCCGGTCTATCGCGGCGGCCCGATGTTCTACGGAGACCAGGTCGGCCCCGATAAGGTGCTCGCCAAGATGAAGGAGTTCCAGGACTCCATGGGCGACGACTTCAAGCCGTCAGCGCTGCTGGAGAAGCTGGTCGCCGAGGGCAAGAAGTTCTCGGACCTCAAGGCCTAGCAACGAAAACCACGAAGCGGCGGGCGGTCCCGGATCGACCCGCCGTTTCCTTGTCCGAAACCTCCCTAGAACGTCAGGATCCACGATGCGCGAAGCCGTCATCGTCGCCGCCAAGCGGACCCCCATCGGCAAGGCCTACCGCGGCGCGTTCAACAACACCTATGGCGCGACCCTCGGCGCCGAGTCGCTGCGGGCTGTGGTCGCCCAGGCCGGGATCGATCCGGCCGAGGTCGACGACGTGGCCATGGGCTGCGCCCTGCAGCAGGGCACCACCGGCAACAACATCGCCCGCCAGGCCGCTCTGCGGGCCGGCATGCCCAACACCGTCTCGGGCATGACGATCGACCGCCAGTGCAGCTCGGGCCTGATGGCCGTGGCCACGGCGGCCAAGTACATCATCAACGACGGCGCCCCGATCGCCATCGGCGCAGGCATCGAGTCGATCAGCCTGGTGCAGAACGACAAGGTGAACCGCTTCATGGCCACCGACCCGTGGCTGAAGGAGCACGCGCCAGAACTGGGCGTCTCGATGATCGAGACGGCCGAGATCGTCGCCGAACGCTACGGCGTCTCCCGCGAGGCGCAGGACGAATACGCCCTGCAGTCCCAGCAGCGCACCGCCCAGGCCCAGGCCGAGGGCCGGTTCGCCAGCGAGATCGTGCCGGTGACCACGATCATGAAGGTGCTGGTCAACAAGGAGACCGGCGAGACGGCCGACAAGGAGATCACCCTCGACCGCGACGAGGGCAACCGCCCGCAGACCACCCTGGAGGACCTCCAGAAGCTGCAGCCGGTGTTCAAGGGCGGCCGCTACGTGCCCCAGGGCAAGTTCGTGACCGCCGGCAACGCCAGCCAGCTGTCGGATGGCTCGGCCGCGGTGCTGCTCATGGAGCGCAAGGAGGCGGAAAAGCGCGGCCTTCAGGCCCTCGGCGCGTACCGGGGCATGGCGGTGGCCGGTTGCGGTCCCGAGGAGATGGGCATCGGGCCGGTCTTCGCGATCCCGAAGCTGCTGGAGCGGAATGGCCTGACCATCGACGACATCGACATCTGGGAGCTGAACGAGGCCTTCGCCTCGCAGGTCCTCTACTGCCGGGACAAGCTGGGCATTCCGAACGAGAAGCTGAACGTCTCTGGCGGCTCAATCTCGATCGGCCACCCCTACGGCATGACCGGCGCCCGCTGCACCGCGCACCTGCTCTACGAGGGCAAGCGCCGGGGCGCGAAATACGGCGTCGTCACCATGTGCGTGGGCGGCGGCATGGGCGCGGCCGGCCTCTTTGAGATCTTCTAGGTCCCAACACCAGGGCCTGAAGCGGAAGGGCCGCCTGGAAGGGCGGCCCTTTTTCTTGCCTATTTCGCGGCCTTGAACTCGGCCTCGATCTTCAGCTTCACCTCGTCGCCGACGGCCGGCAAGGCATAGGCGATGCCGAACTCCGACCGGCGGATGGTCGCCTCGCCGTCGAAGCCGATGGTGTAGGTCTTGTCGAGCGGATTGACCCCGGCCTGGTTGAACTCGGCCTCGATCTTGATGGGCTTGGTGACGCCGCGCAGGGTCAGGTCCCCATAGATGTCCGCCTCGTTGTCGTCCGTCAGGACGATCCGCGTGGCCTTGAAGGTCGCCGTCGGGAACTTCGCCGTGTCGAGGAAGTCCGGCGTCTTCAGGTGCTTGTCCAGGTCGGCGTTGAGGGTGCCGACGTCATCAGTCTTCACCGTCACTTCAAGCTTGGCGTTCGTTGGAGCCTTGGGATCGAGGGTCAGGCCGCCGGTCGCCCCGGCGAATTGCCCGGCGTAGGTCGAGAAGCCCAGGTGGCTCACGAACCAGGTGATCTTCGAATGCGTGGGATCGAGCGTGTATGTCCCGGCGCGCACCTCCGCCGGCTTGCGGGTAAGCGCGTCCTGGGCCTGGACCACGCCGGCCGACACGACGGCGGCGGCGATGGCGGCGGTCACAACATACTTGAATTGCACGGGTGGCTTCCTCTGAGGATGGGAACGACACAGATCGACCTTCACCGGGGCGAAAGTAAAGCGCACTCAATGAGAAGGACTTCTTCCGAACGGGAAACAAAGGCCCGGTCGACCGGCTTGGCGCGATTAGCGACTGCGGAACATTGTTCCGCAACCATCATCTCCCTTGATCCGCGTCGGCCAGCAGATTGCGGAAGGTGATCGAGTATCGATGGGCCTGGGCTTCCGGCAGGCTGTGCTCCCACTCGCTGCGGGCGGGACCATCCAGCAGATAGGCCGAGCGGTGCGCCAGCGGGATATTCAGGCGCTCGAACCGCTCGCCCCGCCGCCGGCGGAAACGCATCGTCGTCGGGCCGCCGAGGGAGACGCCCACCACCTTCTCGAATACCGGGCGGTCGCGGTGCCAGCCGATAGGCGCGCCGGTGCGATACTCATTGATCAGCACGTGCTGGAAGGCCTCGCCGGGAAGGCCCGCGAGGTCTGCGGCCCGATCACGAAGCGGCGTCAGCCAGCCCGGCAGCGGCTCGGCGCGCACGAGTCCCGGGCCCGTGAAGTCATAGCGCCAACCGAAGGAATGGACCCGGCGGCGGCCCTCGTAGCCCCGGAACCGGAACGGTTCGAACGGCAGCTCCGCCAGCCGGTCGGCCAACTCTTCGGCCTCGGCTTCGGAGACGAACTCCGCCCGGTAGACGAAGCCCGGCGGGCCTGCCGGGGCGGGCGGATCGAACAACTTGGGTTGGGCGTCGTCGGACATGGATCCGCAGGTGGGCGCCCGGTGCGGCGACAGGAAGGGCGCCCACGGCCGCAGCGCCACCGGATGCGTATTTGGTTCAGCCGCAATCACGGACCCGTGATCGCCTTTCCCGAGCTGATCCGTCATTGGTTGTTGACCCCGCCGCCCCTGAGCCAGCCACAGTTACGCTGGTAACCCGCGCCGGCTGCGGCGCGCCCTTCGAGGAAGCGCATGGCCACGGTCCAGCCTGGCGGCGTCCGCGAAACCCTGGGGGTGCGCGAGGCGATGGCGATCACGGTGGGCATCGTGGTCGGCGCAGGGATCTTCCGAACGCCTTCGCTGGTGGCCGGAGCCGCCGACGGCGCCGCGTCGGTGCTGCTGGCCTGGCTGGCGGGCGGCCTGATCTCGCTCGTGGGGGCGCTCTGCTACGCCGAGCTGGCCACCACCTATCCCCACGCCGGCGGAGACTACCACTACCTGGCGCGGGCGTTCGGACGGAAGCTAGCCTTCCTCTACGGATGGGCCCGGCTGTCGGTGATCCAGACCGGCTCGGTGGCCCTGCTCGCCTTCGTGTTCGGCGACTACATGACCGCGCTTGTCCCGCTGGGCCCCTTCTCACCGGCCATCTATGCCGCCGCAGCGGTCGTCGGCATCACGGGCGTACAGTGGATCGGCGTGAACGCCGGCGCCCGCACCCAGATGTGGCTGACCATCGCCGAAGTGGCCGGATTGGTCGGGGTGATCGTCGCCGGCCTGATGATCGCGCCCGCCGCGGCTCCGGGCCCGGCGCCTTCCGAGACTTCGCACTTCGGCCTGATGATGGTCTTCGTCCTGCTCACCTTCGGCGGCTGGAACGAGGCCGCCTATGTGTCGGCCGAACTCAAGGACGCGCGGCGGCGCATGGCGCCGGTGCTCATCGCCAGCCTGCTGCTGATCACCGTCCTCTATCTGCTGGCCAACCTCGCCTATCTGCGGGCTCTCGGCTTGGCAGGGACCGCCGGCTCGGAAGCCGTCGCGGCCGACCTGATGCGGCTGGCGTTCGGGCCGGCCGGGGCGGTGGCGGTCAGCGCTGTGGTGGCGGTGGCGGCCCTGACCTCGGCCAACGCCACGGTCTTCACCGGCGCCCGCACCGCCTGGGCCCTGGGCCGCGACAACCCCCGCCTGGCGGCCCTCGGCCGCTGGGACGAAGACGCGGCGACGCCGCGCAACGGGCTGCTGCTGCAGGGCGCGGCCTCCCTGGCCCTGGTGGGGGTCGGCGCCTTTGCGCGCGACGGCTTCCGCCTTGCCGTGGAATACACCGCGCCGGTCTTCTGGGGGTTCTTCCTCCTGGTCGGTGTCGCCCTGATCCGCCTGCGCATGATCGATCGCCACACGCCCCGGCCGTTCCGGGTCCCGCTCTATCCCGTGCTGCCCGCCCTGTTCATCGCCACCAACGCCTATCTGCTGTGGTCCAGCCTGGCCTACACCGGCGAGGGTGCCCTGCTGGGCGTGGCGATCCTGGCGGCCGGCGGCCTGCTGCTCATCCCTTTGAGACCCCGCACCGACACACCCCGGACAGAGGAGACGACCCCATGAAAGGACCCGTGAAAGCGTACCTCTTCATCGCCGCCCTGGCGCTGATCGCCTGCCAGGCCCCGCCCGTGGTCCAGGACGCGGAGGCGCAGTCCGCGCGGAAGGCGCCGCCGGATCGCGGCCCCGACGTCATCTATGTGCCGACGCCGCCCGAGACGGTCGACGCCATGCTGAAGCTGGGCGAGGTGAAGCCCGGCGACGTGCTCTACGACCTCGGCTCGGGCGACGGGCGCATCCCCATCGCGGCCGCCAAGCAGTACGGCGTCCGTGGCGTTGGCATCGACATTGATCCAAACCGTATCCGAGAGGCGAACGAGAACGCCAAGTCCGCGGGGGTCACCGAGCTGGTCAGCTTCCGCCAGGAGGATCTGTTCGAGGCCGACTTCGGCGAGGCCAGTGTGATCACCCTTTACCTCCTGCCCAGCCTCAACGAGAAGCTGATGCCCCGCCTGCTGCAGCTGAAACCCGGAACCCGCATCGTCAGCCACGCCTTCCCCATGGGCGACTGGGAGCCGGAACAGACACAGGTGACCACCGCCGGCGGCACCATCTACCGCTGGACGGTGCCGCCCCGGACGCCCTGACACGGCGCGACTAGCGGGAAAGGGATAGAGAAACTTCCTTTCGTTTCTTGCATTTCGATTGGCGTGAGTTATATGAGAATCGTTCGCAATAAGGACGTTTCACGATGCGCCTCGCCGCCAAGACAGCCAGCTGGTCCATCGTCCACATGATCGTGGCGATCGGGGTCGCCTATGCCTTGACGCAGAATTGGCGCGCGGCCCTGGCCGTTGGTCTGATCGAACCCATCTTCCAGACGATCGCTTTCGCCTTGCACGAGCGCGCCTGGGCGCGCCGCAGCCCGGCGCGAGCCGTGGCCCGTCCCCGCATTACGCAGACGAGCCAGGTGTAAGACCGAGACAAACCAGGGAGAGCCAAATGGCCGAGAAGGACACTGTAACTGCCGGGCTGTCGAAGCTGCTGGCCGACACCTACGCGGTCTATCTGAAGACCCACGGCTACCACTGGAACGTCCGCGGGCCGAACTTCCACTCGCTGCACGCCATGTTCATGGAGCAGTACACCGAGATGTGGCAGGCCATCGACGAGATTGCCGAACGCATCCGCGCCCTCGGCGAGTCCGCGCCCATGGGTTACCGCAGCTTCGGCAACCTGTCGGGCATCCAGGACGGTGATCCCACCAAGGATAGCCAAGCCATGCTCAAGGAGCTGGTCGCCGACCATGAGGCGCTGATCAAGACGGCGCGCGCCGCCCGTGAGAGCGCGGACGATGTCACCGCCGCCATCATCGATGATCGCATCCAGGCGCACGAGAAGCACCACTGGATGCTGCGCGCCTCACTCGGCTAAGGCCCCGGGTTAGGTCGCACGAGCGCCGCCACCGTCCAACGTTCCAGGCGTCGAACCGTAGCTTTCGTAACGCAACCGCAGGCCGCGCAGGCGGTTGCGGAGACGGGGAATCCAGGAGGCGAGATGGCGGTCGAACTGCGCAAGGTCGAGACGGTGTATCAGGGCTGGTCGACGCTGATGGTGGCCACCCTGGCGGCCCCCGGAGGGCAGCCGTTCCGCCGTGAGATCGAGCACCATGGCCGCGCCGCCTGCGTCCTGCCCTATGATCCCGAGCGACGCTGCGCGCTGCTCGTCAACCTGCCCCGGGCGCCGGTGATCTGGGCCGGCGGCCCGCCCGAACTGCTGGAGGCGCCCGCCGGTCTGGTCGAGAACGAGGACCCCGAGGAAACCGCCGTGCGCGAAGCGCTGGAGGAGGTGGGCGTCCGCCTCGGCCGCCTTGAGGCCGTGGGCTCGCCCTACACCTGCCCCGGCGTCTCGTCCGAGAGGATCGACCTGTTCCTGGCTCAGTATACGGCGGCCGACCGCGTGGCGGAGGGCGGCGGGGCCGAGGGCGAGGACGAGCACATCACCGTCGAGGAGGCGCCGCTTGCGCTGGTCTGGAGCTGGGTGGAGCAGCGCCGCATCGAGGATCTGAAGACCCTGGCCGTGGTCCTTGCGCTGAGGGTGCGGCGACCGGACCTGTTCGCCCCATGAACGCCGACCTCGCCAGCCGCCGGAGCGCCGTAGACCCCTTGGTCAACTCGCTGCTGGATACCGACTTCTACAAACTGCTGATGCTGCAGCTCATCTGGCGGCGGTACGCCGAGGTTCCGGTGACCTTCTCCCTGGTCAACCGCACCCGCAACGTCCGCCTGGCGGACGAGATCGACCTGGCTGAGCTGCGCGCCGAGCTCGACCATGTCTGCACCCTGGCTTTTACGGCCGAGGAAGTGGCCTGGCTGGGCGAGACTGAGTTCTACGGGCGCCGAGACCTGTTCGCCCCTGACTTCCTCGCCTGGCTGCCCAGCCTGCGCCTGCCGGCGTACGAGGCGACCCTGAAGGATGGTCAGCTGGAACTCGCCTTCGATGGCTCATGGGCGGAGGCGACCCTGTGGGAGATCCCGGCCCTCACCATCGTCAGCGCCCTGCGGGCGCGGCGGGCGATCCGCAGCCTGGGCCAGGATGGCCGCGAGCACCTCTACCGCTGCGCCCTCGGCCGGCTCGAAGCCAAGGCCGAGCGCCTGCGGGCCCTTCCCGGTCTGTCGCTCACCGACTTCGGCACCCGCCGGCGCCACGGATTGGAATGGCAGCGCATCTGCCTGGAGGTGATGCGCGAGCGTCTGGGGCCCGCCTTCCAGGGCACCAGTAACGTGCTGCTCGCCCGGAGCCTGGAGATGCCCGCCGTCGGCACCAACGGTCACGAGCTGCCGATGGTGCTGGCCGCCCTGGCGCCGGATGACGAGGCCCTCGCCCGGGCGCCCTACCAGGTGCTGGAGGACTGGGCCGGCCTCTATCCACAGGCGCTGCGGATTGTCCTGCCCGACACCTTCGGCTCCGTCGCCTTCTTTCGCGACGCCCCGGCCTGGGTGGCCGACTGGCGAGGCGTGCGTCCCGATTCCGCCCCGCCGGAGGAGGCCGGCGAGGCCCTGATCGACTGGTGGCGGCGCAAGGGACGCGACCCGTTGGACAAGCTGTTGATCTTCTCCGACGCGCTGGACCTGGAACTCATCGAGGCCCTGCACGCCCGTTTCCACGGCCGGGTGGGCGTCAGCTTCGGCTGGGGCACCAACCTCACCAACGACATGGAAGGCTGCGCCGAGGCTCCCGGGCTGGAGCCGATCTCCCTCGTGTGCAAGGTCACCGAGGCTGGCGGACGTCCGGCGGTGAAGCTCTCCGACAACCCCGCGAAGGCGACGGGCGAAGCCGCCGAGATCGCCCGCTATCAGCGGGTGTTCGGGGCCGAAGGCTTCGTGGCTCGGGCTCCGAGGGTCTGAGCGCCATGCGGATCTTCATCGGATGGGCCCTGGACCCGAGCGAACGCTCCGAACTGCTGGACCGGCTGCCGCCCCGCTACGCCAACGTGGTGGCCGACCATGTGACCCTCGCCTTCCAGCCGTCGAACCCGAAGCTGCCGACCGAGACCGTGGGCGAGATCGTCGGCGAGGCCGACGACGGCCAGGGCGTGCAGGCCATGGTGGTCCGGATCGGCGGGACCACCGACCGGCCGGATGGATCCACCTATCACGTCACCTGGTCCCTGGCAGACGGTCGGCGGGCGGTGGAAAGCAACACGGCCATCCGTGACCACGGCTGGCGCCTGTTTCCTGCGCCGATCCAGCTTCGTCTGGAGCCGCGCCTGTTCAAGCCCTAGGCAGCTTGGCAGCAGATCGCGAGGTTGAGTGCTAACACGTTGTAATATTGGAACTTTCTTCGCGAATCGTGCGTATGTTCCCTAAGCGTGCGGCGTCACGCCGTCCGCTCGGAACGACAGTTGCGAGGTCATGGGATGCTGGTGTCGCCACAATTCCGCAAGCAGCTCGAAGGCTACGGCCTGACCACGGCGGAGATCCTCTACCGCCTGCCGGACCATCCGGCGCTGCTGCAGAGCTACATCTGGCAGGACTACGACATCTTCCCCGACTTTCCGGTCCTCAAGAAGTTCCTCGACTTCTGGAAGACCAGCCTGGAAGGTCCGCTGTTCAAGGTCACCGTGGGCCACGATCGGTTGATCCGGCCCGCCGAGTTGAAGGCAGTAGGCGCCGAGTTCAGGCTTCACTAGGTCTCGACTTTTCGCGGTGGCGGGGGACTGATGCGGCCGAAGATGCCGCCCACCCGCCTCGCCCTGCTTGCCGCCCTGTCCGCCGTCCTGATGTCGGGCGCCTGCCAGGACCAGGCCATGCGCGCCCCCTGCCCAACCAGCCAGGTTTGCCTCGAGTACGGCAACAACACCGAACCGGCGACGCTCGACCCGCAGAAGTCCAATCTGGTCGATGAGGTCACCATCATCAGCGACCTGATGATGGGCCTGACCACGGACGCCCCTGACGGCTCGCCCGCGCCCGGCATGGCCGCCCGCTGGGAGACGACGCTGGACGGGCTCACCTGGACCTTCCATCTGCGTCCCGCCCTCTGGTCCGACGGCCGGCCGGTGACGGCGGACGACTTCGTCTTCGGCCTGCGCCGGACGCTCGATCCGAAGACCGCCTCGATCTACGCCTACCTGCTGTACGTCATCGAGAACGGCCAGGCGGTGAATGAGGGCAAGGCGCCGCTGGAGGCCTTGGGCGTGCAGGCGCTCGACCCCCGAACCCTGCAGATCCGCCTAACCCACCCGGCGCCCTATCTTCCCGAGTTCGCAAAGCACCCGAGTTTCTTCCCCGCGCCTCGCCATGTGGTGGAGAAGTACGGCGACGCCTGGGTGCAGCCCGGCCGCTACGTCTCCAACGGCGCCTTCAAGCTGGCCTCCTGGCGGCTCGGCGACCGGATTACCGTGGTGAAGAACCCCAACTTCTACGACGCCGCCAACGTCTGCCTGGACCGGATCAACTACTATCCGACACCCGACGTGGTGAGCGCCGAGCGGCGGGTGGCGCGGGGCGAGCTCGACCTGAACACCCGCTTCCAGTCCAACCGCTACCGGCGGCTGCAGAAGACCATGCCGGGCGTGCCGCGCACCGGACTATCGTTGGCCACCGGCTACCTGTCGTTCAACACCCGCGACGTGAAGGCTTTCCAGGACATCCGGGTGCGGCGCGCCCTCTCCATGGCCCTGGACCGGGAGTTCATCACCGCCAGCCTGATGGGCGCGGGCCAGCAGCCGGCCTATTCCTTCGTTCCGCCCATGACCGCGAACTATGTGAAGGACCTGCCGCGCGTGCGCTGGGCAGGGATGAGCTACGCCGACCGGCAGGCCGAGGCGCGCCGCCTGTTGGCCGAGGCCGGGTTCACGCCGGAGCGGCCGCTGAAGTTCAGCATCACCACCCCCAACAATACCGACAGCCTGATGCTGATGGAGGCGATCCAGGCCGACTGGCGGGCCATCGGCGTCGAGGCGCGCATCACCCAGGCCGAAAATGGCGTCGCCTTCGCCGCCTACCGCAACCGGGATTTCGAGATCGGCTCCATGGCCTGGTACGGCGACTTCAACGATCCCGTGACCTTCCTGGGCCTCCTAAAGTCGGACACCGGCGCCCAGAACTACGGGGACTACCGCAATCCGGCCTACGACGCCCTGCTCGCCCGGGCCGACCAGGAGCCCGATGTCGATCGCCGGGCGGCGATCCTCGCCCAGGCCGAGCAGCGGATGCTCGACGACGAGGCGATGGCGCCGCTCTACTTCGTCGCCAACCGCAATCTGGTGAGCCGACGCGTCACCGGCTGGACGGACAACGCGCCGAACTTCCACCGGGCGCGCTATCTCTGCCTGCGCGAGCCCACCGCTGAGGCGTCGGCGGATCAGCGGTAGACCCAGCGGCAGGATTTCTTGGCCTTCTTCTTGGCGATCTGGTGCCCCGCCACGGCGCCGACGCCAGCGCCCAGGACCGTGCCCTCGGTCTTTGCCCCATTGCCGGCAACAACGTTGCCCAGGACGCCGCCCGCGACCGCGCCCACCAGAGTTCCGTTGTTCGCCTTCTTCTTCACGTTCTTGTCGCAGACATAGACCCGCTCGCGGGCATGCGCCGCCATGGGCGTGGCGGCGAACGAGAAGGTGGCGCAGGCCAGGGTGGCGGCCGCGATCAGCTTGGTCTTCGTCATGAGGTCTCCAGATCTCCGCAACAATGCGCGTGGGCACGAAACACCAGCGCCGCCGTTGGGTTGCCGCGCTCTCCAAGGTGGAGCTGTCGCCGGGGCGGATTCGAGGCGGGGAAAAGGCGGACGAGCGGCAGAGACGCCGGGTGGCGCTTCCCGCACTGTGGGCCCCGGCTCTTGCGGATCCGGGGCCCGTCTGCGGGTCGATGGGCCGCGGACACGGGCGCCACAGATACGCAGCGACGACCGTTGGAGGCTTTTGCCGACCGTCGGATGACGCGCCGATGAACGAAAGCGCGCTTGGCGATCAGCCGAGCAGCCGGGTTACGGCCCAGATGAGACCGGCCCACAGCAGGGCCGAGCCACTCACGGGAACGGCCAGCCACCCCATACGGGCGAGGGCCGTGCGCTCACGTTGATGTCTCCACACCTCACTCATGGCTCGCTCCTCAGGCCCGCCCTTACGCCTGGGACGACTTTCCGGTTCCCGGCGCCGAAGCGGCTGGCCCCGGAGCGCCGCGAACGCCCGTCGGGCAAAGCGGAGGCGGCTTCGCATTTCACCCGCAACAGCCACTTGCGGAGCCGCAGGCGTATGAGTAGGTTCCGCCGCTCACTCGGCAGGGGGCTTCCGAAGCGCTCCCTCGCACCCGGTTCGGAGAGGTGGCTGAGTGGTTGAAAGCACCGCACTCGAAATGCGGCATACTCGCAAGGGTATCGAGGGTTCGAATCCCTCCCTCTCCGCCATTACCCAGAACTGACACCGGCTTCAGGCCAGCTCCACCCAGACCGGGGCATGGTCGCTGGGCTTTTCGCGGCCGCGGTGTTCGCGGTCGACCCCGGCGTCGATCATGCGGGCGGCGGCGGCCGGGCTGAGCAGCAGGTGGTCGATGCGCAGGCCGGCGTCGCGGGCGAAGCTGTTCCGCCAGTGCTTCCAGAAGGTGTAGACCCGCGCATCCGGATAGCGACGCCGAAGGGCGTCGGTCCAGCCGGCGCCGGTGAGGCGCACGAAGGCCTCCTTCAGCACCGGCTGGAAAAGGGCGTCGTCCCGCCAGCGATCGGGGACATAGACGTCCATGTCGGTGGGGATGATGTTGTAGTCTCCCGCCAGCACAACGGGCTGCCCCGTGGCCAGCAGGTCGGCGGCCCGCGTCAGGAACCGCTCGTACCAGACGAGCTTGGCCTCGAACTTCTCACTGCCCACGGGATTGCCGTTCGGCGCATAGAGGCAGGTCACCAGCACCCCCTTGCATGCCGCCTCGATGTAGCGGCTCTGCGCGCCCGCGCCCTCGCCTAGCAGGCCACGTCGAATCTCTATCGGCCTCGCGCCCCGGCCGAGGATGGCGACCCCGTTCCAGCTCTTCTGCCCGAGCCAGATCGCCTCGTAGCCGGCGGCGCGGATCGCCTCGGCCGGGAAGCGCTCGTCCGGCGTCTTCAGCTCCTGCAGGCAGGCGACGTCCGGGGCGGTCTCCGCCAGCCATTCCAGCACGCGCGGAAGCCGGCTGCCGATGCCGTTGACGTTGAAGGTGGCGATCCTCACCGTCTCCCAACGGCGCCGCTACGCCGCCGTTCCCGCCGTCAGCCTTCCCCGCCGTCACCGTTGCGCGTCGTGGCGAGCGCGCGCTAAGCGATCGCATTCTTCGAAGCCCGGGTGTGGGGAGGGGCGATGAGCATCAAGGGCAAGGCCTATGTGATGGGGGCTTTCGAGCACCCGACGCGCGACGCCCCGGACAAGACGACGGCGCAGCTCCACGCCGAGTGCGCCAAGGGCGCACTCGAGGACGCCGGCCTCTCCTTCGCCGACGTGGACGGCTACTTCTGCGCCGGGGACGCGCCGGGTTTCGGCGCCCTGTCGATGATCGACTACATGGGCCTGCGGAACGTGCGGCACATGGACTCAACCGAGATGGGCGGGTCCTCCTACATCGCCCACGTGGGCCATGCGGCCGAAGCGATCGCGGCGGGAAAGTGCAGCGTCGCGCTGATCACCCTTGCCGGGCGGCCGCGCAACGGCGGCTCCCGTCCGGGGGCGAGCATGCGCTCGGGCGGCGGCGGGGGCGGCCTTTCCGACGGCCCGCCGGAGGCCGGCTTCGAGCACATCTACGGCGGCTCCACCCACAACACCTACGGCATGTGCGCCATGCGGCACATGTACGAGTACGGCACCACCTCCGAGCAGCTGGCCTGGATCAAGGTCGCCGCCTCCCATCACGCCCAGTGGAACCCGCACGCCTATCTCAAGGACGTGGTCACGGTTGAGCAGGTGGTGAACTCGCGGATGATCTCCGACCCGCTGCACCTGCTGGACTGCTGCGTGGTCACCGACGGCGGCGGCGCCTTGGTGGTGACCTCGCCAGAAATCGCCCGAAGCCTCAGCCGGCCAAGGGTCCGCGTGCTGGGCGCCGGCGAGGCGCCCAAGGGCGTGCTGGGCGGAGACGAGATCGACCTGACCTATTCGGGCGCGGTCTGGTCCGGCCCCCGGGCCTTCGCCGAAGCGGGCGTGACACCGGCCGACATCAAGTACGCTTCCATCTACGACAGCTTCACCATCACCGTCCTCGTCCAGCTGGAGGACCTGGGTTTCTGCGCCAAGGGTGAGGGCGGCCGCTTCGTGGCCGACGGCAACCTGATCTCGGGCGTCGGCAAGCTTCCGTTCAACACCGACGGGGGCGGGCTGTGCAACAACCACCCCACCAATCGGGGCGGCATGACCAAGGTGATCGAGGCGGTTCGCCAGCTGCGCGGCGAAGCCCACCCGAAGGTGCAGGTGGCCAACTGCGACCTCGCCATCGCGCACGGCACCGGCGGCTCCCTGGGAATCCGCCACGGCGCGGCGACCGTGATCCTGGAGCGGGAGGCCTAGGACCCATGTCGCAAACCCTGAGCCGGCCGATCCCGGCGCCTGCCGTCACCGTCGAAAGCCAGCCGTTCTGGGAGGCCGCGCGCGAAGGGCGCTTCCTGATCAAGCGGTGCTCTGCCTGCCGCAAGGCGCATTGGTATCCGCGCGCCATCTGCCCCTTCTGCGCCTCGTCCGACACCGTCTGGGAGGAAAGCGCCGGCGCGGGAGAGGTCTACACCTTCTCGATCATGCGGCGCTCGCCGACCGGGCCCTACGCCATCGGCTATGTCACCCTGGACGAGGGGCCGCGGGTGCTGACCAATTTCGTGGACGTGGACCCCGATGCGCTGCGGATTGGGATGCGGGTGAAGGTGCGGTTCGAACCCACCGACGGCGACCGTCCGCCGGCCCCGGTCTTCTCCCCTATGGGATGAACCATGGCTGCGGTTGATCAGAACTTGACGCGCAACTTTTTCAAAAGTTAATCCGCCGCTAGCTTCAGCTTTCCACGGCTTCGAGAAAGCTGCCCGAAAGTATCATTCACGATATTGCGAGCTCAATTTTCCGTGTAACCTCTCCGAGAGGTCGGGGGATACGTTCAGGGAGACCACAGCGTGAAGCTTCGACTGATCACCGCTGCCGCCATGATCGCGGCCGTCGGCCTTGCCGCTTGCAGCAAGCGCACCGAAGAACCCGCCGCCACCGACGCCACCGCCACCACCGGGGCGGCCGCCGACACCTCCACCATGGGCACGACCACGGGGTCCATGGGCACGACCACCGACCCGGCGATGAGTGGCGCGACCACGGGAACCACCGGAACCACCACCGGAACGACGACCGGGACCATGGGCGACACCACCGGCGCCATGGGGACCACCGGAACCACGGGCACGGAAACCACGCCTCCGCCGACCAGCGGCGCCGGCACGACCTCGGGCTCCACGGGCGCAACGCCCCCGACCCAGTAGGCCTCGGACGGACCGGCCGCGCCGGCCTCCGGCCGGCCGGTCCTGCCTACGACGGCTGGGCTGCGGCGCCCGGCCTTGCCGAACTTCGCAGCCTGGCCGGTTATTCTGCGGCGTCCGCGCCGCCTTCGGACGTCTCGCGCAGAACCTCTTCCGTATGCTCCCCAAGCCGCGGCGGATGGCGTCGGATGTTGGCCGGCGTCCTCGCGAACTTCACCGGCGGCTTGATGGTGCGATAGCGCCCCACCTCGGGATGTTCATAGGTCTCGAAGAAGCCGACAGCGGCCAGATGCGGCTCGGCGTCGAGATCGTCCAAGGTGTTGGTCTTCACCACAGGGATCGACAGGGGCTTCAGGATGTCGAGCCATTCCTGGGTCGTCTTGGTGGCGGCCGCCTGCTCGATCAGCCCGTATAGCTCCCGGGTGTGCTTGGCTCTGGTTGCGTAGTCGGCGAAGCGGGGGTCGGACTTCACCGCCTCGCCGAACCCGGCGGCGTCGAAGAACTGGTCCCACTGACGATCCGTGTACGGAAGAAGCCCGATCCAGCCGTCCTTGGTGCGGAACGGCTTGCGATTGGGGTTGATCACCCGCTGGTAGCCCCACTGGCCGGTGGGCGGCTGGTACGCCTGGTCGTAGAGGTGCTCCACCAGCAGGAAGCTGGTCACGCATTCCAGCATGGGGACCTCGACAAACTGGCCCTCGCCGGTCCGCGCGCGATGAAGCAGGGCCGCCGTTATCGCCTGGGCCATGAACAGGCCGGACACCTTGTCGGCCACCAGGGTCGGAAGGATCCGCGGCGCCGGATTCCCGTCGGTCCGCGGAAGGATGTCGGCCATGCCGGATGCGGACTGGATGAGATCGTCATAGGCCGGCTCGCCCGCATAGGGGCCGTCCGAACCGTAGCCGGCGGCATGGACGTAGACGATGTCCGGCTTGATCGCCGCCACGTCCTCATAAGCCAGGCCCAGGCGCTTGAGCCCATCGTAGCGGATCGACGCGGCGAACACGTCGCAGGTGCGGATCAGCCGCACCAGGGCGCGCTTGGCGCTGGCCTGCTTCAGGTCGAGCACCACCGAACGCTTGTTCCGGTTGATGGTCAGGAAGATCGGGCCCATGTCGCGCGGACAGTCGTCAGGCGTGTGCCCCGCCCAGCGCATGATGTCGCCACCCGATCCGCGGCCCGAGCCGGGATCCTCGAGCTTGATCACGTCGGCGCCCTGGTCGGCGAGGATCTGCGTCGCATAGGCCCCGTTCACCACACTGGTCAGGTCCAGCACCCGCAGACCCGCCAATGGTCCGGTTGCCTTGTCGGCCAAGGTCTTGGCTTCCCCCACGTGACCGCTCCTTTCTGCGCCCGCGTCGCTATGATGCGTCTCTAGCAGCGATTACCCAGGGGAGGGCCAATGGACTTCGAATTGTCCGAAGAGCATCGGATGCTGAAGGACCTGGTGGCCCGGTTCGTCCGCGACGAGCTGATGCCCCTTGAGCCCGGCGTCATGGCCCGCGAGGCCGAGGGTGAAGGGCTGGGCCTCTCCGAGGCCGAGAACGCCCGGCTCGACGATGTCTCCCGGGAGCTCGGCCTGTGGGGCCTCGACGCCCCGGAGGATGTGGGCGGCTCGGATCTGCCCATGGTGGCGATGGTGGGGGTCGAGGAAGAGCTTGGCCGCACGGTCACGCCCTACACCCTGCCGCCGGACAGCCCGAACCTGCGGATGCTCATGGCGACGGTGGACGAGCGTCAGCGCGCCGCCTACCTGGCCCCCTATGTCGCCGGCAAGACCGTGTCAGCCATCGGCATCTCGGAGCCCGGCGCCGGTTCGGACCCCGCGGCGATGACCACTCGGGCCGTGCGCGACGGCGATGACTGGATCATCGATGGCCGGAAGATCTGGATCACCCGCGCCGCGGAGGCGGACTTCACCATCCTCATGGCGGTCACCGACAGGGAGAAGGGCGCCCGGGGCGGCATCTCGGCCTTCCTCGTGGACAAGGGCGCGCCGGGCTTCAACGTCCTGCGGCGCATCCCCATGCTCGGCGGCCAGTACACCTACGAGGTCGCGCTGGAGGGCTGCCGGGTCGAGGGTTGGAAGCTTCTGGGCAAGGAGGGCGCGGGCTTCGCCCCGATGCAGACCCGGCTGGGCGCCCGTCGGATCCAGATGGCGGCCTGGTCGGTGGGCATGGCTCAGCGTGCGCTGGACATGCTGGTCGAGTACGCCCCGCAACGGACCACGTTCGGCGCCCCGCTGTCCGAGCGGCAGGCCATCCAGTTCTGGGTCGCGGAAGCGGCCACGAAAATCCATGCCGCCCGGCTGATGACCTACGACTGCGCCTGGAAGCTGGACCAGGGCCGCGACGTGCGGTCCGAGATCAGCATGATCAAGTGGTACGCCACCGAAATGGCATATGAGACGGTGGACCAGGTGATGCAGGCGTTCGGCGCCATGGGCATGACCAAGGAGCTGCCGCTGCAGCTGATGCAGGCCAAGCTCCGCACCATGCGGATCTACGACGGCCCCACCGAGGTGCATAAATGGGTGGTGGCCAGGAACCTTTTGGGGACGCGGAAATGAACTCGGCTTACGGCGATCATGTGAAGTTGGCGCTGGACGGACATGTGGCCGTGGTGACGCTTGACCGCCCCCCGCACAACTTCGTCTCCGTGGACTTCATGCGCGACCTGGCCGACGCCCTGGAGGCGGTGGACGGTCATGGTCCGGCGAGGGCCATCGTGCTGCAGAGCGAGGGCCGGACGTTCTGCGGCGGCGCCGACTTCTCGTCGGACACCGACCAGGTGGCCTCGGGCATGGACGGGGTCCAGGCCCTGTACGCCCAGGCCATCCGCCTGTTCTCGGTGGAAACGCCGATCGTCGCGGCGGTGCAGGGCTCGGCGGTGGGCGCGGGGCTCGGCCTGGCGCTGGTGGCCGACTTTCGGGTGGCGGCGCCCGAGGCGCGGTTCGTGGCCAACTTCACCAAGCTGGCCTTCCACCCCGGCTTCGGCCTCACCTACACCCTCCCCCGGATCATCGGGCCCCAGCGCGCCAGCCTGATGTTCCTCACCGGCCGGCGGATCAAGGCCGACCAGGCGCTGGAGTGGGGGCTCTGCGACGAACTGGTCCCCGCCGAAGATCTCAGGGCCGCAGCCCTGCGGCTGGCGCGCGAGATCGCGGAGAATGCGCCGCTGGCGGTGGTGGCCACGCGCAAGACCCTGCGCGCGGGGCTCGCCGAGGCGGTGAAGGCTCAGACCTTCATCGAACATCACGAACAGACGCTGCTGCGCGCCACCGAGGACTTCAAGGAAGGCGTCCTCTCGGTCGCCGAGCGCCGCCCAGGCAACTGGTTGGGGCGCTGATCAGCCCAGGTTGAAGCGCTCGCCGGCGGCCCGTTCGCACTCGGCGGCGAGTTCCTTGAACAGCATCGACAGGATCACGAGGGCCCGGCCCTCCACATCCGCCGCCTCGGCGCCCGGATGCCAGTCCACGGCCATGTCGAAGGCGAGCTCCGGGATCAGGGCGTTGCGGCCCAGGATGCCCACGGTCGCTTCGCCCGGGGCGCCCGGTCGCGCGCGGGCGGTGACCACCCAGCGCAGCTGCTCGTTGGGGCGCTCGGCCATGGCTCAGCCCTCCTGCGGGGCCGGCGGCCGTGGCGCCAGGGCGGCGGCTTCCCGGGCGAGCGCGGCGATGCGATCCCAGTCGCCGGCGCGCACCGCATCGGCGGGAGCGACCCAGCTGCCGCCGACGCAGATCACATTGGGCAGGGCCAGGTACTCGGCGGCGTTCCGGGCGCTGATCCCGCCGGTGGGACAGAAGGTGGCCTGCTGGAACGGGCTCTGGAACGCCTTCAGGGCGTCCACCCCACCCACGACATTGGCCGGAAACAGCTTGAAGTGGGTGAAGCCCGCGGACAGGCCGGCGATGAGCTCGGTGGCTGTCGCCACCCCGGGCAGCAAAGGGGCCGCGCCTTCCGGGCCCTCGCCCTCGATCAGGCCAGGGCTGACCAGGAACCGCGCGCCAGCATCGGTGGCGGCGCGGCGGGTCTCGCGGCTGATCACCGTCCCGGCCCCGACGACGGCGCCCTCGATCTCGGCCATGGCGGCTATGCAGTCGAGCGCCGCCGGCGTCCGCAGGGTCACCTCCAGCACCGGCAGGCCGCCGGCGACCAGGGCCCGCCCCAGCGGCAGCGCGCTCTTCACGTCCTCCACCACCAGCACCGGGATCACCGGCGCCAGGCTCAGGATCTCGCCGATTGTCATAGGCGCTCCATCTGTTCGAGTTCGCGCGCGGCCCCCACCATGGCGGCGTAGGGGTGGGTGACGAGGAAGGTCGGGATGTCCTCCACGTAGTCGCTGAGCCGCCCCTTGTCCTCGAACCGGGCGCGGAACGCGCCGCTGTCCAGCCGGTCCGCCATGCGCGGGGCGATGCCCCCCGAAATGTAGACGCCGCCTCGGGCCCCGAAGGTCAGGGCCAGGTCGCCGGCCACCGAACCCAGGATCGCGCAGAAGAGGTCGAGCGTCTCGCTGGCCAGCGCATCGCCGGACTGCCCCTTCGCCACCACCGCCCGCTCGTCGGGAAGCTCGGCCGGCTTGCCGGCCCGGGCGGCGAGGGCCTGGTAGATGTCGTACAAGCCGGGGCCCGACAGCAGGCGTTCGATGGACACGCGGCCGTGCTCGGCCCGCAGCCGACGCCAAATCTCGACCTCCAGCTCGTCGTTCGGCGCGAAGGCGGCGTGCCCGCCCTCCGTGGCGATGGCCACGTCGCCGCGCTCGTTGCGCGCGAGTCCCGCGACGCCGAAGCCGGTGCCCGCGCCCAGCACCACCACGGGACACTCCCAGTTTCCCCGCCCCAGGTCGGGCCCGATCCGGCGCAGGTCGGCGTCGTCCAGCCGTGGACAGGCCAGGGCCTGGGCGGCGAAGTCGTTGATCAGACGGACCGCCTCGAACTCGAACTGCGCCAGGAGGTCGCCTTCCGAGACGACCCATTCGAGGTTGGTGAATTCGATCTCGCCGTCCACCACAGGCCCGGCGACGGCGATCACCGCTCGCGGCGGCCGGCGCGCCCCTATGGTGCTGGTCAGGTATTCGGCCACCACGTCGGTGAGGCTGGGATAGGCCTTCGACTCGAAAGTCTTCGGATGTCGGATGTGGCCTTCGCCGTCCACCAGCGCGAACCGCGCATTGGTGCCCCCGACATCGCCGATAAGACCGCTATAGACTGGCTTCATGCGTCAGGCCGCTTCGAAAAGGGTGCAGGCGCCGGTATCGGCAGGACCGGCGGCCCGGCGCATCCAGCCGAACAGTTCGCGTCCATAGCCGAAGCCTTCTGGCGGTCGGCGGGCAGGCTCTCGGGACATCAGCTCGCGCTCATCCACCTTGATCTCCAGCCGCCCGGCTTCGGCGTCCACCCGGATCACGTCGCCGTCCCGCACGTAGGCCAGCGGCCCGCCGTCCGCGGCTTCGGGCGTGACGTGGATCGCCGCGGGCACCTTCCCCGAGGCGCCGGACATGCGCCCGTCGGTAACGAGCGCAACCTTGTAGCCCTTGTCCAGTTGCACGCCCAGGGACGGCGTAAGGGAGTGCAGTTCCGGCATGCCGTTGGCCTTGGGGCCCTGGAAGCGGACGACGGCCACGAAGTCGCGGTTGAGCTCTCCACGCCGATGGGCGGCGAGCAGCTCCTCCTGATCGTCGAACACCAGCGCCGGGGCCTCGATGATCCGGTGCTCGGGCTTCACCGCCGAGGTCTTCAGCACCCCGCGCCCGAGCGGGCCGGTCAGCAGCCGCAAACCGCCGTGCGCCTGGAAGGGATCGTCCGCCGGCCGCAGGATGTCGCGGTCGAGGGAGGCGGCCGGCCCGTCGCGCCAGACCAGCCGCCCGCCATCCAGGAAGGGCTCCTGCTGGTAACGCCGCAGTCCTTGCCCCGCGACGGTCATGACGTCCTCGTGGGCGAGGCCGGCGTCCAGCAGCTGACGGGTGACGAAGGCCATGCCGCCGGCGGCATGGAAGGCGTTCACATCCTCCGAGCCGTTCGGATAGACCCTGGCGATCAGCGGGGTGACGCGGGACAGGTCGTCCATGTCCTCCCACGTGATCTGCACGCCCGCAGCTCGGCCCATGGCCAGGATATGGAGCGTGTGGTTGGTCGAGCCGCCCGTGGCCAGCAGGCCGGCGATGGCGTTCACCAGGCTCTTCTCGTCGACCACGGCGAAGAAGGGCGTGTAGCCGTTGGTCCCGTCGCGGATTTCCACCGCCCGCTTTGGCGCGGCGGCGGTGAGGGCGTCCCGAAGCGGCGTGTTGGGCGTGACGAAGGCGGCCCCCGGCAGGTGCAGGCCGGACAGCTCCATCATCATCTGGTTCGAATTGGCGGTGCCGTAGAAGGTGCAGGTGCCGGGGCCGTGGTAGGACTTCATCTCCGAGTCCAGCAGCTCCTCCCGGGTGGCCTTGCCCTCGGCATACAGCGCGCGGGTGCGCGCCTTTTCGGCGTTGGAGATGCCGGAGGTCATCGGCCCGCCGGGCACGAAGATCACCGGAAGATGGCCGAAGGCGGCGGCGCCGATGAACAGGCCGGGCACGATCTTGTCGCAAATCCCCAGCATCAGCGCCGCGTCGAAGGCGTCATGGGTCAGAGCCACGGCTGTCGACATGGCGATCACGTCCCGGCTGAACAGCGACAGCTCCATCCCCGGACGGCCCTGGGTGACGCCGTCGCACATCGCCGGCACGCCGCCGGCGTACTGGGCCGTGGCGCCGACTTCATGCGCCGCGGCGCGGATGATCCCTGGAAAGCGCTCGTATGGCTGATGGGCCGAGAGCATGTCGTTATAGGCCGAGACCATGGCCACGTTGGGGGCCGTTGGGTCGCGCATCCGCTGCTTGTCCCCGTCGGGGGAGGCGGCGAAGGCGTGGGCCCAGTTGGCGCACGACAGCTTGGCCCGACCGGGCCCCTGGCGACGGGCCTGTTCCATGCGCGCCAGATAGTCGGCGCGGGTTTCCCGGCTGCGCTCGACGATGCGTTCGGTAACTTCGGCCGTGACGGGATTCATGGTCTCGATCCTCAAAGCGGCGGACGGGTCTTGGCGCCTGAACGGGTGTGAGTCCTAAGAGAGAGCACGTGACTCACGTCGGGTGCTCGGGCGACCAGAAGACGCGGACCGGAGCCTTCACATCGGAAAGCAGCCGGGTCACCGGAAGGTCTGCGCCCTCGATCGCCCGGGCCAGGACCGCGCGCTTGGCCTCGCCCGCGACCAGCAGAAAGACGGCGTGGGCGTCGCGCAGGGCCCGGAGGGTCAGGCTGACCCGGGGAACCGGTGGGCGGCCAAGGCCCGCCGGCACATCGACAAGGATCTCGTCGCCGCTGAGACCCGCCTCCAGACCCGGATCGCCGGGGATCAGCGAGGCCACATGTCCGTCTTCGCCCATGCCCAGCATGACGGCGTCGAAGGGGATCAGCGCCTCGAGCGCGGCCGGATCCGGCTTGGGCCACAGGGGAAGGAAGTGGGCGCGGGCCGCCCGGCCGACCAGCAGCCGCTCGCGCACCGCCCGGGCATTCGCCTCGGGCGCTGAGGGCTCCACACAGCGCTCGTCGGAAAGCGTCACCACCACCCGAGTCCAGTCCAGGTCGGGCGCCTGCGGCAGCGAGTCGAACACCGGACCGGGCGAGCGGCCGCCGGTCGCCACCAGGCCGGCGCGGCCCCGGGTGGCGAGGCCCTCCCGCAGCTTTTCGGCGATCGCCCGGGCGCAGGCGCCTGCGGCAGCTTCAGCGGTTGGATAGGTTTCCAGCATCTGGACTTTCATAACGCGCATCCGGCGTCCGCGTCGCCTTCGGCTCACAGGTGACGATTGACCCGGCGACTAAGAAGACCCACGTTCGCCGACGTCCTGGTCGGGAAGTCCATGTTCGCTCCGCTGTCGAGGCGGCGCGGTCGCTCTTGGAGTTTCCATGCGCATCGCTCAGGTCGCCCCCCTGTATGAAGCCGTGCCGCCCCGCCTGTATGGCGGAACGGAGCGTGTCGTGGCCCATTTGACCGACGCCCTCGTGGCCTTGGGCCACGACGTAACATTGTTTTCCAGCGCGGACGCCTGCACCACCGCCAAGTTGGCCATCGTTCGCGATCAGGCCATACGGCTGGATCCGGCAACGCTGAAGTCGGACCTGGCCGCCCATCTGGCACAGCTGGCCGAGGTGCGCCGCCGCGCCGCCGAGTTCGACGTCATCCACTTCCATACCGACATGATCCACTTCCCGCTGTTCGAGGACATGGCGGACCGGACGGTGACCACCTTGCATGGGCGTCTCGACCTGAAGGACTTGCCCGAAGTCTACCAGCGCTGGCCGCAGTACCCGTTGGTCTCGATCAGCGACGACCAGCGCCGCCCCCTGCCCTTCGCCAACTGGGCGGCGACGGTGCAGCACGGCATGCGCAGCGAACTCTACGCGTTCTCGGCGCGGCCCGACGGCTACCTGGCTTTCCTCGGGCGCATCTCGCCGGAAAAGCGACCTGACCGCGCCATTGCCATCGCCTCGGCGACAGGCCGGATGCTGAAGATCGCCGCCAAGGTAGACCAGGCCGACCAGCTCTATTTCGACGATAAGATCGAGCCGCTGCTGCACAATCCGCTGGTGCGATTCATCGGTGAGATCGGGGACGACCGGAAATCGGCCTTCCTCGGCGGGGCTTCGGCCCTGTTGTTCCCCATCGACTGGCCCGAGCCGTTCGGCCTGGTGATGATCGAAGCCATGGCCTGCGGGACCCCTGTGATCGCCTACGACTGCGGCTCGGTGCCGGAGATCGTCGAGGACGGCGTCACCGGCTTCATCGTCCGTGATGAGGCGGAAGCCTTAAGGGCAGTCGAGCGCCTGCCCCAGCTGGATCGCCGACGCATCCGGGCGCGTTTCGAGGAACGGTTCTCGGCCGAGGCCATGGCCCGCAACTATGTGGCCCTCTACGAGGATCTGCTCGCCGGCCGGCCCGGCCGCGAGCTGAAGCTGGCGGCGGAATGAAGGGGGAGGGTGAATGAACGACCTGGCGCCGGCGCCGGAAGCCGCGGGCGAGTGGGGCGAGATCGAGGAGCCCCGGGTCCCGCAGCGGCTCTTCGCCTTGAAGGACCGGGATACCTTCGTGGTGGCCGACAGCCTGGGCGACATCGCCGGGGGCGCAGACGGGCTGTTCCACGACGACACCCGGATCCTGTCCCGCTGGGAACTGCTGGTCGCCGATCGCGCGCCGACCCTGCTGTCGGGAGCCCTCAGCGTGGACAACGTCTTCTTCACCTCGCACGGGCTGAACCGGGCCATCCCCGCGCCGGCCGGGCCGGCCGGCCCCCCGGGCGTCCTTCACATCGAACGCAAGCGCTTCCTCTGGGAGGAGCGGCTGTACGAGCGGATCGCGTTGGTGAACTACTCCCCGGTCAGCATGCGCCTGCCCGCAGCCCTCATCTTCGACGCCGACTTCTCCGATATGTTCGAGGTTCGGGGAGCGCGCCGCCGGCGCAAGGGCCGGATGGCCCCGCCTGAGGTGCGGGACCAACAGGTGGCGTTCCGATACATGGGCCTCGACGGGGTCGAACGGACGAGCATCGTCTCGTTCTCGGAGACCCCTGACCTGCTCACCGCCAACCGCGCCGACTTCCATCTGACGCTGGAGCCGGAATCCACCCGCGAACTGTTCGTGGAGGTGGGCGCCCAGGCGGGCCCATGGCCATCCGCGGCCCGTTTCCGCGCCGCCGCGGCTCGAGCCCGGTTCGCCATGCGCGCGCGCCGCCGCCAGGGCGCGCGCCTGCACAGCAGCGGGCGGCTGTTCAACGCCTGGATCGACAAGTCACGCGCCGACATCGCCCTGCTCACCACGCCCATGCAGACGGGGCCTTATCCCTATGCGGGCATCCCGTGGTTCTCGACCTGCTTCGGGCGCGACGGCATCATCACGGCCTGGCAGATCCTGTGGTTCGAGCCGGACTTGGCCAAGGGCGTGCTGACCTATCTGGCCAGCAATCAAGCCGACGAGGTGTCCGCGTTCCGCGACGCAGAGCCGGGCAAGATCATGCATGAAACCCGGCGGGGCGAGATGGCCGCGCTGGGGGAGGTGCCGTTCGGCCGCTACTACGGCGGCGTCGACACGACGCCGCTCTTCGTCGCCCTTGCCGGCGCCTACGTTGAGCGGACGGGGGACGAGCGCCAGATCGAGCAATGGTGGCCGGCCCTCGAACGCGCCGCCGCCTGGATCGTTCGGGCCACCGAGCGTCATCCCCTGGGGCTGCTGGCCTATGAAGCGGCCCGGCCCAGCGGGCTCACCAACCAGGGCTGGAAGGATAGCGGCGACAGCGTCTTCCACGCCGATGGCCGCATACCCGATGGACCGATCGCCCTCGTGGAGGTGCAGGGCTACGCCTATGCCGCGTTCCGGGCGATGGCCATGCTGTGCGGGCGAAGGGGCGAGGTCGAGGCGGCCGCCAGTTGGACCGGGCGCGCGGAGACCATCCGCGCCACGGTCGAGGAGCGGTTCTGGATGCCGGACCAGGGCTTCTACGGCATCGCCCTGGACGGCCAGAACGAACTCTGCCGCGTGCTGGCTTCCAACCCTGGCCACCTGCTGTTTACGGGGCTGCCCTCGCACCGGCGCGCACGGAAGGTCGCCGACCGGCTGCTGTCGGGGGCCTTCTTCACCGGCTGGGGGCTGCGGACGCTCGCGGCCGGCCAGGCGCGGTTCAATCCGATGAGCTATCACAACGGCTCCGTCTGGCCGCACGACACCGCCCTGGCCGCGGCGGGCCTGTCCCGCTACGGCGAGCGCGAGGGGCTGGTAAAGCTGACCAACGCCCTTTTCGAAACCGCCGTGCAGTTCGAAATGCGTCTGCCCGAGCTCTTCTGCGGCTTCCGCCGCGCGGCAGGCGAGCCGCCCGTCGCCTACCCGGTGGCCTGCCTGCCGCAGGCCTGGGCCGCGGGGTCGATCTTCATGATGGTGCAGGCGTGCCTGGGCCTGCACATTCATGGAGACACCGGCGAAGTGGAGATCGCCAGCCCCGTGTTGCCTGTGGGCATCGACGTTTTCAGCGTCGAGCGGCTGCGGGTCGGCAGCGAAACCATCGATCTGATCTTCGAGCGCCAGGGCGTGCGGGTGGCGGTCCACTCCGACAGCCGCGGCCCGCGGCTGCGGGTAAGGTACAGCTAGCGCCGCGGGGTATGGGCCAGGCGCAGGATGTTGGCGGCGCCGGGCGTGCCCATGGGCAGGCCGGCCAGGATCAGCACCCGCTCAGCCGGACCCGCGAGGCCTGACGCAAGGGCCTCCTGGCAGGCCAGCTTCGGGATGTCCTCCGGATCGCGGATATCGGGCACCACCCGGGCCTCGACGCCCCACGCCAGGGCGAGGCGGCGGGCGCTCGCCAGGCGCGGCGTTAGGGCCAGGGTCGGCTGCACCGGCCGCTCACGTCCAAGGCGCATGGCCGTCTGGCCGGTCAGCGTGAAGGCCGCCACGCATTTCACCGAGGCGGTCTCGGCCGCGTGGAAGGCGGCGGCGACCAGAGCGTCGGCGTCGCCCACGTCGTGTTCGGCGCGCATCAGCTCGGGCCAGCGAGGGTCCTGCTCCACCCGCGTGATGATGCGGTCCATGATGCTGACCGCCTCCAGGGGATAGTCGCCCGCCGCGGTTTCAGCGGACAGCATCACGGCATCGGCGCCCTCATAGACCGCCCCGGCCACGTCCGAGGCCTCGGCGCGGGTGGGGGTGGGCGAATGGATCATGCTCTCCAGCATCTGGGTGGCCACGATCACCGGAATGCCCCGGGTTCGCGCGGCGCGGATCAGTTGCTTCTGCACCACCGGCACATCTTCCGGGTTCAGCTCCACCCCGAGATCACCGCGGGCGACCATGATCGCCTCGGAGAGGTCGAGGATTTCGTCGAGCGCCTCCAGCGCCGCCGGCTTCTCGATCTTGGCCATGACCCCGGCGCGACCGTCGACGAGCTTGCGCAGCTCGGCCATGTCGGACGCGCGCTGGACGAACGACAGGGCCACCCAGTCGACGCCCTGGTCGAGCGCAAAGGCCAGGTCCTTGCGGTCCTTCTCGGTAAGCGCCGGAATCGGGATCGCCAGGCCTGGCAGGTTGAGGCCCTTGTGGTTGGACAGCCGCTCGCCGGCTTCCACAACCGTGTCGGCCCAGTCGGGACCGTTGGCCGTGACCCGCAGACGAACCTTGCCGTCGTCGAGCAGGACGAGGGCGCCTTCACGGAGGGCTGCGAACACCTCCGGGTGCGGCACCCCGATGCGGCGATCGCTCCCCAAGGCCTTATCCATGTCGATCCGGAAGGCCTGGCCGGCGTGGAGCGCGGCACTGTCGCCCTTGAACTTGCCAAGCCTGAGCTTGGGACCCTGCAGATCGGCCAGGACGGCGATAGGCCGGCCGACGGTGCGTTCCGCCTCCCGCACGTGGCGGATGGTGGCGGCGTGGTCGTCGTGGCTCCCGTGGCTGAAGTTCACCCGGAAGACGTCTGCCCCAGCGAGCGCAAGGGCCCGCACCGTGTCGAGGTCGCGACTCGCAGGACCAAGAGTCGCTACGATGCGGGCGCGGCGGGCTCGGATCATGCGTTCCGTCTGACCTTGAGGAATGGCTTTTCGAGAGGCCGAGCCTACGAAGATAGCAAGCGACTCGCGAGCTCCCGGCGCCAAAGTTATCCGATGACGTTTAACGTCCGTCGAGCGGAAACCGGGGCGCGCCGCCCGTGCGTCCCAACCTGCCCATGGAGACACGCCCCTTGAGTCAGAGCCTGGACCTGTTCCCGATCGGCAACTGCGCCGCGAGCGCCCTCATCGACCGATGCGGAAGGATGGTCTGGGCCTGTGTGCCGCGGGTCGACGGGGATCCCATGTTCAGCGCCCTGCTCAGCGGAAAGGACCTAAGCGACGAGAGCGCCCAGGGCCTTTGGGCCATCGACGTCGAGAACATGAGCTCGGTCAGCCAGTCTTATGTGCGCAACACCCCGATCCTGCGCACCGAGATCCACACCTCCGACGGGGCGGCGCTCGAGATCCTCGACTTCTGCCCGCGCTACCGCCACTTCGGCCGGCAGTACCGCCCCCTCGCCTTCGTGCGCCTCTTGCGCCCGCTGGCCGGCGTTCCCCGCATTCGCATGCGGCTGAAGCCGATGATGAACTATGGCGAACGGCCCTGCTACCAGACCGCCGGATCGAACCACATCCGCTACGTGGGCTCTCAGGTGACTCTTCGGCTCACGACCGACTGCCCCGTGGGGCACGTGCAGCAGGAGCGCACCTTCCGGCTGGAGAAGCGCCTCGGCTTCTTCCTCGGCCCTGACGAGGGGCTGAACGCCGAGGTGGACAATGTGGCCAGCGCCATGCTGCGGGAAACCACCGACTACTGGCGCGCGTGGGTGCGGACCCTCTCGGTGCCGCTCGAATGGCAGGAGGCGGTGATCCGCGCCGCCATCACGCTTAAGCTCTGCCAGTATGAGGAGACCGGCGCGATCGTCGCCGCCCTCACCACCTCGATCCCCGAACATCCGGACGAGGCCGGCGCCGGCCGCAACTGGGACTATCGTTACTGCTGGCTACGCGACGCCTACTACGTGGTTCAGGCGCTGAATCGGCTGGGCGCGGCCGACATGCTGGAGAACTACCTGGTCTACCTGCGCAACCTGGTCGACCAGGCCACACGGGGGGACATGCGGCTCGGCCATCCGCCCAAGCCGCAGCCCGAGATTCCCGGGCTGCACGCTCCCGGCGAGCACCACACCAAGGTCGTCCACGTCCAGCCGGTGTACGGCGTCGGGCTGGAGCCCGCGCTCACCGAGTGGATCGCCCCGCACCTGGCCGGTTATCGGGGCATTGGTCCGGTCCGGATCGGAAATCAGGCCCACGAGCACCTGCAGCACGACGTCTATGGGCAGATCGTCCTTTCCACGGTGCAGGCCTTTTTCGACGAACGCCTGCTGCGGCCGGCGGACGTGGAGGACTTCAAGGCGCTGGAGCCGATAGGCGAGCGGGCCTTCGAGCTGCACGACAAGCCTGACGCCAGCCTCTGGGAGTTTCGTGGCCGCGAGGCGGTTCACACCTACTCGTCGGTGATGTGCTGGGCGGCCTGCGATCGGTTGGGCAATGCGGCGGAGAAGCTGGGGCTGGCCGACCGCGCCCGCTACTGGAACGCGCGGGCGGCGCAGATCCGAAGGACCATCGAGGCCCAGGCCTGGAATCGCAAGGAGGGGCGGTTCGCCGCCACCTTCGGCGGCGAGGGTCTGGACGCCAGCCTGCTGCAGCTGATCGACGTGCGCTTCGTCTCGCCCGACGATCCTCGGATGCAAGCCACCATGGCGGCGGTGGAGTCGGGCCTGCGGCGGGGCCCTTACATGCTGCGCTACGCCATTCCCGATGATTTCGGCATGCCGCAGACGGCGTTCAACTTCTGCACCTTCTGGCTGATCGAGGCCCTGCACCTCTCCGGCCGCTCGACCGAAGCGCGCGAGCTGTTCAACGAGATGCTGGCTCGCCGGACGGCCGCCGGCCTGCTTTCCGAGGACATCGCTTTCGACGGCGGCGAGCTTTGGGGCAACTATCCGCAGACCTATTCGCTGGTCGGCCTCATCAACTGCGCCACCCTGCTCTCCAAGCCGTGGACCAGCGTCCGCTAGGGAACCTTCGCCGCGCCTGGGCGGTAGTGCCGGTATGACCGACGAAGCCACGCTGCGCGAGGCGCTGGAGGCGGCCGACGCCGTCATCAGCCGCATCCAGGAACTGGCCGCCGACCGGCTGGCCAAGCCCGGTCCCTTCGACGAGGCCAAGGCCTTCTATGATATTGTGGAGGCGCTCGAGACGTCCTCCGAAATCAGCAAGGTGCGGATGGCCCTCGGCCGCGACCCCTTCCGGTTCGGCGAGCCGACGCCCGTCTCCCGCGCCGGGCATACAGGCTGACCAGAGCCGCGCCCTAGTCGGACCAGGTCTTCCCGAACCGCTCGATGAGGCCGAACGCCCCCGACGGCCCCCAACTCCCGGCGGCGTAGGGCTTCGGCGCAATGTGGGCCTCGGCCCAGGCGTCGGCGACGCCGTCCACCCACCGCCAAGCCTCCTCCACCTCGTCCCGCCGAACGAACAGGGTGGCGTCCCCGTGCAGCACGTCCAGGAGCAGCCGCTCGTAGGCGATCCGGCGGCGGCCGCCCTCGGTTTCGTAGGTGGAGAGCAGCGAAAGCGACAGCGGCAGAGACTGCAGCCGCATTCCGCCCGATGAAAGGCCAGGCGCCTTGTTCATCAGCGTCAGCGAAATGTCCTCGTCCGGCTGCAGGTCGATCACCAGCCGGTTCGGCGAGAGGTCCAGGGCCGAGGCCTGGCCGAAGATCGAGTGCGGCACGGGCTTGAACTGAATGCTGATGGAGGTGCGCTTCTCGGGCATCCGTTTGCCGGTGCGCAGGAAGAACGGCACGCCGGCCCAGCGCCAGTTGTCGATGTCGGCACGCAGGGCGACGAAGGTTTCGGTGTCGCTCTTCTGGCCCCGCTCGGTCTCGTAGCCTTCCACGGCCTTCCCGCCCACGACACCGGGCGTGTACTGGCCGCGCACCGTCTTGTCGGCGGCGTCCATCGGCGTGAAGCGTCGCAGGGAGCGCAGCACCTTCACCTTCTCGTTGCGCACCGAGTCCGGCTCCATGTCCGCCGGCGGCTCCATAGCGACCAGGCACAGCAGCTGCAGCATGTGGTTCTGCAGCATGTCGCGCAGGGCGCCGTACTCATCATAGTAGGGCCAGCGCGACCCGACGCCCTCGGTCTCCGCCACGGTGATCTGGACGTGGTCGATGGACAGGCTGTTCCACAGGGGCTCGAACAGGGTGTTGGCGAACCGCAGGGCGATGAGGTTCTGCACCGTCTCCTTGCCGAGGTAGTGGTCGATGCGGAACACCTGCCGCTCATCGAACACCTGCCCCAGCACGGTGTTGATGTGTCGTGATGTCTCCAGGTCGCGGCCGATCGGCTTTTCGAGCACGATGCGCGAACGCTCGGTGGCCAGCCCCACGGCCTTCAGGGACAGGGCCACCCGCTCATAGAGGCTGGGCGAGATGGCGAGGTAGAAGATCGGGCGCTGGACCCCATCCAGCGCGACCTTCAGCTCCTCCGCGCCTTCGGGGCTGGTGGCGTCGGCGGCCACATAGTCGAGGCGTTCCGAGAAACGAGCCAGAGCGGCCTCGTCGGTGCCTTCGGAGCGCGCCTTCAGGATCTCAAGGGTCGCCTCCACGAACGCCTCGCGGCTCATGGGCTGACGGGCGGTGGCCACGATCCGGAAGCCGTCAGGCAGGAAACCGTCCTGGTCGAGATAGTAGAGCGACGGCAACAGCATGCGCTTGGCGAGGTCGCCCGTGCCGCCGAACAGCACGATCGCGTCAGCTTCCGACGTCTCGGCCATATGATTTCCCGAAGCAGCGTTGGATGAAGAGGGAGAAAGGCGAAAGCACGCCAACCCTCACGGAACGTCAAGTGGCCTTGCCGGTTGGTGTATCAAGGTGAAGCTCGGATCGTTTGGCACGCCCGTGCGTTGATTGGGCCACAGGGGGATGGTTGATGTCGGTCGAAGCACTCACAATCGCTCTGCCTGCGCCCAAGCCGCTGAGGCTGGGGGACGCGGCGCTGTTCCTGGATCTCGACGGGACCCTCGCGCCTATCGCCTCGCGGCCGCAGGATGTGCGCTCGGACCCGCGCCGCACTCGGCTGCTCGAAGCGCTCATCGACGGCCTTGACGGGCGCCTCGCGGTGGTCACCGGACGCACCCTGGCGGACGTGGATCGCATCCTTGAGGGCCGCGTCGGCTGTGTAGCGGCGGTGCACGGCCTCGTGCGCCGCGACGCCGACGGACGGGTGCACGAGGCCGTGCCCCATCCACGGCTTGGCGAGGCCGTGCGCCAGCTCCGGGAGTTCGCGACCCGGGATTCCGGCTTGCTGGTGGAGGAGAAGGGCTCGAGCGCCACCCTGCATTTCCGCCTGGCGCGCCCGCATGCCTCCGACGCCCGGGCGCTGGCCAGGGCCATCGCCGCCGACACCGGCCTTGTGCTGCAGGAGGGCGACATGGTGGAGGAACTCCGCACGCCAGGTCCGACCAAGGGCGACTCGGTTCGGGCCTTCATGGAGGTTCCGGCCTTCGCCGGCGCCACCCCGATATTCGTCGGCGACGACGCCACCGATGAACACGGCTTCGAGGCGGCGCGGAATCTGGGCGGCTTCGGCGTCCTGGTCGGCACGCCCCGCAGGACACACGCGAGCTTCCGCCTCGAGGATGTGGAGGCGGTGATGGCATGGCTGGAGGCCGCGGCATGAGGCGCGCCCGGCCCACGCTTCTCAGCCTCCCGTCACGTCCTCGGAACTTCCGGAAGGGAGCCAACTAGGATGAGCCGGCTGATCGTCGTCTCCAACCGCGTGAACCCGCCCTCAGGCGAGGGCGACGAGAGCGTCGGCGGCCTGGCCATGGCCCTCGCCGCGGCGCTGCGGGAGTACTCCGGCCTCTGGTTCGGCTGGAGCGGCAAGACCACGCCGGAGTTCACCGGCCAGTTGAACATCGAAAAGACCGGCGGCGTCACCGCGGCCACGGTGGACCTCGAGGAGATCGACCTTGAGGAGTATTACAACGGCTACGCCAACAAGACGCTTTGGCCGCTGTTCCACTACCGCAACGATCTGGCCGCGTTCGACCGCAGTTATGGCGAGGGCTATCACCGGGTGAACTGCCGGTTCGCCGACACGCTGGCCCCGCTGATCGAGCGCGAGGACCTGATCTGGGTCCATGACTACCACCTGATCCCTCTGGGCCGGGAGCTCCGGAAGCAGGGGATCAAGAACCGGATCGGCTTCTTCCTGCACATCCCCTGGCCGGCCCACCAGGTATTCATCAACCTGCCCCGTCACCGGCAGCTGGTGGAGGCCATGTTCGAGTACGACGTGGTCGGCTTCCAGACCCCCGAACACCAGCAGGCGTTCGAGGAGTATGTGCTGAGCGAGGCTGGGGGCAGCCAGCCGGAACCGGGGGTGCTCAAGGCGTTCGGCCGGACGCTGCAGGTGGGCGCCTTCCCCATCGGCATCGACGCCGAGGACTTCTCCCGGGCGCTGAAGAACGGCAAGGCGCGGCGGATGCGCGATCTGATGACCGCCTGCACCGTGTTCCGGCACCTGATCGTCGGCGTCGATCGGCTGGACTACTCCAAGGGCCTGGAAGAGCGGTTCCTCGGTTTCGAGCGGTTCCTCACCGAGAACCCCGACATGCGCCGCGAGGTGCTGATGCTGCAGATCGCCCCGGTCAGCCGGGAAAGCGTCGAAGCCTATCAGCAGATCCGCGAGCGGCTGGACAGCCTGTCGGGCCGCATCAACGGCGCATTCGCCGACGTGGACTGGGCTCCGATCCGCTATGTGAACAAGAACTACCGGCGCGACGAACTGGCGGGCATCTACGGCGCCGCCCGGGTCGGCCTGGTGACGCCGCTCCGCGACGGGATGAACCTGGTGGCCAAGGAGTTCGTGGCCGCCCAGAATCCCGAGGACCCCGGCGTGCTGATCCTCTCTCGCTTCGCCGGCGCGGCGCGGCAGATGAGGGAAGCGCTGCTGGTCAATCCGAACAGCGCCGAGGAGATCGCCGATGCCCTGAAGCGGGCGCTGGCGATGGACAAGGCCGAGCGGATTCGCCGGTGGAGCGCCCTCTACGAAACCGTCCAGCGCGAGGACGTCACCGCTTGGCGCGACGCCTTCGTGCAGGCCCTGGCGGGGGTCAACGAGGTGAGGCCCGCCCTGGCCAGCTGAGGCCTGGCGCCGGCCTCGGGCGGGAGCGACTTGTTCGCCGTGGCGTTCAGCTTGGCTGAGACACTCAGGAGCCAGCGGTGGCCGACAAGCTCGCCAAATATCGTTCCATGCGCGACTTCGCGAAAACGGCCGAGCCGGCCGGGGCGGAGAAGACCAAGGCCTCCGGGCGGCTGCGCTTCGTCGTCCAGAAGCACGCGGCCACACGCCTGCACTACGACTTCCGCCTGGAGCTGGACGGGGTATTCCTGTCCTGGGCGGTGACCAAGGGCCCCTCACTCGATCCCGCCGACCGCAGGCTGGCCGTGCAGACCGAGGACCACCCGCTGGACTACGGCGACTTCGAGGGGACGATCCCCAAAGGCCAGTACGGCGGCGGCACGGTGATGTTGTGGGACCGTGGCTACTGGGAGCCTGAGGGCGACCCTCACGTCATGCTGAAGAAGGGGGACCTCAAGTTCACCCTCCACGGCGAGCGGATGAAGGGCTCCTGGGTGCTGGTCCGCATGAAGCGCCGAGAGGGTGAGAAGCGCGACAACTGGCTGCTCATCAAGCACCACGACGGTTGGTCGCTGGAGGACCAGGGCGAGCTGCTGGTGGAGGGCGAGCTCACCTCTGTCGCCTCTGGTCGCACCATGGACGAGATCGAAGCCGGCAAGGGCAAGGGCCCCAGCCGCTTCATGACCGGCAAGGGGCGGGCTTCGGGCAGAGACGTCTGGCAGTCCAACCGCGACGAACCCGGGAAGGCCGCGCCCATTGCGCCCGAAAAGGCGGCGCCGGCGCCGAAGCTGAAAGCCGCCGGCCTGCCGGGCTTCATCGAGCCGCAGCTGGCCAAGTCCGTCGATCGGCCGCCGCCGGGCGCCGGCTGGGGCCACGAGATCAAGTTCGACGGCTACCGCCTGCAGCTGCGCGTCCAAGGCGGCAAGGCGACGCTGAAGACCCGCAGGGGTCTCGACTGGACGGCCAAGTTCAAGGAGATCGCCGCCGACGCCGGCGCCCTGCCCGACGGCCTCTACGACGGCGAGGCCTGCGCCTTGGATCACAACGGCTCGCCCGACTTTCCGGCGCTGCAGGCGGCGCTCTCCGACGGTCGGACCGGGGACCTCGTGTTCTTCGTCTTTGATGCCCTGTTCCTGGACGGCGAGGACCTGCGCGGCCAGCCGCTCAGCGAGCGCAAGGCGCGGCTGGAGCAGGTCGTGCAGGCCGCGGGGCGTAAGGTCGAACGCCGAATCCGCTATGTGACCCACTTCGAGACCGCCGGGGACGCGGTGCTCCAGTCGGCCTGCCGGATGTCGCTGGAAGGCATCGTCTCAAAGCGGCTCGAGGCGCCCTATCGGTCTGGGCGCACCGACACCTGGCAGAAATCCAAGTGCCGGGCCGGCCATGAGGTGGTGATCGGCGGCTGGACTGGCGAGAAGGGTCAGCTCCGCTCGCTGCTGGTCGGCGTGAACCGCGACGGCCGCCTGGTCTATGTCGGCCGGGTCGGCACGGGTTTCGGGCGCGAGACGGTGGCCCGGGTCCTGCCGCGCCTGGAGAAGGTGGCCGCCGAGCGCAGCCCGTTCACCGGCCCCAACGCGCCAAAGAAGACGGGCGACATCAACTGGGCCCGGCCCGAGCTGGTGGCCGAGATCGAGTTCGCCGGCTTCACTGGGGACGGCAATGTGCGCCAGGGCAGCTTCAAGGGTCTGCGCGAGGACAAGCCCGCGTCCGAGGTGGAGGCGGAAGTCCCTGCCAAGACGGCTCTGGCCGAGCCGGAACCGGCGCCGGCATCCAAGGCGCCGGCCAGGAAGGCCGCTCCAAAAGCCGCCCCAAAAGCCGCCCCGAAGGCGGCTGCCAGGTCCAAGCCCGCCGACAACGTGGTCATGGGCGTGGTGCTGTCCAATCCCGACAAGCCCCTGTGGCCGGACGATGGCCAGGGCGGGGTGGTCACCAAGCTGGACCTTGCCCGCTACCTGGAAGAGGTCGGCCCCTGGATGATGGAGCACATCAAGGGACGGCCCTGCTCCATCATCCGCATGCCGGACGGCATCGAGGGCGACCAGCGCTTCTTCCAGCGCCACGCCGGCAAGGGCTCGTCGGCGCTGATCTCGGAAGTGCAGGTGTTCGGCGACCACAAGCCCTACATGCAGATCGACCGTGTCGAGGCCCTCGCCGCCCTCGCCCAAATCGGGGCCGTGGAATACCACCCGTGGGGCTGCCAGCCCTTCCAGCCCGAGGTCCCGGGCCGGCTGATCTTCGACCTGGACCCCGACGAGGACATCCCGTTCGAGCGCGTGATCGAAGGGGCCCGAGAGGTGAGGGAACGGCTGGAGGCCCTGGGTCTCGTGGCCTTCTGCAAGACCACCGGCGGCAAGGGGCTGCACGTCGTCACGCCGCTGAAGGCCGGCAAGGGCGAGATGGACTGGAAGACCGCCAAGAAATTCGCCCAGGACGTCTGCCTGGCGATCGCGGCGGACGCGCCGGACAAGTACGTGGTCAACATGGCCAAGGCCAAGCGCAAGGGCCGGATCTTCCTCGACTATCTGCGCAACGACCGCATGTCGACGGCGGTGGCTCCGCTGTCTCCGCGAGGACGCCCTCTCGCGCCGGTCTCCTTCCCGCTGACCTGGAACCAGGTGAAGCCGGGCCTCGATCCCAAGGCCTGGACGATCCGCACCGCGCCCGCCCTGCTGAAGAAGACCAAGGCCTGGGCCGACTATTGCGACGCCGAGCGGCCGCTGAACGACGCCATCCGCAAGCTGAAGTAGGGCGCAGGACCCTAGCGCGACGCCACCCGCCGCCTGTCCTTCTGCGGATCCGAGATGCAGGCCGCCCGCACCTTCTCGTTCAGCGCCGCGCGCTCGTCGTCGCGCAGGCGGTTCATGGCGAACGAGGTGGCGGTGCCCGCGAACGGCGCGAGCAGGTTGCCCACCACCTTGATGACCGCGTGGCCGTCCTTGTTCTCGTCGAACTGGGCGACCTCCTTGCGGGCCGCCACACAGCGCTTCGACGTCCACTTGCGATCCGTCGTGTCGAGGGAAAGCACCGTCTCCTTCGGCGAGGTCACGCAACCACCGAGCATGAGGCCGACCCCGGCCAGGATGAACAGCGCGCGCATCGCCGCCTCCCCTCAATCAACAACCGACAACTTGACTGCTAGGGCCAACACGGCCGCGGCGGGACGGTTCCGCTTGCCGCGACACAATCCGGAAACAGGCGGCGCCTAACGTACCGTAGCTACGAAAAGATCCTCGGGGGGACATCACCATGATCAGCCGCAGCCTCGCCGCCGCGTTCGGCGCGCTGGCGCTCGCCATCGCCGCCGCGCCCGCCCAGGCCCAGGCTCCTGCCGGCGCCTTCGCCTCGGACGTGACCCAGGTGGTGAAGGTGAAGCAGGGCGCTCTCAAGGGCCCGGTGAAGGACGGCGTCGCCTACCACCTGGGCATCCCGTACGCCGCCCCGCCCATTGGCGATCTGCGCTGGCGGCCGCCGGCGGCGGCGCCCAACTGGAGCGGTGAGCGCGACGCCTCGACGGCGGGCGCCTCCTGTGTAGCCCAGGAGGACTGCCTGACGCTGAACGTGGTCCGGCCGGCCGGCGCCAAGGCTGGCGACAAGCTGCCCGTGATGGTGTGGATCCATGGCGGCGCCTATCTGATCGGGACCAGCATGGGCGCCTTCGGCGGCGACACCGAGGGCACGAACTTCGCCAGGAACGGCATCGTCCACGTCAGTCTGAACTACCGCCTGGGTCGCGCCGGCTGGTTCGCCCATCCGGCGCTGACCAAGGAAGGCCCCACCGGCAACTACGGAATGATGGACCAGATCGCCGCCCTCAAGTGGGTTCAGGCAAACATCGCCGCGTTCGGGGGCGACCCGAAGAACGTCACCATCTACGGCGAGAGCGCCGGCGGCCTGTCGGTGCTCTACCTGATGCTTTCGCCCGAGGCGAAGGGGCTGTTCACCAAGGTGATCGGCCAGAGCAGCTTCGCCCGGCACAACCCCGAGCCGCTGGCCCAAGCCGAGGCGAAGGGCCTGACCGCCGCCAGGGGCGCGGGCATCGAAGGCGAGGACGCGGCCGCGGCCGCGGCGCTGCGCAAGCTGCCGCTGACGGCCCTACCCTATTCGGGCGGCTTCGTGGGCCGGGCCGGGCCCATCCTCGACGGCCGCTACATCTCCTCGGGGATCGCCCAGGGCTTCGCGGCCGGCCGCCAGGCCAAGGTTCCGCTGATGATCGGGGGCAACTCGAACGAGGCGAGCCTCTTCCGGCCGCAGCCGGCGCAGCTGGACGCCCTGCCCGCCCCCGCCAGGGCGGCGGTGACCAAGGCCTTCGATCCGGACGGCAAGGGGGATGCGGCGCAGATCGTCAACGACTGGCAGACCGCCGTGTTCATCACCGAACCCGACCGCTATCTGGCGCGCGTCCATTCGGCCGGGGGCCAGCCCACCTGGCTCTACTACTTCTCCTATGTCCCGCCATCGCAGGCGGCCAAGAAGCCGTACGGCGCCGCCCATACCGACGAGATCCGCTTCGTGTTCGGGGCGCCGAAGGCGAGCTTCGCGCCCGAGGACGCGCCGCTGTCTGAGGCGATGAACGGGTTCTGGACGGCCTTCGCCAAGACCGGAAATCCGGGCGCGGCCTGGCCGAAGTTCCAGCCCGGCGAAACCTTGGCCGAATTCGGCGCCGACGGCGTCAAGGTTCGCCGGGAGCACATGAAGGACCGTCTCGACGTGGTGGAGGCGATGCAGGCGAAGTAGCCGGGGCGGGCCTCAGGCCCGCTTCTTGGCGCTTGTCTTCCGGGCGGCGGGCTTACGGGCCGGGCCCGCCGACTTGGTCCCGGAAGCCGCCTTCCGCGAACTGCCGGCAGAACGGCTCGAAGTCTTCCGGCGGGCGGCGGGACCGCTCTCGCCAAGGCTGCGCTTGAGGGCTTCCATGAGGTCGATGACTTCGGCCTCCTTCGGCTGCTCGGGCGCTTCGACGGTGTGGCCCTTCTCCTTCTCCTTGATCAGGGCTCGCAGGGCGTCTTCGTAGCGGTCGTTGAACTGGCTGGGGTCGAAGGCGCCCTCCTGCTGCTCGATGATGCGGGCGGCGATATCCACCATCTGGGCGTTGGCCTTGGCAGCCGGGATGCGATCGAAGATTTCCTGGGCGTCCCGCACCTCGCGCTTGCTGCGCAGGGTGTAGGCCAGGATGCCGCGGTCGCGCGGCTCCAGGGCCATCAGCCGCTCGCGCTGGTGCATCACCAGTCGGCCCAGGGCCACCTTGCCGGCCTTCTCCATGGCCTCCCGGATGACGGTGAACGCCTCCACCGCCATGTCGCCGTCCGGCACCAGGAAGTAGGGGTCGTTGAAGTACAGCCTGTCGATGTCGTCGTGGTCGACGAAGCGCTCGATATCCAGGGTGCGGGTGGTCTCCAGCTTGACGTTCTGGATCTCCTCGGGCGTCACCACGACGTAGCGCCCCTTCTCGATCTCGAAGCCCTTGACGATGTCGGACCGGTCCACCGGGCCCGTCTCCGGATCGGTGGGGATCATCCTGATCCGGTTCATCGTCTCCTTGTGGAGCATGTTGAAGTGCACCTCGCCCTGACGCGAGGTGGCGGTGTAGAGCGCCACCGGGCAGCTCACGAGGGACAGGCGCAGATAGCCCTGCCAGGTCGGACGGGTCGCCATCGAGGTCTCCGGATCAGAGTCCCCAAACGCCAAGCTGGGCGAATCAGTTCGCGTGCACGGCCAGCGCCCCCGGCCAATCCGCGCATGACGAAGATTTAACCCGCCCAGGTCGCAAAGCCGAAAGCTTCGCCGCAAAGTCGCCCTTAAGCTCCACCACCGAGCCTCACGCGCTTGGCGCGAACGCTGTTCGGGGGAACAACCATTGAAGACCGCCCTGCTGCTCGCCGGCGCCTCCTCGCTGCTGCTCGCCCCGGTGGTCCGGGCGCAGGGAGCGGCTGCGGCTCCCCCGGCCACGTCGGCGCCCGTGGGCCAGCGGCCCCCCGCGCAGAAGCCGGCCGCCACGGTGGAGGGCATCGTGGTGCAAGGTCAGTCCAGCGGCATGCGCGTGGACATCGATCGGCGCAGCTATGGCGTGGCCAACGACCTGCAGGCGACCTCGGGCTCGATTGGCGACGCCCTGCGCAACGTGCCCTCGGTGCAGGTGGACGTGCAGGGCAACGTCACCCTGCGCGGCGATCCCAACGTCACGATCATGATCGACGGCAAGCCCTCCACAATGTTCCAGGGCGAAGGCCGGGGCGCGGCGCTGCAGGCGCTGGCCGCCGACCAGATCGAGCGGGTGGAGGTGATCACCAACCCCTCGGCTGCCATGGACCCGGACGGGGCCGCGGGTATCATCAACCTGGTCAGCAAGAAGACTCGGCGCCTGGGCAGTTCGGGCTCGGTGCGGGCGAACCTCGGCGCCGGCGACCGCTGGAACGCAGGCGTCTCCGGCTCGCGCAATGACGGCAAGCTGACCCTTTCGGGGGACCTGAGCTATCGCCGGGATGGCCAGAAGTACGCCCTGGACGATCGGCGCCAGCGCCTGGACCCCGTGACCGGCGCGGCGGCTGAGAGCCGTCAGACTACCCGGGCCAGGAACAAGATGGAGATGGGGTTCGCCCGCCTCGGCGCCGACTACGACCTGGATGACGCGAGCCGCATCACAGTCGGCGCGACCTATCACGGCATTCGGCCGACGGCCCGCGGGGTCGACATTCTCGAGAACGACAGCCCTGGCGGGGCGCTCGCCCGCGTCATCGCCCGCAACACCGCCATCGACGAGCAGCGCGACAACCTCGATCTCGGGACGACCTATCGTCGGACGTTCTCGGGTGAAGGCCACGAGCTGGTGATCAACGCCAGCTACGAGATCGGCCAGGCCCGCCGCGACCGTGACATCCTGACCACCTCCCACATTCCGACCGGCCCCGACGCCGTCGAATTGGGAGACTATGAGAACGAGACCCGGCAGACCGAGCTGAAGGTCGACTACACGCGGCCCATGCCTGGCGATGGCAAGCTGAAGGCCGGCTATGCGCTGCAGTACGACGACAACACCTACCGGAACCTGGGGCGGCGGGGCCTGGCTTTGACGCCGAACCTGCCGGTGGATCCGGCGCTCACCTACCGCTTCTTCTTCGAGCAGGCGATCAACGCCGGCTACCTCACCTACCAGCAACCAGTGGGCAAGGTGACCGTACTGGCGGGCCTGAGGCTCGAGAACACCGACCTCGACGTGAGCCTCACCACCGGCGGCCCCTTGGCGGCGCAGAACGATTACTTCCGCGCCTATCCCAGCCTGCACCTGTCGTATGGGCTGAGCGAGGGCCGGCAGCTCACCGCGAGCTATGGCATGCGCATCCAGCGGCCGAGCGCCGACGACCTCAATCCCTTCGTCATCGAGATAAATCCGCTCAACTTCCGGCGCGGGAATCCGCAGCTGGAGCCCCAGGAAACCCACTCGTTCGAACTGGGCTACCAGCACCGCAAGAGCGGCCAGACCTATCTGGCGACCCTGTACTACCGGCAGAGCTCCAAGGGGATCACCGACGTGGTGCGACCGCTGCCGAACGGCGGCTATCTCACGACCCGTGAGAACCTCAACGACAGCCGCGCCGGCGGGCTTGAGCTGGTGGCCAACGGCCGGCTGACGCCCAGGATCACCTACAACGTCAGCGGCAACGCCTCCTGGAGCGAGATCGACGCCTCGCAACTGGGCTTCACCGGCAAGCGCGACGGGTTCGCGCTGGCCGGTCGCGGCAACATCAACTGGCAGGTGACGCCGAAGGACTTTGTGCAGTTCAACGGCTTCCTGAATGGCCGTCGCCTCACCGCCCAGGGGCGCCAGAGCGGCTCGGGGATGCTGAATATCGGCTATCGCCGGAAGATCGACGACAGCCTGTCGGTCACCGTCACGGCTCAGGACGTGCTGCGCACGCTCAAGGACGTGCAGATTCTGGACACGCCGACCCTGCAGGGGCGCACCAGGCGCGAGTTCAACCAGCGGGCGGTGTTCGTCGGCTTCACCTACACCTTCGGCCGTCAGCGGCGCGATCCGGGCTTCGACTTCGGCGGCGGCGGCGCGCCGCCGACTTGACCCTCTCCGCAGGATCGGGCCTGAAATTCACATGACAGCGATCTCCGAACCCGCCCTCCTTCAAGCCGCCTGGCGCGACGGCGGCCGGGCCCTGCGCGAGGGGCGACCGGCCGAGGCCCTGGCGCTGTTCTCGAAGATCACCGAAGGCGGCCAGCCGAACGGGGCGGTGTGGATCGGTGTGGCCATGGCCCACAAGGCGCTCGGCGACGGGGACGCCGAGCGAGGCGCGCTTGAGAAGGCCCTCGCCCTCGAGCCTCGCAACGCCCATGCGCTGCTGATGATGGCCGACAGCTATGCGGCGGCGGGAGCGGCCAAGAGCGCCTCGTCCTTCTACAACGCCGTCGTGAAGCTGGCCGACAGCGGCCAGGTGGACCCCGGGCTGCAGGGCGAGGTGGCGCGTGCGCGGCGGGTGCAGGCCGACTATGCCCAGGCCTATGAGGCGCATCTGCGCGCCGAGCTTGCCCAGCGGGGGATCGACAGTCCCGAGGCGCGGCGGGCCCGCAAGGCGCTGGACCTGCTGCTGGGCAGGACCCAGCTCTACCTGCAGCAGCCGATGTATTTCTACTACCCGGAGCTGCCCAATATCGAATGGGCCGAGCGGGCCGACTTCCCCTGGATGGCCAAGGTGGAGGCCGCCACGGACGCCATCCGCGGCGAGCTGCTCGAGGTGCTGGAGGAGGACACCGCCTTCCGACCCTATGTGGAGGCGGTGGAAGGCCGCCCGACCTTCGACAACCTGGGCCTGTTGGGCAATCCGGCGTGGAGCGCCTTCTATCTCTGGAAGGACGGGGAGGTGGTGGCCGAGAACGCCGCCCGCTGCCCGCAGACCATGAAGGCGCTGGAGCACGTCCCTCTGTGCAGGATTCCGGGACGGACGCCTTCGGTGCTGTTCTCCCTGCTGCGGCCGGGCGCGCACATCCCGCCGCACCACGGCTTCATGAACGCGCGCTACATTTGCCACCTGCCGCTGATCGTGCCGCCGGACTGCGCCATGCGGGTGGGTTCCGAAACCCGCCCCTGGACCGTGGGCCAGGGCTGCATCTTCGACGATTCCATCGAGCACGAGGCCTGGAACCGCAACCTCGAGCACCTGCGGGTGGTGATGATCTTCGACATCTGGCGCCCGGAGCTTTCGGGCATCGAGCGGGAGCTGATCAGTGCGACGCTCCAGGCGGTGGACGCCTATGGCGATGGGCCGCCCAAGGGCGACTGACGGGCGGGCGCGGCCTTAGTGGAAGTCGCGGCTGCGGATCAGGCGGCCGCTGACCTTGGAGTGGGCCTGGATGGGCGTCTGGTCCTCGCGCAGATCGGACAGGCGATGAGACAGGTCCGTGAAGCTTTGGGCCACCACATGGACCACACCATCCTCCTTCTGCACCTGCCCTTCCACCACCAGGAAGGACGCGCCCATGACCGTGCGGCGGTTGGCTTCGAAGGCCTTGCTCCAGACCACGATGTTGGCGATGCCGGTCTCGTCTTCCAGCGTCAGGAAGACGACCCCCTTGGCGGTGCCCGGCCGCTGGCGCACGAGGACCAGGCCGCCGACGGCCAGCTTCCTGCCATCGTGGACCTCCTTCAACGCCTCGCAGCGCACCACGCCCATGGCCTGGAGGTGGTCGCGGAAGAAGCTCACGGGATGGGCCTTCAGCGACAGGCTGGTGGTTCGGTAGTCCTCCGCCACGTGCTGCGAGGCGCTCATGAACGGCAGTTGGACCTGCGGCTCGTTCAGCTTCTGGCGCTTGAGCAGGGGCGCGGGCGCGGCGGTAGAGAAATCGTCGGTGAGGCCTTTCACGGTCCATAGGGCGTCACGCCGATCCACGCCCAGGCTGCGGAAGGCGTCGGCCTCGGCCAGCAACTCCAAGGCGCGGCGCGTGACGCCCGGGTGGCGGGCGAAGGCCTGGATGGTCCGAAGGCCGGCCTGACGCGCGCTCACCAGCGCCTCGCCTTCCGCAGTCTTCAGTCCCCTGATCTGCCGCAGTCCAAGCCGCACCGGCCGATACCTCTCCCGGGGATCATCCTTGGGCTCGAGGGTGCTGTCCCAGTCGCTGGCCATCACGTCGGGCGGCCGGACCTCCACCCCATGTTCGCGGGCGTCCCTGACCAGTTGGGCCGGCTGATAGAAGCCCATCGGCTGGCTGTTCAGCAGCGACACCAGGAAGACGTCCGGGTGGTGGCATTTCACCCAGGCCGAGGCATAGACAAGGATGGCGAAGCTGATCGCATGGCTTTCCGGGAAGCCATAGGAGCCGAAGCCCTCGATCTGCTGGAAGCAGCGTCGGGCGAACTCGGGGTCGTAGCCCCGCCGGACCATGCCCTCGAAGAACTTCACCCCATACTCGCCGACGGTGCCCATGTTGCGGAAGGTGGCCATGGAGCGGCGCAGGCCGTCGGCGTCATCGTCCGAGAACTCCGCGCCGATGATCGCGACCTTCATGGCCTGTTCCTGGAAGAGCGGCACCCCCAGGGTCTTCTTTAGGATGGCTTTCAATTCGCCCTGCGGGTAGCCGGGGCCGGGGCATGGATAGATGACGCTTTTGGGGTTGGCGCGGCGCTTCAGATAGGGGTGCACCATGTCGCCCTGGATCGGTCCGGGCCGGACGATCGCCACCTCGATCACCAGGTCGTAGAACCGCCGAGGCTTGAGCCTCGGGAGCATGGACATCTGAGCCCGGCTCTCCACCTGGAAGACGCCCACCGAGTCCGCCTTGCAGAGCATGTCGTAGACCGCTGAATCTTCCTGCGGGATCTCGGTGATGTCCGTCATCCCCAGCAGGTCGAGGCTCTTCTTCAGCGCCGTGAGCATGCCGAGAGCCAGGATATCGACCTTCATCAGGCCCAGGGCGTCGATGTCGTCCTTGTCCCACTCGATGAAGGTGCGGTCCTTCATGGCCGCGTTGCCGATAGGGACGGTCTCGTCCAGCCGCCGTTTGGTCAGCACATAGCCGCCGACGTGCTGAGACAGATGGCGCGGGAAGCCCAGCAGCTGTTGGGCCAGGCTGGTCGCGCGGCGGATCTCCGGTGCGTCCGGATCGAGCCCCGCCTGGCGGATGTGGGTATCAGGCACGCCGTCGCCGTAGCTGCCCCAGACCGTGTTCGCGAGGGCTGCGGTGACGTCCTCGGTCAGACCCAGGGCCTTGCCCACCTGGCGGATGGCCATGCGCGGACGGTAGTGGATCACCGTGGCCACGATCGCCGCCCGGTCCCGGGAGTACCGATCGTAGACGTACTGCATCACCTCCTCTCGCCGCGCGTGCTCGAAGTCGACATCGATGTCGGGCGGCTCACCGCGCTTCTCCGAGATGAAGCGGGAAAAGAGCAGGTCCTGATCATCCTTGGTTGGATCCACCGCCGTGATCCCCAAGGAGAAACAGACGCAGGAATTGGCGGCCGAGCCGCGCCCCTGACAGAGGATGCCCTGCCCCCTGGCCCAGGCGACGATGTCGTGGACCGTCAGGAAGTAGTTGGCGAAGCCGAGCTTCTCGATCAGGTCGAGCTCGCGCTTTAGCGTGCGACGCTCCTTTCGCCGCAGCCCCTTCGCGAAACGATGCTGCGCCCCCTGCCAGGTCAGGCGGCGGAGGTGGTGCATGGCCGTGTCGCCCGGAGGCACCGGCTCGTCCGGGTATTCATAGCGGAGTTGGGAGAGGTCGAAGCCAATGCGGTCGACGATCTCGGTGCTTCGCTCCACCGCCCCGGGGAACTTGGCGAACAGCCGGGCCATCTCGGCGGGCGACTTGAGGTGCCGCTCGGCATTGGCCTGCAGGCGGTGGCCGGCGTCAGGGACGGCGCAGCCCTCGGCGATACAGGTGACCACGTCCTGCAGGGGCCGCCGTTCGGGACCGTGGTAGAGGACGTCATTCACGGCGACCATGGGCGCCCCGTGCTCACGCGCCAGGGCGGCCAGATGGGCCAGCCGTTTCAGGTCGCGGGCATGATAGCGGCGAGCGGCGGCCAGCCAGACGTCCGGCAGTTCGCCCGCGATCCGCCGCAGCCGGGCTTCGAAAGCCTCGTCCAGGCGATCAGGAGGCGCCACAAGGACCAGCTGTCCTTCGGCATGGTCCAGGAAGTCGTTCCAGCGCAGGTCGCACTCGCCCTTCGGGGAACGGCGTTGGCCCACAGTGAGCAGGCGCGTGAGGCGGCCGTAAGCCTCCCGGTCGGACGGATAGACGAGCAGGCTGGGCGTGCCGTCGGAGAAGTCGAGGCGACAGCCCGTCAGCGCCCGAATGGCGGAGCCGCCGACGCGCAACTGCTGCATGGTCGACCAGGCGCGGACGACGCCGGCCAGGCTGTTGCGGTCGCAGATTCCGATCGCCTCGATCCCCAGGGCATCGGCGCCGGCCACCAGCTCGTGCGGATGCGAGGCTCCCTTGAGGAACGAGAAGTTGGTGGTGGTCTGCAGCTCGGCGTAGCGGGTCATCCGAACAGCCCGTGAAGCCACCACTTCGGCGGGGTTTGGGGGTCGCCATAGAGGCCGGCGCGGAAGACCCAGAAGCGTCCACCGTCCTGGTCCTCGACGCGGTAGTAGTCGCGGACCTGGGCGATGGAGACATCGCCGATGTCCCGCCGCCACCACTCCTCGCCGATGCGTTCAGGGCCCTCGGCGTGCCGCACCTGATGGATCCGGCCCCGCCAGCGGAACTGCTTCGGCGGCTCGTCCGGGGCGACGGCGAACACCTGCTCCAGAAGTTCGGGCCGGCGGAAGAGGCGCAGCGGGCGCGGGGTCTCGGGATCCCAGGACGCGGCCCCAGGCGCGCCTTCGCCAAGGACGGGCGTCCGGCGCACCGCCCGTTCAGGCACATGGCTTTCCACCGGCGCCGCGCGCCAGACCCTGTCCGCCCCCAGCCGATTGGCCAGCCGGTCCACCAGCGGGATCAGGCCATCCTCGGGAGCCGGCGTGAGGCCGCCCAGGGCATCGCCCTGGCGACCGCGGACCGCCTCGACCTGGTGCGCCCAGGCCAGCACCGCATCCACCCCAAAACCTGGATCGACGCCCTCGACCTTGGGCGCAAGCAGCTTGGCGATACGAACGGCGTCGCGCCCCGGAACGGCAAGGCCGACATTGATGGAAGGTGTCTTCCCGTCCACGCGGCAGAAGCCCACCTCGAAGCGCCGGGCGCCGCGGCCATGAGCCTCCAGCCGGGCGCAAAGGCGGGCGCAGACATCCGCCGTGACCCGCCCCATGTCCTCAGGGGCGCTGATCGGCTCTAAGAAGGCCAGCCGCTCCATCCAGGGCGTGGGCGGGCGCCGGAAGGCCAGGGCTTCGCCCCAGCGACCCAGCGCCTGGTCGATCCGCATCAGGGTGTGGGCGCCGAAGCGCCGGCCCAACGGCGCGCGCGGGATTTCCATGAGCTGTCCTGACCGGCGAAGGCCCAGGCGCTGGAGCTGGGCGACGGCCTCGGGCTCCAGGCGCAGGGCCGCGGGCGGCAGGGGTGCGAGCAGGGCCTTGTGCCCGCCCGGCGGGGCGATGGCCCCGTCCTTCCCGAAATGAGCGATGGCCCAGGCCGCGCCGGGGGTGTCGGCGATGGCCAGCCGGAAGGGCAGGCCGTTGCGGTTCAGGCGGTGGCGCAGGTCCGCCATCATCGCGGCCTCCCCGCCCCAGAGGTGCGAGACCCCGGTGATGTCAAGGAACAGGCCATCCGGCGGGTCCGGAGCCACGGCCGGAGAGAAGCGGACGCACCAGTCCACCAGTTCGGCAAGGGCGCGGGTGTCGGCCTCCGGTTCGGCCTCGGCGGTCGTCAGGTCCGGAACCAGGGCCTTGGCGTCCGTGACCTTCTGACCGACGAACAGCCCCTGCGCCATGGCCGCGGGATCGACGGCATGCAGCCGGCGCACCCCCGCAACGGTCTCGATGAGGGCGAAGGGTCCCGAGGCTTCCCGCCCTTCGGTTTCAGGATCGGCGTCCTCAGGCGGCGCGCCGGATCCGGTGTGTCGCCGGCGCCAGTTCGCGATCGCCCACAGGGGCGACCAGGCGCAGAGGATGCGCGACATCGCCTGCCTCCTCGCAAAGGGTTGGGGAATAGGCCTCCGAAGCTTCCAGGATCCACGCGCCGGTCCGCCCGCCCCGGCAGCGCTCAAGCACGGCCTGGAACCGCGGTGGGCCCAGGTAGAGGTTCGCCACCAGGGCGGATGGGGCGGAGGTGATCCGCCAGCGGGTCGTGGCCGCGGAACCTCCCGCCTCGGGGCGGGCGCCGCCATAGGGCCGGCGGCGCAGCACGAAACCCGTGGCCCCGCGCCGTTCGCAGGCGAGCTGCAGCCGGCGTCCGGCTGTGAGGTCGACCTCTTCCGCCTCGGCGAAGACACAGGCCACCCCCGGGGTGGCCAGAGCGTCCTCCGCCACCGAAAGCACATCGGCGTCGTCCTTGGCGCAAACGCAGATCAGGCGCTCTGCCGGAAAGCCCAGACCGGTCAGGCCAGGAGCCCAGAGGTCGTCCCGCCGCATGACCCAGACGGCCTCGCCCCGATACGCCAGGGGCTTTGCGATCAGGGCGGCGAAGGCCGCCGGAGCAGCGCCGGTTTCCGTCTCCATGCCGCTGCCTGCGACCTCGTGCCACCGCCCCAACGGCAGACCGCCGCCGGGAAGGCAGCTATCAATTTCAGGGGTTCCAAAGGGCAGGCGCCCCGCGTCCCGCCGGCCTGTCGCCTCAAGGGCGGCGATCTTCGCCTGCAGCGCAGCGAGCTGCTTGCCGCGAAAATCGGACATGGCTCAGGGACTCCTTTCGTTCCATTTTTGTTCTCATAACCCGTTGCGGGGAGTCAAGGTTGCGCACGACTCCGCGCCTGAGCGCCGCAGGGATTTCCCCTGACGCTGTCGGATACCGAAGTTATCGTTCGTCCTTCGGCCGGGAGGAGACCGCATGACCAAGGCCGTTCAGCTGCTTGTGGGGACCCGTAAGGGGGCCTGGATCCTGACGAGCGACCCCAACCGGGACGCCTGGCGCACCACCGGCCCGTTGTTCCTGGGCCAGATCATCAACCACTTCGTAGCCGACCCGCGCGACCCGAACGTCCTGCTCATGGCCGCCTCCACCGGTCACCTTGGCCCGACAATCCTGCGCTCTCTCGACGGCGGCGCGAGCTGGGCCGAGGCCAAGGCTCCGCCCGCCTTTCCCAAGGGCGAGCCGCACGGCCGGTCGGTGAACCACACCTTCTGGCTGGAGCCCGGCCACGCCGACGAACCCGGCGTCTGGTGGGCCGCCACCTCGCCGCCGGCCCTGTTCCGCAGCGCCGACAACGGCGACACCTGGCAGAGCGTGACCGGGCTGAACGAACACCCGAACATCCTCGACTGGCTCCCGCCTGAGGGCGGCACGCCGGACGGAGCCATCGTGGCCGGCATCGCCATCGATCCCCGGGACCCGGCCCACATGTACCTGGCCACCTGTTCAGCCGGGGTGCTGGAAACCACCGACCAGGGCGCCACTTGGCGGCCCCTGAACCAGGACGTCGAAGCGAACTTCCTGCCCGATCCCTATCCGGAATATGGCCAGGACACCCATCAGATCGCCCTTGCGCCCACCAATCCTGACCGCATCTGGCAGCAGAACCACTGCGGCATCTACCGATTGGACCGGCCCGGCGAGCGCTGGGAGCGGATCGGCCGCGCCATGCCGCCAGAGGTGGGCGACATCGGCTTCTCCATCGTCCCGCACGCCCGCTGCGATCAGACCGCCTGGGTGTTCCCCATGGATGGCACGGACGTCTGGCCGCGGGTAAGCCCCGGCGGCAAGCCGGCCGTGTACCGGACGCGAGATGGCGGGGCTTCCTGGGAGCGGCAGGATCGCGGCTTTCCGAGTGAGCAAGGCTGGTTCACGGTCAAGCGCCAGGCGTTCTGCGGCGACCGCGCCGAACCGCAGGGCCTCTACCTCGGAACCACGGGCGGCGAGCTGTGGGCCAGCAGCAACGAGGGCGGCAGCTGGCGTCAGATCTGCGCCCACCTGCCTGAGATCTACTCCGTCGTGGCGGCGCCCGCCCCATGACCCCGCCGACGATTCCGGTCTTCATCCCCTCCCAGCTCACCGCCTACACCGGCGGGGTCACACGCGTGATCGCGGCGGGGGCCACGGTCGGACAGGTTCTGGATGACCTGGACCGCGCCTATCCCGGCCTGAAGTTCCGGGTCATCGACGAGCAGGACCGCGTGCGCCGGCACATGCGGCTGTTCGTGGGCCAAGACGAAACCCGCGAGGTCGACCGACCGCTCAGGGCCGGCGAGGAACTGCTGATCTTCGGCGCGCTTTCGGGTGGCTAAAGGTCCATCACGCCCGGACGCGGCGTGCTGGTCATCAGCGTGTCTGCGGTGAGCGGGGCGCCGGCCTCCAGCAGGGCGGCGCGGCGGCCGCCGGGACTGCTCCGGATCTGCGCCTGCTCGAAGACGGCAAGCGCCTGGAAGACGGGATGGCCGAGGGCGCGGGCCGCGAAAGCAGCCGTCCTTGGCCAGCGCGCGGCGTCGGGTTCGAAGCCGGCGTAGGCGGCGTTGCGGAAGAAGCTGGCCAGGGAGATGTCGGCGAGGCCGATCTCGCCGAACAGGAAGCCGTCCCGCGGCAGTTCGCTCTCCAGATAGTCGAGGGCCGCGGGGATTTCGGTTGTCAGCATCTTCTCGATGCGCGCCGTATCGCCCGGCCTCTTCCAGACGATGGGATAGACGACCTTCTGATAGAACAGGCCCCAGATGAAAACGTCGCCCAGCCGGGTGTCGGCGAACTCCTCCAGCCAGCGCGCGTGGGCGCGGTCCTTCGGCGAGGCCGGCAGCATCGGCGGAGACGGGTAAGCCTCGTCCAGGTAGGCGCAGATCACCGATGAATCGCGGAGGGTCAGGTCGCCGTCCACGAGCACCGGAATGCGGCGCAGCGGGCTTAGCCGGCCGAAGTCGTCATCGCCGTAGAAGGGCGTGATCGGATCGATCTCATAGGCCAGGCCCTTCAGCTCGAGCACAGCCAGAACCTTGCGGACGTACGGCGAGACGTACGAGCCGATGATCCTCATGGTGCGTCCTCCCACGCCAGGCCCCGAACGTGCGGAGCCCGGCGTGGGCGGACAAGGGCCAGTTGATCAGAACCGGAGCGCCCGGGCTTCCTTCACGTGCGGCAGGGCCTGAATCTTCTCCAGCAGCGTCTCTTCAGGCGCTTCGTCGACGCCGACCAGGGCGATGGCGTCTTCGCCGGCGTCCACCCGGCCAAGGTTGAACGTCGAGATATTGACGCCCGCATCGCCCAGCAGCGCCCCCAGGGCCCCGATGAAGCCCGGCTTGTCGAGGTTGTTGATGTAGAGCATCCGCGGCGCGAACGGGGCGTCCAGGTCCATGCCCTTCACCTCGATGATGCGCGGGGCGCCGGCCAGCACCGAACCGGCGAAGGAGCGCTTGCCCTTCTCGGTGGTGACGGTGATGCGCACCAGGCTCTCATAGATCGGCGAGTTTTCCTGGCGGCTTTCGGAGACGGTGATCCCCCGATCCTTGGCCACCGCCGGCGCCGAGACCATGTTGATCTCGGCCAGCATCGGGCGCAGCACGCCCGCCAGGGCCGCGGCGCTCAGCGGCTTGGTGTTCAGCTTGGCGACCTCGCCCTCGAAGGCGATGTCCACAGCCTTGATGCCGAAATCGACCATCTGCCCCGCGAAGGCGCCCAGCTTCTCCGCCAGGGCCACATAGGGCTTCAGGCGCGGGGCTTCCTCGGCGGTGACCGAGGGGCTGTTCAGGGCGTTGGTGACCGCGCCGGTCAGCAGGTAGTCGCTGATCTGCTCGGCGACCTGGAGGGCGACGTTCTCCTGCGCCTCGTTGGTGGAGGCGCCCAGGTGCGGGGTGGCCACGAGGTTCGGCGCCCCGAACAGCACGTTCTCCCGGGCCGGTTCCTGGCTGAACACGTCGAAGCCGGCGCCGCCGATGTGGCCGCTTTCGAGGCCAGCACGCAGGGCCGCCTCGTCCACCAGACCGCCCCGGGCGCAGTTGACGATCAGCACGCCCTTCTTGGTCTTGGCCAGGTTCTCGGCCGACAGGATGTTGCGGGTCTTGTCGGTGAGCGGGGTGTGCAGGGTGATGATGTCGGCCCGGGCCAGCAGCTCTTCGAGCTCGACCTTCTCCACGCCCATCTCCACGGCCCGTTCAGGCGAGAGGAAGGGATCGTAGGCGACGACCTTCATCTTCAGGCCCAGGGCACGGTCGGCGACGATGGAGCCGATGTTGCCCGCGCCGATGAGGCCGAGGGTCTTGGCGTAGAGTTCGACGCCCATGAAGCGGTTCTTTTCCCACTTGCCGGCCTGGGTCGAGGCATCGGCGGCAGGCACCTGACGGGCCACGGCGAACATCATGGCGATGGCGTGCTCGGCCGTGGTGATCGAGTTGCCGAAGGGCGTGTTCATCACCACCACACCGGCGGCGGTGGCGGCGGGGATGTCGATGTTGTCGACGCCGATGCCAGCCCGGCCGATCACCTTGAGGTTCTTGGCGGCGGCGATGACGTCCTTGTTCGGCTTGGTGTCGGAGCGGACGACCAGGCCGTCATAGTCGCCGATGACGGCGATCAGCTCGTCCTTGGAAAGGCCGGTCTTGATGTCCACGTCGACGCCGCGCTGGCGGAAGATGTCGACGGCGGCGGGGCTCAGGCTGTCAGCGATGAGAACGCGAGGCATGGGGAATATCCATGGTGGCCTGCGGGCGCAGGGCGCCCGCAGGGTGTGTCAGGAAAGGCGCGCGGCTCAGGCCGCGGCGAGTTCGGAGGCGACGGTGGCGAAGGCCCAGTCTAGCCAGGGCGTCAGCGCGTCCAGGTCGGAGGCTTCGACCGTGGCGCCGCACCAGATCCGCAGACCCGGAGGGGCGTCGCGGTAGCCGCCGACGTCGAGGGCCACGCCCTCCTTCTCCAGCACCGAGGCCAGCTTCTTGGCGAAGTCCGCCTGGGCGTCCGCGGGCAGGCCGGTGACGCGCGGATCGACCACCTTCAGGCACACCGAGGTGTTCGAACGGATCGCGGCGTCCTCAGCCAGGAAGTCCACCCAGGCCGTCTTGGCGACCCAGTCGGCGAGCACGCCCAGGTTGGCGTCGGCGCGGCGTTTCATCTCGGCCAGGCCGCCGATCGAGGCCGCCCACTTGAGCGCGTCGATGGCGTCTTCCACCGCCAGCATCGAGGGCGTGTTGATGGTGGCGCCTTCGAAGAGGTCGAGGGTCACCTTGCCGCCCTTGGTCATCCGGAACAGCTTGGGCATCGGCCAGGCCGGCGTGTAGCTCTCGAGCCGGGCGACGGCGCGGGGCGACAGGATCAGCACGCCGTGCGCGGCTTCACCGCCCAGGGCCTTCTGCCAGGAGAAGGTGACCACATCGAGTTTCGGCCAGTCGAGGGTCTGGGCGAAGGCGGCGCTGGTGGCGTCGCAGATCGTCAGGCCTTCCCGGTCGGCGGCGATGAAGTCGGCGTTCGGGACACGCACGCCCGAGGTGGTGCCGTTCCAGGTGAAGACCAGATCGGCGTCGGGACGGACCTTGGTGAGATCGGGCAGCTTGCCGTACGGCGCGTCCAGAACCTCGGCGTCGAGCTTGAGTTGCTTGGTGACGTCCGTCACCCAATCCTTGCCGAAGCTCTCGAAGGCCAGGAGCTGCACAGGGCGCGGGCCCAGCAGCGACCACAACGCCATTTCGACGGCGCCTGTGTCCGAACCCGGGACGATGCCGATCAGGTACTCTTCAGGGACCTCGAGCACCTGGCGGGTGCGGTCGATGGCCTCCTTCAGGCGCGCCTTACCGATCTTCGAACGGTGCGAACGGCCGAGGACGGCGTTGCTGAGATTTGCGGGGGTCCATCCGGGGCGCTTGGCGCACGGGCCGGACGAGAACTCGGGACGAGCCGGGCGCATGGCCGGCTTCGGGAGGGTAGTCACCTGCGATGTCTCCTATCCTTGCAGATAGGCAGCGCCCCGTTGGGAGGGCGTGGCCCGCCGCCCAAAAGCCTTCGTTCTTGCTGCAGTGCAAGAGCAAAGTTTCGAAAAAGCGCGCCGGAGCGTACGGTTTAAGCCGGAGTCGCGGCCCGCCGGCGGGAAGCCACGGCAGCGCCCGCCACCATGCAGATCACCAAAGCGAAGTAGTTCGCGTTGTTGATAATGGCGTGCAGCAGGTCATGGGGCCGATCCATGACGAGATAGTAGGACCTCAGGGCGAACTGCCCGGCATAGATCAGCATGGCCACGCCCAGCCAGCGGCGGCCCCATTGCATGACCATCAACAGGAAGGCGACGGCGGTTATGCCGTCCAGGATCATGTTGAGAAGATAGCCTGAACTCGGTCCAAGCAGACCGCCGGCCACGAGGGTGGAAACGATGTTGCCCAGGATGATCAGGGCGCCCAGCCTCTCCGGGCGTTCGCCCTTCCAAATGCCGAACGCGCAGCCGGCGAGGGCCAGAAGCACGAGCAGTTGAACGATGGGTGAGCTTGGCATGATCAGGGACGCCCTAAACGAATTAGAGCGCCCCGATCAGTTAAAGTATTGCAACCCGATCGCCGTGAAGCGCGGGGTCTTCTGTGGCGATCAGCCGGCCTTGCGGTCCACCGCACGCATCATGCCCGCGTCCACGCCTTGCTCCGGCTTGTCTTCGAAGCCCATCTTGGTGCGGATGCCGAGGCGCAGCTTGGCCTCGTTCAACTCGTGGTGCACGGCCACCATGGCGCTGCGCGCTTCGCTGAGGGCCTTCATGGCGTCCATCAGCTTCACCTGCACGTCGTCGGCGAAGACGAGCGAGGCGTTCACGTCCTTGCGGGCCGTGATCATCGCGCTCATCAGCTCCGCCGCTTCGGCGAGCGCGCCGTCAACAGCATGCTCAGTCGCGATGAGCTTTTTGGCCACACGCTGGGCGACGAAAACCTTTTCCATTGACACACCCTCCAGTTGTCCCACGGAAGTAAGGTAAATGAATGGTTAAGCTAGGCGCAATCGATTCATGGGTTGTTAACCATAATTTCTTCCACCAGAGGCTGCGCCGCGACGTCTCGGACAGGGTTCGCCCAGGAATCAGGCAGGCGACGTGAAGGGACTCGGCAGAACGCCAAACGTCTGAGCGCGGGCCGCCGCGGCCGCGCCTTAGAAGCGAAGCGTTAGGACTATCGCGTTATCCCCGCCCCATGTCCGCGCCGCAGGCCAGCCTCGCAGCGGGCTCCCCTGGCCCGAACGAGGGTCGGAAGCGGGGGCCAGACCGGGGCTCAATGCCCTCGGCGACCTTCCACGCGCGCGTGGCGCGCGTGGGCGTCATCACCACCGTCGTGGTGCTCCTGGCCGCCTGCCTCACCTTCATGCTGCAGCAGTGGGCGGTCGCCCGGGCGCAGTCGCACCGCATTCACGAAGGCCTGGCGAGCATCACCGCCCAGATGGCCACGCCGGTGATGGACAACGAGCCCTACAGCCGGACCGCCCTGTCGGCCGTCAGGGCCAGCCCCGAGGTCGTGTCGGCCCGGCTCACAGACGCCGCTGGGAGTGAGCTCGCCCGCTATGACCGCGCCGCGCCGGCCGGTGACGATTTAGCGACCTTCGTCATGCCCGTAGGAACAGACGGGAAGGCTCTGGGTCACCTGACCATGGTGGTGGAGCGCCCCAGGCTGCAGCCGCTGTTGCCGAAGTTCGTGGCCTTGACGGCCGTGCTGCTGTTCGGCGGGGTCGGCTTGGCGCTGTTCCTCGCCCGGAGCCTGGCGCGCCGTGTGATCGAGCCGGTCGAAGCCCTGTCCCAGGCCATGCGCGAGGTGGCGGCCGGCGGCAGTTTTGCGCCCGTACAAGTGAAAGCCGGCGATGAGCTGTTCGACAGCCTCACCGAAAGCTTCAACGACCTGCTCGCCCAACTCGGCGGCCGCGAGGAAGAGCTGAAAAGGGCCATGCGGGAGCTGGAGACCGCCCGCGACCAGGCGAACGCCGCCAATGTGCTCAAGACCCAGTTCCTGGCCAACATGAGCCACGAGATCCGCACGCCGTTGAACGGGGTGTTGGCCATGGCCGAGGTGATGGCCATGGGCGAGCTGAGCGACGCCCAGCGCGAGCGCCTCGATGTCATCCGCCGGTCCGGCGGCCTGCTGCTGACCGTGCTGAACGACGTGCTGGACCTGTCGAAGATCGAGGCCGGCAAGCTGGCCCTGTTGGACGAGGACTTCGATCTGGAGGCCGAGCTCAACCGGGTGCGCGACAACTTCCGCGTGGTGGCCGAGGGCAAGGGTCTGAGCTATTCGGTGGAAGTCGCCGAGCCGGCCCGCGGCTGGTGGCGAGGCGATGCGGACCGCTTGCGGCAGATCGTCGGCAACCTCCTGTCGAACGCGGTGAAGTTCACGAGCCTGGGCGAAGTGGTGGCGCGTGTGGACGTGGCCGAGACGGGCGCCCTGCGGATCGTCGTCCGCGACACCGGCCTCGGCATCGCGCCCGAGAAGCTGTCGACGCTGTTCGAGAAGTTCACTCAGGCGGACAATTCGGCGACCCGTCGCTTCGGCGGCACGGGACTGGGTCTCGCCATCTGCCGCGAGTTGACCCAGATGATGGGCGGCTCGATCACGGTGGAGAGCTGCGAGGGCCGCGGCTCGACATTCACGGTGAAACTGCCGCTACAGCGGGGCGCGCCGACGCTGAACGCCGCCTCGGATGCCGCGCCGAGCGCCAAGGCAGGCGACCTGCGCCTTCTGGCGGCCGAGGACAACCCCACCAACCGGCAGGTGCTGGCGGCCGTCCTGGGTTCGCTGGGCCTCGAGGTGCATATCGTGCCGGACGGCAAGGAGGCCGTGCAGGCCTGGCGGTCCGGCGGCTACGACCTGATCCTGATGGACATCCAGATGCCGGTGATGGACGGCATCACCGCCGCCAGGCAGATCCGGGCCACGGAAGCCGCTGAGGGCCGGGCGCGCACGCCGATCATCGCGCTGACCGCCAATGCGCTGACCCATCAGGTGGAGGAGTATCTGGCGGTGGGCATGGACGCCCATGTGGCCAAGCCCATAGAGATCGCCAAGCTCTATGAGGCCATTTCAGGCTCGCTCGCTGCGGCGCCGCATGGGCGCATGCGGAAGGGCGCGGCGGCCTAGAACAGGCCGGCGATCTGCGGTCCGACGATGGGGATCGCCATGATCACGGCAAATCCAAAGCTTGTCAGGGCAAGGCCCGCGGGCAGGATGTTCATAGGGATGCTCCGTCTCTCCACACTCATGTAGAAAGCCGCAGCTGCGATCGCACTGCCCATTTCCGCAGAGCTGTTATGCCATTTCGGCAATAGTCCCAGGCTCAGGCCCTCGCCGACCCGGCAGGCCAGCGGATCGGCTGGACCATCTCCATCTCGCGGGCGCGGTCCCAGGCCAGCACCCGGCCGCAGGAGCTGGCCTCTTCCGTCACGCGCAGGCCGCGGTAGGTCCACGGCGGTCCTCGGCTCCAGTCAGTCGTCGTGCCGCATCGCCGAAGATCCAGGAACTGCTCACCCGAGAGTTCGAGCACCCTGGGCTCGCCCAGCCTATGGGCGGTGAGGATCGCGAAATTGACCGCCTTAGCGGCCTCTTGTCCGTTCATCGGTCGCCAACCCGCCCGTTCCGGGCTTTCAGCGCTTCATCCCTTTCCAGAGCCTCACGCCGAACCGGCCGCGCGTCAATCCGCGCAAGCTGACAGGCTGGTCAGCTAGCTGAACCACAGACAACCGGCAGGCTCAGGTTCGTGTCAGCCGCCCTATGGCTTCCTGGGTCCCATCAAGGCCGCACCCCGCGGCGCATGGTTCTCGGAGGACCTGACATGAAGAAGCTGATCGTTTCCCTAGCCGCCGTCGCCAGCGTCGCCGCGGTCGCGGCGCCGGCCGCCGCCCAGTCGTGGCAGAACGTCAACCAGCGGCAGGACCGCATCGAGCGGCGTATCGACCAGGGGGTGCGCCATGGCGATCTGACCCGCCGGGAGGCCATTCGCCTTCGCGACGATGTCCGGCAGATCGCCCGCCTGGAAGCGCGCTACCGGGTCAACGGCCTGAGCACCTGGGAGCGCCAGGACCTCGACCGCAGGCTCGACAGGCTGGAAGCCCAGCTGCGCTTCGAGCGCCGCGACCACCAGTACAGCCGCCGCTAGATCAGGCGGCGACACGCGCCCCCGGAGCGGTCCGGGGGCGCTTTGCTATGCGTGGAGCTGCGAGGTGATAACAGTAACGGCCCGCCCCCGGATGAGCACCCGATCGCCGCGGGCCTCGCATTCCAGGTCACCGCCGCGTCCGGGATAGGCCTGATGGTAGGCCAGGGCCGGCCGTCCGAGGCGCTGGGAGAACAGCGGCGCGAGGATGCAATGGAGGGAGCCGGTGGTCGGGTCCTCGGGAATGCCCGAGCCTGGCGCGAAGAAGCGGCTGACCACCTGGTAGGGCCGGCCGTCCGAGGCCAGGGCGGCCACTCCCACATTGCCGCGGCCGCCGGTGGCCTCGGCCCCGACGGCGCCGAGCGCGGCAATGTCCGGCCGAAGGTTCCGGACCGTCTCCTCATCCTCCAGCACTGCAATGAGATAGCTGGCGGCCCACACTTCCCGCGGTTCGACACCCAGCGCCGCCGCCAGAGCCCTGGAGGGCTCGATCTGGCGCGGGGGATCGGCCGGGAAGTCCATCTCGTAGCCCTCGCTCCGGCGGCCCACGATCAGCGGCCCCGACTTGGTCTCGAATGTAAGACGCTCGGCTGACGATCCCAGTTCGCGGAACAGGACGTGGGCCGAGGCCAGGGTGGCGTGGCCGCAGAGCGGGACCTCCAGCGCCGGGGTGAACCACCGCAGGCCGAAGCGGCCGGGTTCGTCGGCCTTCAGGAGGAAGGCGGTCTCGGCCTGATTGTTCTCGGCGGCCACGGCCTGCATCCAGCTGTCGGCGGGCCAGGCGTCGAAAGGCTCCACCACGCAGGCGGGATTGCCCCGGAAGGGCTGGGCGGCGAAGGCATCGACAGTCCACTGGCGCATGACCGGCACTTGCGGCCCGCCGCCCGCCGCGGGCAAGTGCCAGTTGTATGAACGCGGACCGCGGTTACGGGAGACAGACCTTTGGCGTACGAGACCATCGCCGGAGACTTCACGCTCAGCGACGATCCCGCGCGGTTCGAACTCATCCGCGCCCATGGTTGGATTTCGCAACAAAGCTACTGGGCGGCGGGCATTCCGCTCGAGACCTTCCGGCGCGCCTGTGCGAACAGCCTGACCGTCGGCGCCTATCCGCCGTCGGGCGAGATGGCCGGGATGGCTCGCGTGGTGACGGATCGAGCCACGTTCGGCTGGGTCTGCGACGTGTTCGTGGACGAGGCCTTCCGAGGCCGTGGCGTGGGCAAACGGCTGATGGCCTATCTCAAGTCCCACCCCGACCTGCAGGGTTTTCGGCGGCTGCACCTGGCCACCGCGGATGCACATGAACTCTATCGTCAGTTCGGCTTCACTGAGCTCACCGGGACCGACCGCTGGATGGAGATCCGCGACCCCGACGTCTACCGGCGCTAGGCGTCCAGCACCCGTATCTCGGGCCACCGAGCCGCGGCCGAAGCGGCGATGCGCGGGAAGTTGGCCGCGCCGCGTCCGGGCATAGGCCGCAGGACCCGGTCGAAGAGGTCGTCCAGGCCGAGGGGCGCAAAGATCGTCATGCGATCGTCCGGACCAAGCCGGGCGCCGACGGCGAACATGGGGCTGACGAACCGCCCGAGGGCTTCGGCCGAGCAGGTCAGCGGGGCGTAGGGTTCGCCGAACTTGCCCTCGAACCAGACATGGACCCGCGCCTGGTTGCGCACTTCCACGAGCTCCTTGAGCGGCGAATCGAACGCCGCCGCGACGCGTCGGATCACAACGTCCTCGGCCTCGTAGGAGATGTCGGAGGCATCGAAGTAGCCGACGTCGTAGTCCTTGATCCCATAGTCCAGGTCGCGTCCCCCCAGGTGGTTCAGGACCCGCTGGTAAACCGCGCCCGAAAACACCAGCCAATCCGGCAGGCCCAGATCCCGGATCGTCCGCATCACCTGCATCAGCGGCTCGGACCGGCGAAGGATCACCTCCAGCTCGTCGGCATGCCTCATGCGCGGCCCCGCAGCGGCCACCCGTGGTCGAGCGGGCCGTGGCCGGCGCCCAATCCGGGGGCGTGCAGCATGGCCTCCTGCACATAGGCCCAGGCGCGGGCGACCGCGTCCGTCAACGGCAGGCCCTGCGCCAGCCCCGTGGCGCATGCCGAGGCCAGGGTGCAGCCTGTGCCGTGGGTGTGACGGGTTTCGATACGGTCCGTTTCGAAGGCGGTCTCGCCCGCCGGCGTCATCAGCAGGTCGATCACCCGCTCGCCAGGAACATGGCCGCCCTTCATCAGGACAGCCTTCGCCCCGAGGCCGAGGAGGACTTCACCGGCCCGTCGCAGATCATCGGTGGTGGCGCAGGTCAGGCCGGTCAGGGCCTCAGCCTCGGGGGCGTTGGGCGTCAGCAACGCCGCGCGGGGCGCCAGCCGCTCCCGCACCGCGGCCACCGCCTCGGGCGCCAGAAGGGCCGCCCCGCCCTTGGCGATCATGACGGGATCGACCACCGCCGGGATCGCGCTCTCGGCGATCAGGCGCGCCGCCAGGTCCACGGTGGCGGCGTCGCCGAGCATGCCGGTCTTGATGGCGTCCGCGCCGATATCGTCCAGCACCGCCCGGGCCTGCGCCTCCACGATGTCCAAGGGTGCGGCATGGACGCCGGTGACGCCCAGGGTGTTCTGCACGGTCAGGGCGGTGATCGCCGTGGCGGCGTAGCCCCCAAGGGCGGTGACGGTCTTGATGTCGGCCTGGATCCCGGCGCCGCCGCCGCTATCGGATCCGGCGATGATGAGGACACGGCCCAGGGGTCGAGGTTGCATGGCGCCTGCTTAGCCCGACGCCGCTATGGCCTGCCAGACCCGAAGCGCCTGCACATGCTCGCGCACGTCGTGGACGCGGACGGCCGCCACGCCCGCGGCGGCTCCGGCCAGGGCTGCAGCGATGGATCCGCCCAGCCGCGCATCGGCTGCCGCGCCCTCATCCAGCGCACCGATGAAGCTCTTGCGACTGACCCCCAGCAGCACCGGAAAGCCCAACGCCACGACGCGGTCGAGGCCGGCAAGCAGGGGCAGGTTGTGACGGACCATGTGCTTGCCGAAGCCGATGCCCGGGTCCAGCCAGATCCGGTCGCGCGCCACACCTGCGGCCATGGCGGCTTCGGCCCGGGCGGCGAGGAAGTCCGTCACCTCGGCCACCACGTCGTCATAGCAGGGCTCCTGCTGCATCGTCCCCGGCTCGCCCTGCATGTGCATCAGCACCACTTGGCAACCCAGCTCGGCCGCCGCCTCCAGGCTGCCGGGACCGCGCAGGGCCGTCACGTCGTTCCAGATGGACGCGCCTGCAGCCACCGCGGCGCGGGCGACCTCGGCTTTCATGGTGTCCACCGAGATCGGGACCTGGCCTTGCGCGCTGAGGGCGCGGATCAGCGGCGCGATCCTGGCGATCTCCTCGCCGACGGATACCGGCCGGGCGCCCGGGCGGGTTGACTCTCCGCCCACGTCGAGGATGTCGGCGCCGGCCCGGATCATCGCCGTCGCCCGGGCGAGGCCCGCCTCGAGATCCGGCAGCAGCCCGCCGTCCGAGAAGCTGTCGGGCGTCATATTGAGGATGCCCATCACCCGGACGGGCCCCGTGGCGGCAGGCTTGAGGGGATCGGAAAGCATCGGACGCGTTGATAGCAGGATCGAGCGGCTCAAGGGACGAGACCCTGGGCGCGCAGGCCGCCGGACCGGAGCTGACTTTTCGCGGCCAGGCGCAAAGAAAAAGGCGGCCCCGAAGGGCCGCCTGGATGGTTACGCCGGCTCGGCGCTGGGCCGGGGCGAGATGGGCACCGCCACCGCCGGACCTGTCGGTCGCTTCGCGTCCGCGTCGTCGCGCTTGGGGGCGATGCCCTTCAGCGCATTGACGATCTCTTCCCCCGTCAGGGTTTCGTACTCGAGCAGCGCCTTGGCGAGGGTGTGCAGCTCGTCCATCTTCTCGGTGAGGATGCGCCGGGCTTCCTGCTCGCCGCCTTCCACCAGCCGCCGGACCTCTTCGTCGATGATCTTGGCGGTCTCTTCCGAGACGTTCTGGTTACGCGCCACCGAGTGGCCCAGGAACACCTCTTCCTGGTTCTCGCCGTACTCCACCGAGCCCAGGCGGTCCGAGAAGCCCCACTTGGTCACCATGGCCCGGGCCAGCTTGGTGGCCTGGCTGATGTCCGACGAGGCGCCCGAGGTGATTTTCTCCTTGCCGAAGATCAGCTCCTCGGCCACCCGGCCACCGAACAGGATGGCCAGACGCGAGGTCATCTGATCGTAGGACATGGAGAACTTGTCCCGTTCGGGCAGCTGCATGACCATGCCCAGGGCGCGACCGCGCGGGATGATGGTAGCCTTGTGCACCGGATCGGTGGCGGGGACGTTCAGCGCCACCAGGGCGTGACCGCCCTCGTGGTAGGCCGTCAGCTTCTTCTCATCCTCGGTCATGACCATGGACCGGCGCTCGGCGCCCATCATGACCTTGTCCTTGGCGTCCTCGAAGTCGCGCATGGTGACCATGCGGCGGTTCTTCCGGGCGGCCATCAGGGCGGCCTCGTTGACCAGGTTGGCCAGGTCCGCGCCCGAGAAGCCGGGGGTGCCGCGGGCGATGGTCTTCACCTCCACGTCGGCGGCCAGGGGCACGTTCTTCATGTGGACGCGCAGGATGCGCTCACGGCCGTTGATGTCGGGGTTCGGCACCACGACCTGGCGGTCGAAGCGGCCGGGACGCAGCAGGGCCGGGTCCAGGACGTCAGGCCGGTTGGTGGCGGCGATGAGGATGATGCCCTCGTTCGCCTCGAAGCCGTCCATCTCGACCAGCAGCTGGTTCAGCGTCTGCTCGCGCTCGTCGTTGCCGCCCCCGAGGCCCGCGCCCCGATGCCGGCCGACAGCGTCGATTTCGTCGATGAAGATAATGCAGGGCGCGTTCTTCTTGGCCTGTTCGAACATGTCGCGCACGCGGCTGGCGCCGACGCCCACGAACATCTCCACGAAGTCCGAGCCCGAGATGGTGAAGAACGGCACGCCCGCCTCGCCAGCGACGGCCCGGGCGATCAGCGTCTTACCCGTGCCGGGCGGGCCGATCAGCAGGGCGCCCTTCGGGATCTTGCCGCCCAGGCGCTGGAACTTCTGCGGATCCTTCAGGAAATCGACGACCTCCTGCAGCTCCTCCTTGGCCTCGTCCACGCCCGCCACATCCTCGAAGGTGACGCGGTTCTTGTTCTCGGTGAGCAGCCGCGCCTTGGACTTGCCGAAGCCCATGGCCCCGCGGGCCCCGCCCTGCATCTGCCGCATGAAGAAGATCCACACCCCGATCAGCAGCAGGATCGGCAGCATGTTCAGCAGCAGGCTCATGAAGGTGATGCCGCCCGCCGGCTTCACCGCGATGTCCGCGCCCTGGGCTTCCAACCGCTTGACCAGGTCTTCCTGGTCCGAGGGCGTGATGGTGGTGAAGGTCTTGCCGGACTTGTCGGTGATCTCCACGGCCGCGCCGCGGATCACAGCCTTCGACACCTCGCCGTTGTTCACCTTGGCGAGGGTCTGGGAATAGCTGAGCTCGCCGGCCCCGGCCGC
>JAEYNH010000155.1 GCA_023412655.1 Pseudomonadota bacterium | reverse complement strand
GGTGAGGCGTAGCGGGCGAAGGCCTCGGGGGGCGGGTCGAGGGCGCTCCAGGCGGGCAGGCCCGCGTGGAGACCGGCCACGGCGGCGGCCGGACCCAGGGCCACGGGGTCGGGGCCGTAGCGCTCGGCCTGCACCTCGCCGCAGGCGGCGGGGCGCACATGGGGCGCGATCTTCTCGTGGGCGAAGCCGGCGCGGATGGCCGACCACCAGCCCTTGAGCCCCTCTTCCTTGCGGTTGGCGGCGATGCGGCCGCAGAGGATCAGCCGCTCCCGGGCGCGGGTGAGGGCCACGTAGAGCAGGCGCAGGGACTCCTCGGCGTCCCGGGCCTGGCGCAGGGTCCGGGCGGCGGCCGAGGCCTCGCAGTCGGCCTTGCCGCTGGCGCACCAGAGGAAGCCGCCGTCGGCGGTCTCCAGCAGGGGCGAACCCCGGGCGCCCTGTTCGGCGGTGGTCTCGGGCAGGATCACCACCGGGGCCTCCAGGCCCTTGGCCCCGTGGGCGGTCATCACCCGCACCTCGTCGCGGCCGCCCTCCAGCTCGCGCTTCACCACGATGTCGAGGCCGGCGAAGTCGGCGGCGAGGGTCTCCAGGTCGTGGACGCCCCGGCCCTCGGCGGCCAGCACCTGGGCCAGGAACTCGTCCAGGGCGTCCTCGGCCTCGGGGCCCAGGCGGCGCAGCAGGCGCCGGCGCATGGACCGGCCCTCGCCGTCGCGCCGGGCGAGGGCGCGGCTGTAGAAGCTGAACGGCCCGGAGCCGGCCGCCTGGCGCATGGCCTCCAGGAAGGCCGCCGCCGAGGACCAGGCGGGCTGTTCGCCGGCCCGGGCCTGCAGCGCCGCCCACAGGGAGCCCGGTCGTTTCCAGGCGAGCTGGAACAGGTCCTCGTCGGCGAGGCCGCAGAAGGGGCTCTTGAGCAGGGCCGCCAGGGTCAGGTCATCGTCGGGGAACAGGACGAACCGGGCCAGGGCCATCAGGTCGTCGAAGACGATGTGCTGCGACAGGGCCAGGCGGTCGGCGCCGGCCACCGGCACGCCCTGGTGCTTCAGGGCCCGCAGGATCTCCTCGAACAGGCCGCCGCGCTTGCGCACCAGGATCAGCACGTCGCCGTAGGTGGCCGGCCGGGCCTGGCCGCGGTCCATGACCGCATCGCCACGGGCCACCAGGTCGCGCACCTCGCAGGCGATGCGCCGGGCCAGGACCTTGACCGCGCTCTCCTCGCCCTCGGCGTCGAGGGGGGCGTCCCAGGCCTCGCGGGTCTCGCCCTTGGGCTCGCGGACCAGGGGCCACAGGTCCACGCAGCCGCGTTCGCCGGCCCGCATGGGGATGTGCTCCAGGGGCTCGACGCCCGGCGGCACGCCTGTGCTGAACACCGCATCGACGAAGGACAGCACCTCCACGGTCGAGCGCCAGGAGGCGTGCAGGGGCACGGCGGCGCCCCGGCGGCCGGCGGCGGCGATCTCGGCCACGTAGCGCTCGGTCTCGGACAGCAGCCGCTCGGGGGCGGCGCCCTGGAAGGAATAGATCGACTGCTTCTCGTCGCCGACCACGAACAGGGTGCGCTCGGCCTCGCCCCGGCGGAGCATGCCCTCGCCCGCGAAGAACTCGCCGGTGAGGGCGCGGACGATCTCCCACTGGTCCGGAGCGGTGTCCTGGGCCTCGTCCACCAGGATGTGGTCGATGCCGCCGTCCAGCTTGTAGAGCACCCAGGCGGCGGCCGGGCGGCTGGCCAGCAGGCTGCGGGTCTTCTCGATCAGGTCGGCGAAGTCGAGGGCGCCGGCGGCGGTCTTCTCGACCCGGTAGGCGGCGAGGTAGGCCTCGGCCAGCATCAGGGCGTCGAGGGTGTCGGCGGCCACCCGGGCGGCGCGCAGCCGGTCGCGGGCCCTGGCCAGGCGATCCTGTTCGGTGAGCAGGGCCATGCGCAGGCCCTCGTGCGCCTTGAGGCCGGAGGTCTTGGCCGGCCAGGTGGCGGGCGTGCCCTCGCCCTTCTCGGTGAACAGGGCGGCCAGGGCGCCGGCGAAAGTCGGGGCCTCGGCCACGGCGCGAAGCAGGCCGGCGCACTTCACGTCGGTGGCCGTGCCGGCGGAGAGCGCCTCGGCCACGGCGCGCCAGAGGTTGCGGTCGAGCCCGGCCAGGGCCGCCCGCTCCACCGCCTCGGCGTCCTCGCCGGGCTCGAGGCCGCAGGTCGACCAGACCCTGGCCGCCGCGCCCGCATAGCCGCCCTGGGCGTCGAAGAACTCGCGCAGCTTGCCGCGGCGGGCCTCGAAATCGAGGAACATCTGCTGGAAGGAGGCGAAGTCCAGGGCCACGGACAGGCGGGCGTAGGCCTCGGCCACGGCGCCCTCGCCCTTGAGGGCGTGACGGGCCACGGCGGCGCGGGCGGCGGCGGCCACCGAGGCGGCGGCGGCGTCGTCCATCACCCGGAAGCCCGGGGAGACGCCGGCCTCGAGCGGGAAGCGCCGGAGCAGCTTCTCGCAGAAGGCGTGGATGGTCTGGATCTTCAGCCCGCCGGGGGTCTCCAGGGCGCGGGCGAACAGGGCCCGGGCCTCGGACAGGCGGCGGTCGTCGTAGTCGCCGGCCCGGCGGCCCTCGAGGTCGGCCAGCTCGCCGGTGAGCAGGTCGTCGGCCATCACCGACCACCCGCCCAGGCGGGCGAACAGGCGCCGCTGCATCTCGGCGGCGGCGGCCTTGGTGTAGGTGACGCAGAGGATGGTCTCGGGCTCGGCGCCGGCGAGCAGCAGGCGGGCCACCCGGTCGATGAGGGTCTTGGTCTTGCCCGAGCCGGCGTTGGCCGTGACGAAGGCCGAGATGGCCGGGTCGGCGGCGGTGCGCTGGTGCTCCTTGGGACCGATGACGAGCCGCAGGGTCACGCCTCGCCCTCCTCGCCGCTGGTGGACCATTCGAACACCCGGGCCAGGTGGTCGTAGTCGGAGGCGTAGGACTTCACGAACTGGGGCGCGGTGCGGGAGACGTAGGGCTGGCCGGGCCGCATGAACCGGGCCAGCAGCCGCCGCGCCCCGTCCAGGGCCCGCTCGGCGGCCTCGGCGCTCTCATCGACACTGGCGCGGACCTCCTCGCGGCCGGCCGGCTTGCGGCCGGTGACCTCCAGATAGACCAGCTCTCCGGGGGTCAGCCGGCCGATCTCCGGGAAGCCGCCGTGGGCGAGGATGGCGGCGGTGAGGGTGAGCTGGGGCGAGAAGCCGGCGTCCACCACCTTCTGCGAGGGGGCGCGGCCGGTCTTGTAGTCGAGGATGTGGCCGTAGCCGGCGGGGTCGGCCTCGATGCGGTCGGCCTTCGCGCCCAGGACGATCTCGTGGCCGTCCACCCGGATCGGCAGCTTGCCGGTCTTCTCCACATGGATGGCGCGGCCGTCGGCCCGGCGGCGGGCTTCCAGGGCGGCGACCCAGGCGGCGGCCTCCCGGGCCAGGGCGCTCTCCCGGGCCAGGGCCTCGCGAGGCATGCCCGCCTTCTCCAGCTCGGCCACATAGAGGGCCTCGAAGATGGCGGCGGCGTTCGGCGGCGGCTCGCCCGGATGGTCCAGGGCGAAGCGCTCGAAGGCGGCGTGGATGGCCGTGCCCCGGGCCCGGGCCTCCACCGGCTCGTCGGGGCGATCCATGAGCCGCAGGCCCAGGATGTCCCGGGCCCAGACGGCGTAGGGGTCGCGGGTCAGGGTCTCCACCCGGGTGACGAACAGTTCGCGCGGCCGGGCCTCCACCGGCGGGCAGGGCGCCGGGCGGGCGACGGGCTGGTAGTCCTCCGGGGCGTCCAGGCCGCGGGCCCAGGCCAGGGCCTCGGGGCGGCCGGGGATGACCACGCCCGCGCCCCGGGCGAGGGTCTCCAGGCGCCAGAGCCAGCGGGACTTCACCGCCGGCTGGCCCTCCCGGCGCTCGGAATGCAGCAGCACCACCTCGGGCGCGCAGGCGGCCTGGGCGAAGTCGTGGGCGGCCAGGCCCACCCGCCGCTCGGGCGGCGGCAGGCCGAGGGTCTGGCGCATGGGCCGGGACAGGAACGGGTCGAGCGGGGCCCCCCTCGGCCAGACGCCTTCCTCCAGCCCGGCCACCACCAGGCGGTCGGCGCGCACCAGCCGGGCCTCGATGGCGCCCAGGATGCGCAGGCGCGGATGGGTGGCGCCGCCGGAGCGGACCGTCTCGCCCTCCATCAGCCGGCCCAGCAGGTCGGCGAACTGGCGGGTGGAGACCTCGGGCAGGCCGTGGGTCTCGTGGATCAGGCCGGCCAGCAGCCGGCTCATGGCCTCGCCGCCGTGACCGCTCCAGAGCTCGCCAAGACTGCCGTCCGGGCCGAGGGCGAGGGCCTCCATGGCGGTGGTGAGCCGGTGGGCGAGGTCGGCCACGGCGCCGTCTTCCGGCGGATCGGCCAGCAGGTCCCGCAGGCGGGCGAGCAGCGGCAGGCCGGCGTGTCCACGGGCCGCCAGCCGGGCCGCCAGCCGGGCCTCGAGCGTCTCCC
>JAEYNH010000108.1 GCA_023412655.1 Pseudomonadota bacterium | reverse complement strand
GCCGGGGGTGGGCCATCGCCGCCGGGACCGGCCGCAGGCGGGCCGCCCTCGGGCCGGGGCGGAAGGCCAGGCGGCGTGCGGGTGTTGCGCAGGGGGCGCGAGTAGTTGAAGCCCCAGCGCAGGTCCTGCTGGTCGTGGCGGGCGAAGTTCACCGGCCGGACATCGACGGACAGCAGCTCGCCGGCCGCGTTGCGGACGAAGCGGTCGGGGAAGGCGGCCTCGATCTCCGGCGTGGCCGCCGGGAAGCTGGCGATCTCGTCCCGGGTCCTGGCGCGCGTGTAGTCGGCCCGCAGGGTGAAGTCGGTGTCGCGGAACGGCTTGAGGGTCAGGCCGAGCTTGGTGACCTGCCGGTTGTCGGCCGACAGGTTGGGGTTGCCGCCGGAGATCTGGGTCACCTCCACCGTCTGGCCGGTGGTGAAGTCGAACACCCGCACGTTGGGGGTGACGGTTTCAGGGTCACCCAGCTGCTGGATGCCCGGGGCGCCGTCCTCGTCGGTGAACGAGGCGATCAGGCGGATGGCGTCGATGGGCGACCAGGTGAGGCCGCCGCCCAGGGTGCGCAGCGTGCCGAAGTCGGAATAGTCCTCGACGTTGGCGTTGAAGTTCACCGACAGGTTGCCGATGCCCGAGATCGGGCCCCGGGTGCGGCTGGCGATGGGCAGGTCGAAGTTGGCCTGGGCGGTGACGGTCTGGCGGTCCAGGTCGGTCTCACGGGTGAGACCCAGGCGGTAGGACCTGCCTTCGATCCGCTGGGTGGTGGCGCCCGCGCTGAAGGCGGCGTTCACCCCGCCGGCGGGGAGGTCGAACAGCGTGCCGTTCACCAGGGCGTTGAGGTCGGCCGAGGTGACGGTGGAGCGGGAGGTGTTCGGCGCCCGGGCGCCCGTCGCCGGATCGAAGGCCACTTCGGTGGTGATCTGGTTCTCGGTCCAGTCGGCGTTGCCCACCACAGACCAGCGCCAGCCGCGCAGCGCCCCGTTCACCGCCCCGCCCAGATGGGCGGCGTTGGTGTCCGCCAGCCGGCGCAGGGCGTCGAGGTCGCCGGGATCGCGGCCAAGGCGGCTCGTGGTGTCGGTCCATTCCAGGCTGCCGTTGAGGCTGGCGCCGACGCCCTCGCCCAGGGGGCGTGAATAGACGCCGTTCAGGGCAAGGGACTCCCGCCGGGGCACGAGCGTGCGGTAGGCGGTCTCGTCGGGGAGCCTTACGATGTCGCGGTCGGATTCCAGCAGCGGCGTCTGCAGCCCGGCCTTGAGGTTGATCTGCTGACGGTCGTCGTCGCGGATCATCAGCCCGTTGAGGGTGGCGTCATAGCCGGCCTGGTCGCCGCTGGTGGGCGCCACGACGCCGGCCTCGACCGTCACCGCTCGGAAGCGCCGGCGCAGAACCAGGTTCACCACCCGCTGGTCCGCGCGGTAGCCGTAGCGCAGGGCCACCTCCTCCGGGAGGATCTCCATGCGCACGATGGCCTCGGTGGGCAGGTCGCGGATCTCGGAGAAGCCCGAGATGCGCATGCCGTTGACCAGCATGATCGGCCGCCCGCCGCCCCGGCCGCGGCCGGAGGCGAGCTGAGGCTCCAGGGCCTGCAGCATCTCGGCCACCGAGCTCACCCCGAGGGCGCGGATCTCGCGCTGGTCGAGGGTGATCTCGGGCTGCGCCTCGCCGAGCACCGAGCCGCGCGGCGCGAGGTTGCGGGCGGCGGTGACCACCAGCTCGTCGACTTCATAGCCGTCGTCGTCGAAGATCGGGTCCTCGGCGGCCGCCGGATCGGGAGCCTGACGCTGCTCCTGGGCAAGGGCGGCCGGCGCGAGCGCCACCGCGGCGGCAGAGGTCGAGAACAGGATCGCCCAACGGGCGCCTTGGCGTCGGATCAACTTCATACTCCCTGGCCGATACCCCGGCCTGTTAACGTCCCTCGTCCTCCCCGGATCATTGCGGCGAGCGCTAGTGCGAAGGCGTTGCGGAAGTGTGTCCGCAACGCCGCATTTCCGCCGTCAAGCTTGACCGTAGGCCGTCAGTTCCGGGCGTCGTCCACCGCCCGGTCGGACTTGGCCTCGACCTTGGCCGCGCCCTCGCGCGCGCCCTCGGCGGCGCCCTTGGCGGTGTCCTTGATCACCTGGCCGGCGTCGCCCGCCGCCTCCTTGATCTCCGAGCCCACCTCCTTGAGCTGAGGACTGTTCACGGCGTCGCGAGCCTCGGCGGCGATCTTGTCGGCCGCGGCCTCGACGTCATTGCCGGTGTCGACCCGCTCGCGCTCGCTGCACGCGGCGAGCGCGGCTGCGACACCGAAGGCGGCCGATACGGCGAACAGCTTCTTCATGGCGGGGTCCTCCTTGCCGGTCGCGGCTGCAACGGCCGCGCTTGGCCGAAGTTCCCTTGTGCGCCCAGGGCGGCTAAACCCCCGCCCATGCGTCTGGCCTTCCTGGGCACCCCCGATTTCGCCGTCTCGGCGCTCGCCGCCATCGTGGAGGCCGGGCACGAGGTGGCCTGCGTCTATTCCCAGCCGCCCGCGCCCCGCGGCCGGGGCCACGAACTCAGGCCCTCGCCGGTGCACGCCTTCGCCGAGAGTCGGGGCATACCGGTGCGCACGCCCGTCTCCATGCGCGACCCCGCCGAGATCGCGGCCTTCGCGGCGCTGGGGCTCGACGCGGCGGTGGTGGTGGCCTTCGGCCAGATCCTGCCGCGGGAGGTGCTGGAGGCGCCTCGGCTCGGTTCGTTCAACGTCCACGCCTCGCTGCTGCCCAGGTGGCGCGGGGCGGCGCCGATCCAGCGGGCGATCATGGCTGGCGACGCCGTCACCGGCGTGCAGGTGATGCGCATGACCGAGGGGCTGGACGAGGGGCCGGTGCTGTCCACCGCCACCCTGCGGATCGACGCCCTGGAGACGGCAGGCACGCTGCACGACCGGCTGGCGGCCGCGGGCGCCGAGCTGATCGTGGCCACGCTCGCCGACATCGCGGCGGGCCGGGCGACGGAGACGGCCCAGACCGACGAGGGGGTCACCTACGCCAAGAAGATCCGGGCGAAGGAGGCGCGGATCGACTGGACGCGGCCCGCCGCTGAGGTCGACCGCAAGATCCGGGGCCTGTCGCCGTTCCCCGGCGCCTGGTTCGAGCTTGTCAACGAGAAGGGCCCGGTGCGGGTCAAGGCGCTGCTGTCCGAGCAGGCCGAAGGCGAGGGTGCGGCGGGCTCTGTGCTGGACGACGCCCTGCGGGTCGCCTGCGGGGAGGGCGCGGTGCGCCTGCTGCGCGTGCAACGCGAGGGCCGCGGGCCGCAGGACGCCGAGGCCTTCCTGCGCGGGACGCCCGTGGCGGCCGGGACCGTGCTCGGCTGATGCCCCGCTATCGCCTGCTCATCGAGTACGACGGCCGGCCCTATCACGGCTTCCAGGCCCAGGCGGCGCTGCCCAGCGTGCAGGGCGCCATCGAACGGGCCGTGAAGGGGTTCTGCGGCCAGGACCTGCGCCTGCAGGCGGCCGGGCGCACCGACACCGGCGTGCATGCCACCGGCCAGGTGATCCACGTCGACCTCGACAAGGCCTGGAACCCGGAGACGGTGCGCAATGCGCTGAACGCCCATCTGGTCCCCGAGCCCATCGTCATCCTCGAGGCCAGCATCGCCGAGGGCGACTGGCACGCCAGGTTCTCGGCCACGGAGCGGCGCTACCTCTACAGGATCCTCAATCGGATGGCCCCGCCGGCGCTGGACCAGGGGCGGGTGTGGCACGTGAAGAAGCCGCTGGACGCCGAGGCCATGCACGAGGCCGCGCAGGTGCTGGTGGGCCATCACGACTTCACCACCTTCCGCGACCTGGGCTGTCAGGCCAAATCGCCGATGAAGACCCTGGACGTGGCCCGGGTGCGCCGGGAGGGCGACCATGTGCTGCTGGAATTCGCCTCGCGCTCGTTCCTGCACCGGCAGGTGCGCTCGATGACCGGCACCCTGGCCGAGGTGGGCGTCGGCCGCTGGACCCGCGACGACGTGAAGGCCGCGCTGGAGGCCCGGGACCGCAAGGCCTGCGGCCCGGTGGCGCCGGCCGAGGGCCTCTATTTGACAGGGGTCTCCTACTGACCGAGTCTCGGCCAAGCTTCACGAAGGAATTCCGGGTGCCCCGCCTTGCCGTCGTCGCGGTCGCCGCCGCCCTGATCGCTCCGACCGCCGCGGTCCACGCCGACACGAGGGCCGACACAGGCTCCGATGCCGGGCCGGTCTGCCTGCCCTATGGCGATGCGGCCGCCACCCTGACCGGGGTGGTCTACGCCATGGAGGCCTTCGACGAGGCCCAGTTCGATGAGGCTGCGGGCGACACCACCGCCCGCGAGCGGCACGCCGACTTCTACGCCCTGGTCATGGCCGACCGGGTCTGCGTGTCCGATCCCGAGGATACGGGCCGGCCCGCCACCCACCACGTCACCATCGTGCGGCTGGATATGCCCGCGGAGATGGCCAAGATGGTGGTCCAGCGGCGGGTGATGGTGCAGGGCCCGCTAGCCCGCAGCCACGGCGCCGAGGGCGACCCGGCGGTGGTGATGAAGGTCGCGGGGCTGGCCGGCCCCGGGCAATAGAGGCGCCGGGCTCAGGCCGCGAAATAGCGTTCCAGAATGCGGGCGTAGACAGCCTGCAGGCGGCGGATCTCGTCCACCGGGGCGCGCTCGTCCACCTGGTGCATGGTGCGGCCGACGAGGCCCACCTCCACCACCGGGCACAGGGCGCGGATGAAGCGGGCGTCGGAGGTGCCGCCCGAGGTGGACAGTTCCGGGTCGGCGCCGGTGACATCGCGGATGGCGGCGGCCACGAGGTCGGTGAAGGGCCCGCGCTCGGTAAGGAAGGCCTCGCCGCTGATCTGGGGGATGACCGTGACCTTGCCCTTGAACCCTTCGGCGGCGCTGGCGGCTTCGGCGGCGATCCAGTCGGCCAGGTCCTGGCCGGTGTGGTTGGGGTTGAAGCGGATGTTCAGCTTCGCCCGGGCCATGCCGGGGATGATGTTCGTGGCCGTGTTCGGCATGTCGATGAGGGTGACTTCCAGGTTCGACGGCTGGAACTCGGGATAGCCGTCGTCCAGACGGCGCGCCTGCAGGGCGGCCAGCAGGCGGATCAGCACCGGCGCCGGATTGGCCGCCCGCTGCGGATAGGCCACGTGGCCCTGGATTCCCTCCACCACGATCTCGGCGTTGATCGAGCCGCGGCGGCCGACCTTGACCATGTCGCCGAAGGCCTCGGCGGAGGTGGGCTCGCCCACCACGCAGTGGTCGATGATCTCGCCCTCGGCCAGCAGGGCCTCGACCACCTTCTTGGTGCCGTGGGTGGCCACGCCTTCTTCGTCGCCGGTGATGAGGAAGGAGACCGAGCCGGTGATGCCACCGCCGGCGATGGCTTCCGAGACGGCGGCGGCGAAGGCGGCGATGGCCGACTTCATGTCCACGGCGCCCCGGCCGATCAGCACCCCGTCCACCACCTCGGCGGCGAAGGCGTCCTTGGTCCAGGCGGCGGCGTCGCCCACAGGCACCACGTCGGTGTGGCCGGCGAAGCAGAGGTTCGGCCGGGCGGTCCCGTAGCGGGCGTAGAGGTTCTCGATCTCGCCGAACTTCATCCGGCGGCAGGCGAAGCCCAGGCCCGAAAGGGTGCGCTCCACCACGTCCATGGCGCCTTCGTCGGCGGGGGTGACGGAGGGCTTGCGGATCAGCTCACGGGTGAGCTCGACGGGATCTATGGCGGCGCTCATGGCAGGGCATTACCTGTTGGCGGGAAGAGAGGCGAGGGCCAATGCCGAAGATCGATATCGACGCCGTCGAGGTGCGGAGCGGTTGCTCGTACCCGCACCCGTTCAAGGAGATCTGCCTGGGGCCGAACTGGCGAAAGCTGGGCGACGCCGCCGGCCTCACCGACTTCGGCGTGAACCTGGTGCGGCTGACGCCCGGCAAATGGTCGAGCCAGCGACACTGGCACACCGCCGAGGACGAGTTCGTCTTCATGCTGGAGGGCGAGGCCGTGCTGGTGGAGGACGAGGGCGAGACCATCCTCAGGCCCGGCGACTTCGCCGCCTGGAAGGCCGGCGTACCCAACGGCCACCATCTGCAGAACCGCGGCGAGCGCGACGCGGTCTATCTCGAGGTCGGCTCGCGCAAGCCCGACACCGACGACTGCGACTATCCCGACATCGACATGATCACCGGCCCCGAGGGCTACCACCATCGCGACGGCCGGCCCTATCCCGAGGACTGAGGCGCAAGGCCGGCGCCCGCCTTCAGAAGGTGTAGAGCACCGAGGCGCGGGTGGTGGTGTCGAGGTCCGAGCGGGCGATGCGGGAGTCGCGCTCGTACTGCATGTTGTACGACAGCCGCGCCTTCAGCGGCCCGAACAGCAGGGTCTCGAGGGCGGTGATCGACTTGGCGCTGGTCTGGTCGGCCTCGGCGTAGAGGGCGGCTTCCTGGGACAGGGTGATCCGTTCGGTGGGCAGCCAGCGCAGGTTCAGGCTGGCGCGACCGGCGGCGGCGCGCTCCTCCCCATGCTGGTGTGTTTCGGTGAGGCGCAGGGCCGGGCCCAGGTCGACGGCGATCTTCAGGTCGGGGGCGTCGGCCACCTGCAGGCCCAGGCCGGCGCCCAGGGTGTAGCGGCTCTCCACGCCCAGGAAGCGGTCGTGCTCGTACTGGGCCAGGCCGAAGGCATAGCGCCGCGACGACAGGCGAGCGCGCGGCTCGTAGGCCAGGCTGAGGCGCTGGGTGGTGCTGCGGCCGTTGGTTTCCTGATAGTCGCCGCGCCAGGTGAGCCGCTGGCTCCAGGCCGGCGTCACGCGGGAGACGTCCACCACGCCGTAGGCGCCGATCGATTCGGTGGAGCCCCGGGCGAGGCTGCCGCCCAGTTCCACGGACCCCTTCCAGACGGGCGCATCCAGAGACGGCGCGGCGGCGACGGTTGCGGCGGCGGCCGGGACGACGATGGGCTGCGCCGCCTGGACCGGCGCCTCGGCCCTGGCCAGTTCGCCCACCAGGCCGTCGATGTCGTCCGAGGCGTCGGGATGGGCCTGACGGGCCACCGCGACCACGGCGGCGAAGACCGAGGGGTCGTCGCTCTCGGCGGCCTTGGCGATCATGGCCCGCACCGGATCGGGAAGGGCGGCGGCGGCGGGCGGGGCGGCGCTGAGGCAGACGGCGACGGCGAGGACGCTCGGCAGCGCGACGCCGGGGAGGGCGGTCGGGACGCGGACGATCATGCGCCGGTTCCTAACATGAGCCGCCGCGGCGTCCACGACGGAAGGCTCAGCGGCCCTCCACGAGGCGGAAGATCGCCGCCTGGCCGCCCACCGCCCCGCCCAGCAGCACCTCGCCCGGCCGGCCCGCCTCCAGGGCGGTGACATAGACGTTGGAGGCGGCGTCCAGCAGCTTGGGCGGTCCAGGCCGGCCGCGAGCGTCGAGGGTGAGCAGGAGGCCCGAGACGGTGTCGTCGAAGGGCAGGACCGCATAGGGATCGGCGGCGCGGGCCCGAGCGAGGTCCACGGGCAGGTAGTCGACCACGTTGGCCTTGCTGGCGGCCAGCAGCAGCCGGCCGTCGGACAGGGGCGCCATCGCCCGCACCTCGGACGCCCCGAGGCTCGGGTCGGTCCAGAGCGTGCGCGGCGCCAGGGCGGTGTCCAGCGCCACCACCGTCGCACGGGCCTCACCGCACGCCTCCCGGCGGGAGCCGGCCAGGAAGACGCTGCCTCGCGCGGCGGGCGCGGCAGCGATCACCGCCGTGTGGGGCAGGTCGGCTTCGGCCAGGACGGCGCCGCTCGCAGCGTCCAGCAGCACGGCGCGGGTGAGGCGGCCCCAGGCGCAGGCCGGCGCATCGTAGTCGTCGGTCCAGGCGGGATCGGCGGCGCGGGGCGCCTGATCGTCGCTCCAGGTGACCAGCAGGCGATCGCCCAGCACGGTGACGGTGGCCGAGGACAGCCTGCGGCCGGGCGCCTCGAGGGTGGCGAGACGCCGCGGCGGCCCCTCGCCCTGGAAGGCGAGGAGATGCAGGCGCCCGCCGCCGGCCCCGGGCGGGTCGCGGAGGTTGAGCTCACCCCCGGCGAGGAGGAGGGCTTCGCCGGTCCGCGCTGCCGCCAGGGGAAAGGCGTCCACCCGGGCGAGGTCGTCGCCGCGCCAGCGGCTGAGGGTCCGGCCGCCGGCGGCGTCCAGCAAGTCGACGGTGGGCGCATAGCGGCCGTGCGGACCGAGGGCGTAGCCGCCC
>JAEYNH010000092.1 GCA_023412655.1 Pseudomonadota bacterium | reverse complement strand
CGCAAGCTGGGGGACGATCCCCGCCGCCCGGAGATGATCCGGACGGTCCGCGGCGGGGGCTACCTGTTCGCGGCGCTCGTCGAACCCGAATGAGCGTGCGGGGCCCGCTGAACAGCATCGCCGTGCGGCTGGCGGTGGTGTTTCTGGCCGGCCTGGTGGCGCTTCAGGTCGCGCTCGGCGCGGCCATCCTCTGGCCGGACGGGCGGCCCACCATCTTCCGGCTGGTCTCGCCTCGCGAGGCGGCGGTGATGGCCCGCGCCCTGGAGGCGGCCGACCCCGATCAGCGGCGGCTGATTGTTGAGGCGCTCAACAGCGGGAATCTGGTGGTGCAGCTGCTGGACGACTTTCCGGCGGACGCGGACGCGGACGCGGGCGCGGCGCCCCTGCGCGCGCGACGCCTCGCTGAGCCGGGCCCATACATGCGCTATGCCCATGAGCTGGAGGGGCGACCGTTCCGCGTGCAGATGCGCAACCGGCGCGCTGCGGCAGCAGCCCTGCGGGGAGAGATCGGCGCGCCCGGAGCGGTGCGGCTGGCGGTCCAGTTGCGCACGGGCCAGGTGCTCGTGGTCGAGCGCGCGCCGGTTCTGCTGCAGCGGGTGTTCGCCCGTTCCGCGCTCATCGCGGGCGTGCTCGCCGCGGTGATGCTGCTGCTCATGCTGGTCAGCCTGATCCAGATCGCCCGTCCGACGCGCCGCCTCGCCGAGGCCGCCGACCGGCTCGCGGGTGACATCGACATGCCGGACCTGCCGGAGCGGGGCGCGGATGAGCTTCGCAGGCTGGCGGCGGCCCTCAACAGCCTGAAGCGGCGCGTGCGCGGGCTGCTGGACGGCCGCACCCGCATGCTGGCGGCGATCGCGCACGACCTGAGGACCTATCTGACCCGTCTGCGCTTGCGGGCCGAGTTCATTGACGATCCGGAGCAGCGGGCGAAGGCGGCGCGCGACCTGGACGACATGGCCGACCTGATCGACGACACCCTGGCCTTCGCCGCCGAGAGCGCCGCGGCCAAGGGCCGGCCGGTCCAACGCCTGGATCTCGGTATCGAGCTGCGCGAGTTCGTCGAAGCAAGGCGCGAGCTGAAGGAGCCGCTGCTGCTCTCGGCGCCCGAGGGGCTGCTGTACGTGTCGTGCAACCGGCTGGCGCTGCGCCGGATGCTGGCCAATCTTACCGACAACGCCCTGCGCTACGCGGGTGGGGCGCGGCTTTGCGCGGGCCGGGACGAGGCCGGGGCGTGGGTGGAGGTGACGGACGAGGGCCCCGGCGTGCCCGCCGAGGCCCTGGAGCGCATGAAGGCCCCCTTCGAACGGCTCGAGCCGTCGCGCGGCCGCAGCACCGGAGGCGCGGGCCTGGGCTTGGCGATTGTGGAGGCCCTCGCCCGGCAGCAGGGGGGCGAACTCGAACTCGCCAATCGCCCGGAGGGCGGGTTCCGCGCCCGCCTGCGGTTCCAGGCCGAGGAAGGCGCGGCGGGCGTCGGTTCCTAGAACGGCAGGCGCAGGCCGAGAAAGCCGGTGGTCGTCGCGATCGTGGAATGCCCTGCCACGCCACGGACACCCACGGTGGCCACTGCGCTGCCGGCGAGATCGGCGTGGACCCCGGCCTCATAGGCCAGGTAGTCCGCCTCGGGAGAGAAGGCGGCGGCGTTGAACGGAACCGGCGCGCCGCTGGGCGTCACGTTGATCCAGCGGTCTTGCTCCAGGACGTCCACCTCATAGGTCGCGCGAACATAGGGACGCAGCCCGGCGCGGCTTTCGAGCGCCAGTTCGCCGCCCAGCGAGATCGTGAGGGTTTCCACCGTCTGGGCGCCGAAGCTCATCTGGCTGGACCGGCTGCCGCCCTCGGCATAGCCGTCCACGCGGACCTTCTCGTAGCTTGCGCCGGCCAGGGGGCGCAGACGCCAGGGCCCGTGGGCGAGATCGACCTGGGCCTCGATCGCCAGCCCCAGCACCTTGGCCTCGGTCTTGCCGACCTCCTCGCGCATCGTCGCCGCCAGCCGCGCCACACGGGTGATCTCGTCGAATCTGGTCCGGTGGTAGCGGGCGCTCGCCCGGGCCTCCACCGGCCCGAAGGCCCGGCGGGCGAAGACGCTGGCGCCGAGGCCGCGGCTGTCGAAGCGACCCGCCTCCGAGCCGAAGTCGCCGCCACCCTCGCTGAAGCCCGCCATGCCGCCGATGGCGACGCCGTCGCCCAGGCCACGTTCCACGACGAAGGTGATCCGCGCGGCGTCCGCGTCGAGGCCGGGGCGGTGCGGCGCTCCGTCGATCTCCACCTCATCGGCCTCCACCTGACCGAACACCCGCCAGGCCCCGGCCGGCGGGGCAGGGAAGGCGAGGCTCCTGGAGAGGATCGCGGCGTTCGCACGCGCATCACGTTGGGCCACATAGGGCAGCTGGGAGACCATCTGCGGCGCGCGCAGGGCGGCCAGCACCAGCCCGGCCTGCATCTCGTGGATCACGCCGGTGAAGTGAACGGCGTCGGCGAACAGGTAGGTCCGGTTGGCGTCGGGGGCGACGTAGTCCGCGGGCAGGCAATCGAAGGACTGCACCAGGCGGCCACGGCAGGCCGGGTCGGTGATGTTCACGAGGCCGTAGGCCGCCGGATCTGCCTCGATCTCAGAGATCAGGGCTGCGACGTCGACATAGAGGACGTTCACCGGTCGGGCGGCGAGGGCGGCTTCATAGCGGCTGTTGAACACCTCGAACTTGGGCACGCTGGTGGTCACGATAGTCCGCGCGCCGGCGGCCTGCAGCCGTTGCACCTGGGCGGCCAGGTCCTCGGCGGCCATGTCGAGCACCTGCAGGTCCGCGTCGGTGAAGTCGAGGCCGTTGGACTGGGTGAAGAAGACGTCGTTGCCGCCCCCCTGGACGATCACCAGGCTATCGGAGGCGAAGGTGGCTTCGGCACCCAGGTGGCGGTCGATCTGCCGTGTCACCGGGGTGCGCGTGATACCGCCGGGACCGCCGGGTCGAGCCACCGTCACGCGGGCGCCGCCCTCGGCATAGTTAGTTCCGCCGACGGCGTGGGAGGTGAGGTCCAGGCCGACCCCGGCCGCCACGAGCTCGACCCACACCGGGTCGGGATTGGTGGTGAAGCGGCCCGCGCTGGCCGGCGCCTGGGCGGCGTAGCTGCCGCTGTCCGAGATGCTGTCGCCGAAGACGATCACTCGGCCGTACCCCGCCTCA
>JAEYNH010000081.1 GCA_023412655.1 Pseudomonadota bacterium | reverse complement strand
CTGCAGCTTCGGCGGCGGCGGCGGCGGCGTGTTCGGCGGCGGCGGCGGCGGCGGAGGCGGCGGCGGCGGCGGCACTGGCTTGATCAGCGCCACATCCGTCACTTCGTCCGAGTACTCCCTGTACTTGGGCTCGAAGCGCGTCTTCCAAAGATAGACGCCCAGAGCCGCGTGCACCGCGATGGACAACGCGATCGCGATCGTCACGCCCTTGTTGCGCTTGGGCTTCGGATCGTCGAACGGGTTGTGCCGAACGTGGACGGCGTCGTTGGGTGATGTCTCAGCCATGGGTCACCACCTACTGATCTTCGCCGACCAGGGCCACGCTGTAGAACCCATTGTCCTGCAGCATGTTCATAACGCCCATAAAGTCGCCGTACATCACATCCTTGTCGGCGCGGATGAAGATCCGCTCCTTCGTAGGATTCCGCGCGCCGCCCAGCTGCGTCCGCAGATCGTCACCCAGGGTCGACAGGTCGGTCCTGAAGTCCTGGATGAAGATCCCGCCGTCAGGCTGGATCGAAATATAGACTGGCTTCGGCGGGTTCGTGCCCGGCGGGGCGACGGCCGGTGGCAGAGCCACCTTGACCGTCACGGCCGCCATGGGCGCGGCCACCATGAAGATGATCAGAAGAACCAGCATCACGTCCACGAAAGGTGTGACGTTAATGTCGGCGTTCTGGTCTTCCTGATAGCGGTCCGCCCCCCCGGAACTCGAGAGTTTGGCGGCCATCTACCTTAGGCTCCCTTGTCGAGCTGACGCGAGATCGCGTTCATCAGTTCGGCGACGAAACCCTCGGTGCGCGCACCGTAAGCCGAAATCCGCGTCTGGAAGTAGTTGTAGAAGATAACCGACGGGATAGCGGCGAACAGGCCCAGGCCGGTGGCGAGCAGCGCCTCGGCGATGCCGGGGGCGACGACGGCCAGGTTGGTCGTGTTGGTGTTCGCGATGCCGATGAACGAGTTCATGATCCCATACACGGTGCCGAACAGACCGATGAACGGACCGTTGGAGCCGACCGAGGCCAGGAACTGCATGCCGCCCGAGAGACGACGCGACAGCGAGGCCTGAACCGCGCCCACCGCGGCTTGAGCGCGGTAGATCGTCGAGTCGCGGTGCTCGCCCGTGATCGCGAGGCCGGCTTGGCGCGACAGCTCAACTTCTTGCGAAGCGGCCGCGGCCATGTCGGCCAGCGGGTTGCCGTCGAACTCTTCCGAATTCGCGATACGGTTGATGTCGTTGATCGACTTCGCCGAGCGGAAGTTCTCGAGGAAGCTATCCGTCACGCGGTTCAGCGCGCGGAACTCGAGCATCTTGGTCAGCAGGATGGTCCAGGTGAACACCGAGGCCAGGGCCAGGCCGATCATGATGACCTTAACGACCGGGTCGGCGTCCATGAACATCGTGCCGACGTTCAGCTTGCCGGCGTGCTTCATGGTCGGCGGATCCGCCGAATCGTCGGCCGCCGGAGCTTCGGGAGCCGGAGTGGCGGCCGGAGCCGCGGCGGCGTCGGCCGGAGCAGGAGCCGGAGCTTCCTGGGCAAACGCCGGCGCGCTCGCCATCAGCGCAACGGCGCCGACGAGAGCGATGAAAGGAGTCTTCAGTTTGTTGTCGAGCATCTGTCGCCAGTTCCTGGTTGGTCTAGCACGATTGGCCGGAGGGTCGTCGCGCGAGAGCGTCTCCACCCTAGTTGAACATGCCCGGCGCCCCCACCAGCTATAAGCAGGTTGAAGCCCCAGAGCCGCTGTCGCTGCGCCCGACCCGATAACGCGTTATCCCAACTGGTGTGGGAATTGGCGTCGCGAAGGCGGGCAACCTCAAACTCCCCGAAGGGAACTGAAGTCTTACCGCTTTGTTAGACGTGCGGCTCGGGTCCTTTGACAACCCCTTATCGAAGCGTCAAGGGGCAGAAGCTTGCGCCGGAGCGCGAAAATATGGCCTCGGGCGCTATGATTGTGCGCTGCACACTGGGTGATCTCCGCGCGCCTTCGCTTTCACCATCCCAAGGGGCGCTTTCATGTTGCGCCGCAGCAATTGACGGAACCCCGATCTAAGAACAGGGTGCGCATATGGGCGTGTAAGGTGATGGTGCCTGGGGGCGGATTCGAACCACCGACACGCGGATTTTCAATCCGCTGCTCTACCAACTGAGCTACCCAGGCTTGGGGGCCGCCGTCGCGGGAGCCGCGTCTATAAAAGAGCCGATCCTGGAAGTCCAGCGAGCCTGAGCAGACATTTTGAATGTCCGCGTCATCCCTCGTCGTCGGCGTTCCTCGGCCCGTTTTCGTCATCACTGCCCGGCACTGCATAGATGCCCGCCAGCCACCGCTGGAGATCGACGTCGGCGCAGCGGCGAGAGCAGAAGGGTCGGTAAGCCGGATCGGTGGGCTTGCCGCAGATCGGACAGGCAGGCTTCGTCATTCCTGCCCCACGTCGATACTGTCACCCGGCCGGGTGGGATCCGCGGCCAGGGCGAATCGAGCGCCGAGCCTTTCGCGCAGTTGCGCGAGCAGCGGCTCAGCCGCGGTCGCGACAGACGGCGCGCAGCGAGCGACCAGGCGCGCGCCAGGCTGCGCTTCACCTTCCGACTGCAGACGGCGAATGAGCCGCTGGGCCAGCGTCAAATCCGCAAGCGCGCCATCTTCGCGGCAGAGGATCTCCGCGATCGGGCGCACCCGGCGGGGCAGCGAAAGCTCCATCGTTCCGAAACGCCCGACCGGTCCGATCGACACCCCGGGATTGTCCGGCCCGAAGGCGGCCCGTGCCGCAGTCATGAGCGCGTTGCCGTCGTGACCACGCCCGACGAGGTCGAGGACCACGATGCCGCCGAGACCTTTCAGCCGCAGCAGGCGCGCGGCTTCCCGGATCGCCATAAGATTCGCCTGCCGCGTCACGCGCTTGGCGTCCGCGCCCTTGCGCTCGCCAAGGTCCACATCGACGGCGGTCAGCGCGCGGGTGGGTTCGATCGCCAACAGGCCCCCGCCGGGAAGCGGATGCAGAACCTCGAGCGCGTCCGCCTCGGCTTCGTCGGCGACGTCCCGCGCCTGGCGGCCTTCCACCAGCTCCGCATCGCGCGCGCATGCGCGGAGCACTTCCGCCACATCGGGCGCCGGCTGAAGAATCCGCGGTTCGCCGTCCGCCTCCCCCAGCAGCCGGGCGACCGCGAGCTTCCCCCGGCGGGGTTCGCTGCGCAGTTCGACCTCGACGATGGCGCCGCGCACGGGACGCAGGTCCGCCTTGAAGGGCAGGATGGCTTCCGCCCCGCCACCCAGATCGAGGAAGGCCGTGGCCAGGGCCGGTTCGACACTCTCCACCCGGGCCGCCAGGCGGGCGCCCAGCAGGAGCCGCGGCTCATCCCCGTCGCGCCGGATGATCAGTCGTTCGGGGCGGCCATCAAGCGTCACGACGCCGCGGGTTTCGCCGATGCCCCGGTCCAGGAAGATTTGTCTTGAGCTCATGGCAGCCGGAAGCCCAGCCCGGTGAGCAGGCACGCGCCCTCATAGAGGGGGAGACCGACCACGCCTGAATACGACCCTTGAAGGCCGGTCACGAATGCCCCCGCGCGTCCCTGGATGGCATAGCCACCCGCCTTGCCGAGGCCTTCGCCCGCGCGGACATAAGCCTCGACTTCGGAGTCGGACAGCCGCTTGAAGCGCACGCGGCTCTCCACGAGACGCGACGCGATACGGCCACTCGGGGCGCCCACGGCCAGGCCGGTGAGCACCCGGTGCGCCCGCCCGGACAACAACGTCAGGCAGGCGCGGACCTCAGCTTCGTCCTCGGCCTTCGGAAGCACGCGGCGCCCAACAGCCACCACCGTATCGGCGGCCAGCACCCAGGCGTCGGCATGGCGGCCGGCGACACACGCAGCCTTCGAGACGGCAAGGCGCTCGGCCAGCCGTCGCGGTGTTTCGTCGGATTGCGGGGTTTCGTCCAGGTCGGCGGCGTCTATGGCGTCGGGCTCCACGCCGATCTGGCGCAGGAGGTCGAGCCGCCTAGGGCTTGCGGAGGCCAGGACGAGGCGCTGCGGCTCGGGCGGCAAGGCGTCGTCCCTGAAGGCCGTCAGCGGACGCGGAACGTGATGCGGCCCTTGGTGAGGTCGTAGGGCGTCATCTCCACCAGCACCTTGTCTCCGGCCGAGACCCGAATGCGGTTCTTCCGCATCTTGCCGGCGGTGTGGGCGATAATCTCGTGGTCGTTCTCAAGCTTCACACGGAACGTCGCGTTGGGCAGCACCTCGCTGACGGTGCCGGGAAACTCCAACAGTTCTTCTTTGGCCATGCAGGCTCCTGATCGAGATAAAACGACGGCTCCCGCCACAACGCCCCGAGCCCGATTCCGAATGCAATATAACGCAGGACCCGGCGGCAGGTCGATGGGCCCGGATGCTCAACGCCGAAAGCGTTCGGCAATCCGCGCGGCAAGGGCGTCGCGAACCTGGCGATAGGCCTCGAGCCGAGCTTCCCGGGAGCCTTCGGACAGGGTGGGATCGAAAGTGGGCCAATACTCGATCTCCGCCGCCCGTCCCCGAGCCATCTCCACGGCCCGATGCTGCGCTTCGGGGGTGAGGGAGATCACAAGGTCGAACGAGTCATCGTTGAGCTCGTCGAAGGTCTTGGCGCGATGGCCGGCCAGGTCGCACCCCAACTCCCTCATCACTTCCTGCGCGAGCGGGTCGACATCTGTCTCGTCGGCCGCCGCGCCGCCCGGGGCCCGCAACCCGCAACTGTCCACGAACACCCTGTCGCCCAGAAGGCGCTTCAGCAGCGCCTCGGCCATGGGCGAGCGCACCCGGTTGAGGTTGCAGGCGAACAGGACCGCGTCAGGCAGCCGGGCGGAGGAACCTTCACTCATGCGGCGCTCAGCCTCGCCAATGCAGCGCGCAGATCAGCGTGAAGAGACGGCGCGCGGTGTCGAGATCGGTCTCTACCTTCCCTGCAAGGCGCGTTCGCAGCAGTTCGGACGCCTCGTTGTGCAGACCCCGCCGCCCCATGTCCAAGGCCTCGATCTGCTGCGGCGTCGAGTTGCGGATCGCCTGGTAATAGCTTTCGCAGATCATGAAATAGTCGCGGATCAGCCCGCGGAACGGGGACAGCGATAGGATGTGTCGGCGCTCGTAGGCGGGCCCCCGGACGTCGAGCACGAGCCGGTTCTCAACCAGCCCCATGCGCAGGTCGTAGGGGCCCGTCTCCGCCCCCTCGGGCGCGAAGTAGTTTTCCTCGAGCAGGTCGAAGATGGCGATCTGCCGCTCCTGCTCCTGGTCACGCGAAACCGCCGCGAGCGACTCTTCGTCGAGCTCCACGCTCTGCAGGCGGTGCTTTTTGCGCGCTTCGTCGGCCATGTGGTCCAGGCGGAAGATCGCGCCGAGCTTTATTGCAATCCGGGGGGCCGCGTCATCCCGCTCCTGCACGCCTGGGGCGGATAAAGAAAAAAACGCCCGGCGCGGAATCGCGCCGGGCGTAATGTGCCGATGTCAGTAGCCGGCGGCGTAACGCCGGCCTTCGGGCCTGACGAAGTCGTCACGGACATAGCCGACGCCCACACCGCCCTGCCCCACCAGGATCCAGTCCGAACCGCGGACTTGGGCCAGAGCTTCAAAACGCTCGCCCGGCCGCAGGCGTCCGACCCGATCCGACCGCGTCGTGGGTCCCGCTCGCAGGTTCACGCCGCTGGTGGCGACAAAGGTTTGACCGATGCGGCTGTAGCTCGCCGGCGCGACCTGCGACGACAGCCGATACCCGTTGCGTGTGTAGATCCCCCGCTGTTCGGCCCGATCCTTCTGCATTTCGCAGCCAAGAGCCGAGCCCGCCGCGGCGCCAACACCGGCGCCGATCACAGTCTCCATGCCTGGCTGACGGCCGCCGACCTTGTTGCCGATGAGGCCGCCCGCAAGAGCGCCGAGCACCGCGCCGACTTCCTGCTTTCCGCCGGGAGCCGAGCAACCGGTGACACCGGCGTTCGCGCTCGTCGCGCCACCGAACATCAGAGCGCTCGCCAGAACGGCTGCAATCGCTCCGCCGCTGATCGAAGCCTTCATCGAACTGCGCATGGTCTTCTCCGTCCTTCGCATCACTACGATGAGGCGATGGTACGAAGCGCTGCCTGAACCGCTTCGGAGCGGCTCAGACAGCTAATGTTCAGCTTGCGGGCGGTGGATCAGGTGGAGCGTGGCCCCAGTCGGATGGCGGCCGAGCGCGCGTGGGCCGGCAACCCCTCGGCCTCGGCCAGCGCGATCGTGGCAGGCGCGAGCGCGGCGAACGCGGCCGCGTCACATTTCACGATCGAGGTGCGCTTCAGGAAATCATAGAGCGACAGGCCCGACGAGAAGCGGGCGGCGCGGCTGGTGGGAAGGACGTGGTTCGAACCGGCCACATAATCGCCGATAGCCTCCGGCGCATGCCGGCCAAGGAAGATGGCTCCGGCGTGGCGCACGCGGTCCGCTAGGCGTTCCGGCGCCTCCGTGGCGAACTCCACATGTTCGGGGGCGATGAGGTCGACCAGCCCGGGTGCTTCATCCAGCGGTGCGATAACCACCGCCCCGTGATCGCGCCACGAAGCCGCCGCGTCCTTGCCCGTCGCCAAGGTGGCCAGCTGCGCATCCACCGCTCGCACCACGGCGTCGGCGAACGCATCATCGTCGGTGATCAGGATGGATTGCGCGGCGGGGTCGTGCTCGGCCTGCGACAGGAGGTCGGCGGCGATCCAGTCCGGATCGTTGGCGCCGTCAGCCACGACGACGATCTCCGAGGGTCCGGCAAGGGCGTCGATGCCCACAACCCCATACACGCGGCGCTTTGCAGCGGTGACGAAGGCGTTGCCGGGCCCGACGATCTTGTCGACCGGGCGGATGGGACCCGCCCCATAGGCAAGAGCAGCCACGGCCTGGGCGCCGCCCACGCGCCAGATTTCCGTCACGCCAGCCGCCTGCGCAGCGGCAAGAACCGGCGGCTGCAGGCGTCCCGGCGGGGTCACCATGGCAATCCGGCCCACGCCCGCAGCCGCCGCGGGCACGGCGTTCATCAGGACGGTCGAGGGATAGGCGGCCCGACCGCCCGGCACGTAGACGCCCACGGCGTCCAGAGGTGTCCAGCGCCAGCCGAGTTCAACGCCCGCCTCGTCCACGAACCTTTGGTCGGCCGGGCGCTGGCGCTCGTGATAGGCGCGGATGCGCGCCGCCGCGAAAGCGATGGCCTCCCGCACGTCAGTCGAACAAGCGGCCGCCCCCTCGGCGATCTCATCGGCCCCGACGCGGATCGACTCCTCGGTGAGTTCCACCCGATCGAAATCACGGGCGAAGCGCAGGAGGGCGGGAAGCCCCTCGGTCCGAACCGCCGCCAGCACATCACGCACGACGGTATCGACCTCTTCCGGCGTTTCGCGGCGTTCAGCCACGAACTCGGAAAAGGCCACTTGGAAGTTGGGATCAGTGAACGCAAAGCGGCGCATGGCGCGCCTCTTTAGCCGCGTGCGCGTCTCGGCGCTACGGCGCTCAAAGCTCGTGTGCCGGGGTTCGCGTCGTCGGCCAGGGCGTGGAAACGTCGGCCAGGACTGCGTCCACGCACTCCACCTCGGCGCGGATATCGCCACCGCCGGCGAAACTGAGGGTCATGACGCCACTCGGCGCTTCCCCAGGTTGGAAGGTCACCGCCAGCAGTTCGACCACGGCATCGGGCCGGTGGCGCCGCAGCTTTCGGGTCTGGACCTTCAGGACGCCGCCAAGCTGGAGGGCGGAACGAACACGCTCGCGCTTGCCCGCCTCCCAACGGTAGCGGTTGAGCGTCACAGTGAGGCGCCGCGCCCGCGGCTCGAAGGCGATGTCCCCGACCTTGCCGACTGCATCCTGCAGCGCGGCCGAAATGACGGCCAGGTCGTCAGCGTCCTGGGCGAGCAGCCGCAGCGGCGTGGGATCGGCCATCGCCTAGTCCTCTTCCGCTTCGCCGTCGCCCCTGAGCCGCCGGACCTGCGCGCCGCAGGCGCCCAGCTTCTCCTCCAGCCGCTCGAAACCGCGGTCCAGGTGGTAGACGCGGTTCACGATGGTCTCGCCGCGCGCCGCCAGGCCCGCGATAACAAGGCTCACCGAAGCGCGGAGGTCCGTGGCCATCACCTGCGCCCCTTCCAGGGCATCCACCCCACGGACGCGCGCCTCGCCGCCATGCACGGTGATGTCCGCGCCTAGCCGACGCAGTTCCGGCGCATGCATGAAGCGGTTCTCGAAGATCGTCTCGCGGATCACGCTCTCCCCGTCCGCCAGGGTCATCAGCGCCATGAACTGAGCCTGCAGGTCGGTCGCGAACCCGGGATAGGGATCCGTTTCGACCTCGACGGCGCGCAACCGTCCATTGTGGCGTTTGATCGTCAGACCATCGTTGTGCGGGATCACCTCGACGCCGGCTTCGACCATCTTGTCGAGCAGGGCCTGGATGAAGTCGCTCCGGGTCCGCCTCAGCCTCACTTGCCCGCCGGCCATCGCGGCGGCCAAGGCGTAGGTGCCCGTCTCGATACGATCCGGAAGCACGGCGTGAGTCGCGCCCGAGAGGCGTCCAACGCCCTGGATGCGAATCTCTGACGTACCAGCGCCGCTGATCCGAGCTCCCATCTTATTGAGGCAGTCAGCCAGATCGTCGATCTCGGGTTCGCACGCCGCGTTGCGAACGACGGTCTCACCTTCCGCCAGCACGGCCGCCAAGAGCGTGTGCTCGGTGGCGCCGACTGAAACCAGCGGGAACTCGATCTCCGCGCCTTTCAGTCCGCGAGGCGCCTGGGCGTAGACATAGCCCTCGTGCAGATCGATGCGGGCGCCGAGCGCCTCTAGAGCCTGAAGATGAAGGTCGACCGGGCGTGCGCCGATGGTGCAGCCGCCGGGCAGCGAAACCTTGGCTTGGCCGGACCTCGCCAACAGCGGCCCCAGGACGTTGAACGACGCGCGCATCTGCCTGACGAGGTCGTAGGACGCGAAACCGCTGACGATCTCGCGGGTGGTAAGCAGGGTCTCGGCGCCGTGGGGGCCATCTGATTCGACCACTTCGGCCCCCAACCGCTGGAGCAGCTTGCCGAGGAAGCGCGTATCCGCCAGCCTGGGCATGTTCGTCAGCCGCAGCGGCTCATCGGTGAGCAGGCTGGCGACCATCAGCTTGATTGCCGAGTTCTTGGCGCCGCTGATGGGGATTTCTCCCTCCAGTCGCGCGCCGCCGGTGATGGCGATACGGTCCAAACCTAATCCTTCACGCGCGAAGCCGCGTGCAGCCGCGGTCGCCTTGGCGCTGATTTCTAGCGTTCGCTCCGAACGGCGCAATGGCCGTTAGTCCGAGCCGTGTTTCTTAGGCGCGGGCGGAGGAGCCGCGCCACCAGCTTTTCGGCGCCGCAGATTCGCCCTCAAAGCCGCCGCGAGCTTGGCTTCGCGGGTTTGCGCGGGCGCCTTCTCTCGATCCTTGGGGTCCATCTCCGCTGGGGTGCGACGTGGTGTGGGCGTCGTCAAGCGCTTCGGCTTGAGATTGGGGCTTCACGAGCGGCGTCTCGCCCGCTATAGCGCCCGCCTTCGCCGCCGTAGCTCAGTGGTAGAGCGCATCCTTGGTAAGGCTGAGGTCGGCAGTTCAATCCTGCCCGGCGGCACCACGAGCCCCCAAGTCCCGACGGACTTGGGGGCTCGCCATCCACAAAAATCCGCCCTCACAAAACACGTCAAGCCGGCGCGCGATTCGCGCGGCGTGGCGCTAAACGCGTGGGGTCGCATCCTCGAACCGCGTCGCCGCCGCCAACGCGGCAAGAAGCGCGGCTTCGTTCGGTCGGTCTGCGATGGCCAGGTTTTCCCATCCCACAGTGCGCAGCGGCTCCACCGCCGCCGGCGAGATTCCGACGGCGAGCGGCTTCGTTGTCGCGCGCCCTCGCGCGAGCTCTGCGAGGCGTCGTCCCGCGCGGGGCGAGTGGACCAGCACCGCCGTCAAGTCCAACGAGCCGAGAGGCGCAACGACCTCTCCTGCCTCCACCGCGACTACGTCGTAGATCGCTTCAGATCGACATAAAACGCCGTGGGCTGCGAGCGCGGCGACAATATCGCCGGCAGGTTCTGAGGCCCCGGGCCTCAGAACCACGCCATCCAGGATCGCCCGTTTGGCGGAGATCAGGGCGACCAGGTCCCTGAGGTCGCCGTCCGCCGATTCGACGTCCGGGAATCCGACCGCCCTCGCCGCCGCCGCCGTGCGGTCGCCTACGGCGAACACCGGAAGGTCCCGCACATCCGTGGCCCCAGCGTAGGCGGCCACGCCGTTTGGACTTGTGAACGCCAGGGCCGCAACGCCCTCCAGAGCGGGAGCGATACGCCGGGCTTGCGCTCTGAGCAGCGGCGCGACCACCGGCGCGAACCCCAGCCCGATGAGGCGTTCAGCCGTCTCCGATGCGCCCGGCTCGGTGCGCGTGACCCAGATGCGCGGCGCACCGGCCTTGATACTTGCGATGTTCACCAGCCTCCGGGCTCCGGCAGGATGCCGCTCCGTACGTCGCGCCAAGACGATGCCCCAAGGGATCGCTGCGCCCTGAACGACAGCGGCGCAGGCGCCGTCAGACAGGTATCGATCATGATTGAACCTCTCGCGAGCGTCCGGCGGGCTTGCTGGCGGCATCGGCCGCCACTAGCCGCAAAGGGCTCCGCACTGGACCTCCCCTGGACAATTTGATCCGGGTAAATATTTCTGACCCGACGCTGCCGGGAGCCTAGTATGCCGTTCACAGTCTTTGAAGGCGCGAAGTTGGCCGCCGCGGGGGACCTGCACGTGGCGAGATCAGCAGCGCTGGCCGCCCTCGCTCGGGGCGGCGCGCGCGTGCTGGTCATCGACGACGACACAGGCTCACAGGTGGACCTGGACCTGCGGCCGCCAGCAGCCCTGCCCGCTCCCAAAAGCACTCGCGGCCGCCCCAAGCTCGGCGTGGTCGCCCGCGAGGTCACGCTGCTCCCGCGTCATTGGGATTGGTTGTCCTCGCAGCCGGGCGGCGCATCGGCCGCCTTGCGCCGTCTCGTCGAGGAAGCCCGGCGAACCCATGAGGCCGGTGATCGCGCCCGCCGCGCTCAGACGGCGGTCTATCAGGCGATGTCGGTGCTTGCCGGCGACCTGCCGGGATACGAAGAAGCGCTCAGGGCTCTCTACGCTGGAGACGATCTCCGGTTCGATAGCCTCATAGCCGAGTGGCCGCACGATGTTCGGGGCTATATCGCGAGCCTCGCCAGCGCAGAACGTGCAGCCCGCCCGGCCTAGGGTGTCTTGGCGCGCCGGGTATCAGCCTCCAGCGCGTGCTCGGCCCGATGCGTATCCACCGCCAATTGCCGCGCCGCGTTGCAGGCGACGATCTGGGCGCCGCGTGTGGCGTAGCCGATCTCGAGATCAGCCTGGGTTGGCTGCGCCGGAAGCCGATGGATGGCGCAAGGGCTAGCGGCTTCCGCGGGCATCTGAAGCTGAGGCGCAGCCGGCAAGCTCAGGCGCTGTGCGGCACAGCTCGTCGTCATGAACGCGCAGGCGAAGAGCGCGATCAGCAGGAAGGGGCGCATGGGCATCCTCCGAAGTCATTGCGTCCTGGGTCAGGCGGGTGACGGCCTGGGCGGCCGTCTCCCGCTGGCGGACCACGATCTCGACCCTCTGGGCGCTTTCACGCTCGCCCCTGGCCTCCAGGCCGGCGAGCTGGGCCTGGGCGAGCGCCGCCTCAACTTTCGGCCTTTCCCGGGCCGCGCCCTCAATCCGCCCCTTCCAGTAGAGGCCGAGCGCAAGGGCAAGCAGCACGCCGCCAGCCGCCAGCGCGGCGAAGATCCGAGGCGTCATGGCCGAAGCCCCAGCTCATATCCGCCACCAGGACGCTTGGTGAGCACCTGGCGGCGCAGGCGTGGATCAAAGGAGATGTGCACCCACGTGCCCTCCTCGATCAGTTGGTCGAAAGGCATGCCGGATCCTGCAATCGCGGCGCAGACCGCCCTTGGACGTCCATAGCCGTAGCAGTTGAAGTCGACGGCGTGACCGTTGAGGTGGGCCGAGTTTCGAGCTCCGCCCACAACCCGGTTCAAAGCCGGCGAGCGATAGCCGCTCGTCACCGTGATCACGCGGTCCCCCAGGAGCTGACGGACCTTCTCCATCTGAGCCGCCGTCCCCCGCAGCGTGCTCACCACCTCGGGCGGCGGACGGTTGTCGATCTCGCGGTGTTGGGTGCACGAGAGCTCTTCCAGCGCAAAATGCGCTGTCAGTTTCGTCGTCATCGGATTTCCTCTTTTGGAGGGGACCTATTCGCCCCGTCGCGCCCCGGCGGCGAGCTTCGCCCAGTCGGTGACGGTGGCGCCCGCCAGATAGAGCGTGGCCATCACCACATTCGCGCCGATCAGGGCCAGCCCAAGCCACTTCAGGGCGAGCGGGTCCTGCAGCCGGCAGATGATCGCGACCAAGCCGGCGCTGTTCAGCAGGGTGGTCGCGTAGGTGTAGATTCGCCGCCAGAACCAGCGAACCTCAATCGGTGGTGACATGACGCACCTGTTCCAGTGATGTCGGGGCGACGGATTCGAGCCTTGCCAGCCGCGCCGCATTGACGCTCCACACCTGTGCGAGGGCCCAGGCGAGAAGCGCCACCACGACGCCCCATGAACGGCCCTTCAGCCCTTCCACGGCCCGAAGTGTCGACGCGGCCGCGGCCTTGATCTCACCGAGCCGCTCCTCGCAACGCGCCTCGTGGTCGCTCATCCGCTGCTCGAGAGCCGCGAGGCGTTCAGACTGGGTCGTCACGATCCACCTTTAGGTCCGATGCTGCCATTCACCTCGACCCCCTTGGTCTTGGTCTTGGTCTTGGTGTGTTCGGCTTCATTCAACTGCTCGCCCGCAAACATGCTGAAGGGCAGGCCTCCAAGCATGGCGACGATCTGTTGGGTGCTCGTGATCGGCGCCTGCCGATACTGCTGATCTATCTCGCGGAGCGCCCCACCAAGGTCGGCCTGCGCCGCGATGTTGGCGCGCTGATGCGCTTCCAGAGCCCCGCCAAGGTTCGCGAGTTGGTCAGCGGCCCGCAGGCGCTGGTCCTGGCCGGCGAGATACTGACCGACCCGCTGGTTCCAGTCCTGCTGCACCATCTGTGCGTTGGCCAGGGCGGCCTGCTGGCGTCGATTGGCGTCCTCACTGGAAAGCGCGGCCCCTCGGCTGAAGGCCTGGTCGCGCAGGTTCGCACTGGTCGTCGCCCGGCCGCGCGCCAGGGCGTCCTCCGTCATCGACTTGGTGATCGCCGCGCCCGAGCCTCCGAACGCGCCGGAAGCCGCCAAGTCCAGGTCCTGCTGCGCCCGCGTCTGTCCGGCCCCGTAATCGAAATCCGCAAGCGCGGTGTCGACCACGTCCTTGGTGTACGGGCTCATATAAGCCTGCAGGTTGTCGAGCAGGCTCTCGCCCCGCACGCTCGGGGTGGCGGGGGCCTGCATGTAGTTGTCCAGCCAGTTGGAGCTCGCTACCCCTCGAGCCGTGTCGAGGGCTCCCTCGTAGTTCCAGAGCTGCCCACCGAGATTCTGGGCCGTATTCGCCGCCTGACTCTGCAACCCATGAACAGGGGCTGTGAGCGCACCCGGGTCCAGCGACATGAGGCCGTCGATCCGCCCGGTGGCGCGCTGAATTGGACCCGATATCCAATCCTGGATGATCGGCGTCTTGGTCGATGTCAGCGCCCGGTCCTTCGTCTCCTTGCTTGTTGAAGCCTTCCCTCCGATCTCCCATCCGAAAACCATGATATTCTCCTTTTGTTCTGGCGCCAGCTCAGCGTCCGCCGGCGAATGTGACGTCGAACATCGGCCGGCCGATGCGGCAGCCGGTGGGAGCGCTCTCGCCCGAGAAGCGCACGCGGAAGAACCGGCCGGCCATCAGCAGGTCTGCCTTGGCCTCTCCGGGGGCCATGGCGGTAGGCTCAGCGATCCGCGCCTCTTCTTGAGGGCTGAACCGCGCCGACAGGGTCACCGATACGGGTCCGACCTGATCCTTGAAGTCCGGCCAGAGCTCTCGGAGCAATAATGTTCGGTCCGGATCGAGTTGGCTGTCAGCGCTCTCGATGAACCAGGCAAACTTGGCTCCGTCGGCCGACCGTCCTTTCTCGTGAAAATAGACGTCGCCGCCGACGGTGACGCCGATCGGGTAGGCGGAAGGACCGGCATCCACAAAGGCTGTCCGCGCCATCATGCCCTTGTACCAAGCGCCGGCGTCCGGCCCGCTCAGAGCCACGGCGAGGTAGCGGCTGTTCTCATATCCATCGCGCCGATCAGGATAGTCGAAGCGGACCTCCGAAAACTCGGAGTTGGAGGAGGCCACCACTTTGTCGCCCTGGCTCGCCGCGAGTTCCTCGGCGAAGTCGCGCCGGATCGGACAGGGGATCGGCTCCGGCTGACCGCCCAGCGCATAGCGATAAAACTGCCGGTCCGGGCTTACCCAGAACGCCTGCTGTCCCACGACAACGGCCGCGTTCGGTCCGATCAGACCGCAGTTGCGCCCTATCCTGTCGAACCGCCACGGCTGGTTCAGGGCCCCGACGAAGGATCCCAGGAACAGCGCATCGCTCGTCCAGACCAGCATGTACGGGCCGCACATCCGCCCCGCCACGATCCGCCCGCCGCCTGTGAGTATGTACTCCCGGGCGGTCGAGCCGGAGGCGCTGGTACTCCACTGCGTGTTGTTGCGGATCGACGAGTGCCGGATGCACAGCGGATTGAAGGTCCCTGAGACCTCCTCGTTGCACCCCAAGGCGAACACCTGGTAGCCGCCGTTCAGCGGCGCCACCAGCATGTGGGTGATGTTGGCGGGCGCATTCGCCAGCGCCTGGGCTTCCCCATTCGTGTCGTTAGTCCAGGCGAAGATCGTCTGGTTGCGGGGCGAGGCCAGAAGGTGCTGCCCCCACGCTCCGAACGACCAGGTCAGCGGGAAATAGTCCATCGACGACGCCAGGCCGTAGCCGCCCATCCCGAACGCGCCGGTGCCGTAGCCGGCGGACCCTGCTCCGTCGATCGCGCCCGCCGTGAACCCCGAAGCCGGCGTGATGTCGAACAACTCACCGCCCCTCCACAGGTAGAGGCTGGTGTGGGTGCCGAAACCGATGTTGAGGGTCCCGGCATTGTCGGTCCAAGGAAACACGCCCCTGCAGACGCCCGACAGCTTGTCGCGCGTCAGGCTCTCCCAACCCCCGATGGTTTGAGGCAGCCCCAGCCGGAAGCGGACATTGGACCCGTCCGCCCATCGCCCTGCGGACGCGAAGGTGGTGTCGTCGCCCAGGAGCCCCGGCGGCGGTTCGAGTGGGATGCGCATTCGGCCTCCTGTGGTAGTGATGGGGGATGGAGTTGATTAACGAGCTCGGAAGGCGCGCCGCTCAGCTTGAAATCGAAGGCCGCTTCGAGGAGGCCGAGGCGGTCTGCCGTCAGGTTCTTCGCCTCGCCCCGAACAACCCTGCGGCGCGGTATGCGTTAGCTGTTCTGCGGCTTCGGCAGGGCGACTGGGCGGAAGGTTGGCGCCTCTACGAAGCCCGCCGAGAGTTGTCGCAGCGCGGCGGTGGCGAGCCGCGCCCCAGCTATCCCGAGTGGCGCGGCGAGCCTATCCGCTCGTTGCTGGTGTGGTGGGAACAGGGGCTGGGCGACCAGATCATGTTCGGCCGTTGGATCAGGCCCCTAGTCGACCGCGGGATTTCTGTAACCTTGGTGTGTTCCCCGCCCGTAGCTCGCCTCCTTCGCCATCTCGGCGTCACCGTCATCGCGGCAGCGGGCTCCGCAACCATCCCGCGCCACGATGCATGGTGCCTGATCGGCTCTTTGCCTCGCCTGGTTGGCGGGTTCCCCGCAGCGCCGTATCTACCCAGCGCCTCCGGCGGTAGCGGGCGCGGCGTAGCGGTTCGCGGCAGCCCAACGAACCCCGGCGATGGCCAACGCTCCCTGTTCGGAGAAGACGCGGCTCAGGTGCTCGAACTCGGCCGCAGCCTCCTGCCGCCGGACACGGGGGCTCGCGACATGGAGGACGGACGCCAGATCATCGCTGGGTTAGCCGAGGTGATCACGGTGGACACTTCTATCGTTCACCTCGCGGGCGCGATGGGGAAGCCGACAACGCTCCTCCTGCCCTACTGCGCTGACTGGCGCTGGGGGCTTTCCGACCGAACGGTGTGGTACCCCTCCGTGCGGATTGTCCGTCAGCCTCGCCCCGGTGACTGGTCAGGGGCTCTGGCGGAGGTTCGGGCTAGGCTCGCGTGCGAACAAGAATGATGGCGGCTGCGCCGTTCGCACCTGGGCCGGTGGAGCCGCCGGAGCTAGAGCCGCCCCCGGCGCCACCGCCGTAATTGCCGCCCGCGCTGCCGAGGCCGGACCCGCCGCTGCTGCCAGACCCGGGCGCCACCGTGGCGGCAATGAAGCCAGTCGGCACCCCGCCAGGGTTCGCTGCGCCGCCGCCGCCGCCGTAGCCAGAGCCCGCGCCGTTGCCCGCTCCGCCCGCGCCTCCGCCGTTACCGCCGGCCTCGCCCGAGACTGCGGGGGCACCACCTCTCCCACCAGAGTAATTCCGCAGTCCACCAGCGGCGAGTCCGCCGGCACCGCCGCCGGACGTGCCGCCCCCACCGCCGCCCGCACGAAGCTGCGCGCCGCTTGGGAGCGCGACCGTCGACGCTCCGCCGGGCATGCCGCCCCCACCGCCGGGCATGCCGCCACTTCCTCCCGCTCCGACGCTATAGGTA
>JAEYNH010000077.1 GCA_023412655.1 Pseudomonadota bacterium | reverse complement strand
GGTCGGGGGCCGGCGCGGCCGGGGGCGGCGCCGGCGGGCCGAACGGGATCTGCTGGCGGGGGACCCGCTTCAGCGCCATCGTCATGAAGCCGCGCCACAGCTCGGCCGGCGCGCCGCCGCCGGCGATCCGGGCCATGGGGCTGTTGTCGTCCCGGCCCATCCAGGCGCAGGCGGCGAAACCGCCCGTGTAGCCGCAGAACCAGGCGTCCCGGTAGTCGGAGGTGGTGCCGGTCTTGCCCGCCAGGTCGTAGCCCGGGACGGCCGCGCCCTTGGCGGTGCCGGCGATGACCGCCGAGCGCAGCATGCGGTTGAGGTCGCTGAGCGGCGGATTGCCGATGGCCGGGGCCGGCGGGGTCGCCTTGCGCTGGTAGAGGGTGACGCCCGCGCGGGTGCGGATGCGCTCGACGCCATAGGCCTGGACCCGGTGGCCGCCGTTGGCGAAGGCGGCGTAGGCCTGGGTCATCTCCAGCGGCGAGACCAGTGTGGTGCCGAGCGCCATGGCCGGGTCGGTGTTCACGGTGGAGCTGATCCCGACCCGCCGGGCGGTGGCGGCGACCTCGGTCCGCCCGACCTCGTCGGCGAGCCTCGCCGCCACGGTGTTCACCGACTGGGCCAGGGCCTGTTCCAGGGTGAGCGGCCCCAGGAAGCTCTCGGAGTAGTTGGCCGGGGTCCAGCCCGAGATGGTCACCGGCTCGTCCATCACCGGGGTCTCCGGGGTGCGGCCCTGCTCCAGGGCGGTGAGGTAGACGAAGGGCTTCCAGGCCGAGCCGGCCTGGCGCCGCGCGCTGGCGGCGCGGTTGTAGGGCGCGCGCACATAGTCGGTCCCGCCGACCATCACCCGCACCCGGCCGGCGCCATCCACCGCCACCACCGCGGCCTGTTCGGCCCGCGCGCCCTTGTGGCGGGCCACCGTGGCCCGGGCGGAGTCGAAGGCCGCCTGCTCCATGGCCAGGTCCAGAGTGGTCTCCACCACCACGTCCTGGCGCACCTTGCCGGCCACGGGTTTCACCTGGTCGTCGATCCAGTCGATGAAGTACTGGGCCGCCGCATTGGGGGCCGTCTTCCAGATGCGGGGCTTCTCGGCCAGGGCCTTGGTCCGCTGGGCCGGGGTGATCGCGCCGGTCTCCACCATGGCGTCCAGCACCAGGCGGGAGCGGGCCAGGGCGGCCTCGGTCTGTTCGGCCGGGTTGTAGGCGGTGGGCGACTTCAGGACGCCGGCCAGGATCGCGGCCTCGCGCAGGGTCAGGCGGGACGCGGGCTTGTTGAAATAGCGCTGGGCGGCGGCCTCGAGGCCGTAGGCGCCGGAGCCGTAGTAGACCCGGCTGAGGTAGAGGGCGAGGATCTGCTTCTTGTTGTAGGCGCGCTCCAGCTGGAGGGCGTAGGCGATCTCGGTGGCCTTGCGCTCCAGGGTCCGGTCCTGGGTGAGGAACAGGTTGCGGGCCAGCTGCTGGGTGATGGTGGAGGCGCCCTGGGTGGCGCGGCCCTTGTCGATGGCCACCACCACCGCCCGGGCGATGCCGCGGGCGTCCACGCCGTTGTGCTCGTAGAAGCGGCGGTCCTCGATGGCGACGAAGGCGGCGGGCACATAGGCGGGTATGCGGCCAAGGTCCACCGGCGGGGCGTAGCGGCCGCCGCGCACGCCGATGACCGCGCCCTGCCGGTCGACATAGGTCACCTGGGGATCGCGCCGGATCTCGGGCAGGCGCGGAAGCTCCGGCGCCTGGGCGACAACCAGGTTGGCGGCGACAGCAAGGCCGATCACGTGAAGTCAGCTCCGAGTAAGGCCCCCGGCGCACTTCTGTCCCGCGTCGAGGCTGCGGCCAAGATAATTCACCGTAATGCAGAGGTGAGGGATTTCCCGTGCAGCGGCCACGCTTCCCGGACGCCGATCAGGGGCGGCTGAGGCCTTCGCGGTAGCGGGCGACCTGGACGCGGGCTGCGACCGCCTCCTGGGGATCGCTCGCGGCATAGGTCCACAGCCCGGCCTGGAAGGCGCAGTAGGCCAGGCGGTAGGCCGCCAGCAGGTCTGGCTCGAGGACACGGCCCCGGGCGGCGCCGACGCGGGCGGACAGAAACGCGGCCTCCTGGGGAGACAGGCCGAACTCCACCACCGCCCCCGCCACGTCCCAGGCGATGTCCTGGTGGCCGATCAGGTCGTGGCCGACGGCGTGGTCGAGGGCGTCGGTCTTCCAGAGCCGGCCGTCGGCGCCGCGCCGCCACTCCCACGGATGCAGCCGCCCATCCACGCAGATCGGCCACGCCGCCGCCGCCAGACGCCCTGGCGGCGGCAGGGCGGCGGCCACCGCGCGCCCCAGCGGCTCGCCGCCGACCAGGCCGGCGTTGACCCGGGTCATCTCCATGAGCTCGGCCGCGTCCGCCCCAGAGCCTGGCCCAGAGCCCGGCCCGGGCAGCTGGACGGCGCGGAAGGCCAGGTACGCGCCGATCCGCTCGAGGATCGCGCCCCGCTCGCCCTGCCCGGCCACCAGGGGCTCGCCGTCGACCCAGCGCTCCAGCAGGAAGCCGCGGCGCAGGCCCAGGGGCTCGGGCCCGAAGCCGGCCGCATGGAGCCGCCCGGCCAGGTCCAGCTTGCCCGCCCCGAGGGGCCCCAGGCCGGCGAATCTCGCCAGGAAGACGCCGCGCTCGGCGGTGATGCGGAACTTGCGCCGCTCCTGCAGCCGCCAGGCCGGCGGGCGGATCGCGGCGGGCAACTCGTCCCGCCACGCCCCGCCGGAGAGGTCCTCCACCCGCCGCACCGGCCCGGTGAGGTCCTCGAACCACCGCCCGATCGGATCCTGCGCCAGCAGCCCGTCGAGGGTGGCCGGCGCCCGGCGAGCCCGGGACCAGCGGGCGCGGTGGGCGTCCGAGGCCTCGGGCCCCAGATCGCCCGGATGGCTGGGCATGAACACCAGCCGCGCCTCGTCGATACCCAGCGCGCACAACAGGTCGGCGGCGGCGTTGAACGAGCTGCCGGACAGTCCGGGCCCCTCGTCGACGATGAGCACCTCGCCCGGGTGGGCGGCGAACAGGTCGCGCAGGCGGGCGGAGGCGCGCACCTCGCGGCGAAAGGGATGGCCGGTCGGCCGAAGGGTGACGATCCGCGCGGCTCCGGCGCCCGCCGCGGCCGCAGCGGCGAGGGCCAGGCCGATGGAGCGCAGGCCCACGACCAGCGGCCGGCGAAGCCGAAGGCGCGCCGCCGTCCGGCGATAGGCCTCGGGATAGACCCCATAGACCGAGAAGCCCTCTGGGACCTTGCAGGTGACCTCGGCCGGCAGGGGGCGGGCGGCCAGGGCCTCGGCCGCGGCCCGGGCGGCGGCGCTGTCGAACGCCTGAGGATCGGCCAGGGCGCGAACCAGGGCGAGGGCCAGGTCCTGGGTTCGGCTCGGATCATCCTCGCCGCGCTCCGCGAACTCGGCGTCGGCCAGGCCCTGGGCCAGCATCCCCGCCTCCACCAGGGCGGCCGTCCGGAGCTCAGGGCAGCCCTCCCCGGCCGCGACGTCCCGGGTCAGCCGGGCCAGCCGCTCGCGGGGATCGACGCGCTCGGAGCGGTCGCCGAAGACGAGCACTCAGGCGCTCTGGGCGAGGTGGCGATAAGCGATGCAGCCGAACTCGTGATAGCTCGGGACCGCCGTCCGGGGTCGCCTGAGGCGCAGCCAGTGGGTCCAGGCCTCGTACTGGGCCTGGCTTGGCGAGACCAGCGCCCGGGCATCCTTGGCGGTGGTCAGGGCCTCCATGGGGGCGAAGCCGCGATCCACCAGCACGCACAGGGCCACCGTGGCCGAGCGGCCGATGCCGTGCTGGCAGTGGATGAGCAGGCGCCGCCCCTCGCCGGCCATCTCCCGGGCGAAGCGCACGCCCTCGTCCAGCATCGGCAGGCTGACGCCGCACAGGTCCTCGGTCGGCAGGTGCAGGAACCGCAGGCCGCAGGCGGCCAGTTCCTCCGGATCGTCGCAGTCCTCCACGCGGACATCGACGACCGCGCCCACGCCATGGTCGCGGGCGAGCCCCGCCGCCCGTCCCGGGGCGAAGGCGCCGCCCACCGCCAGGTCCGGGGTGATCCAGCTGAAGTCCGGCGCCTGGGCCATCCTACTCGGCGGCGACGGCGGCGGCCCGGGCGGGCGCATAGCGGCGGACCATGGCGGCGCAGAACTCGGCGAACTCCTCGGCCACCTGGGGCGGGCTGGTGTGATGGGGCTCGATCCCCCGATGCTCGGGGGTGAAGCAGAAGGTCACGGTCACGTCGAAGTCGGCCAGGGCGTCCATCTGCCGGTCGAACCAGTCCAGGGCGTCGGGGCGGAAGCTGTCGGCCCACGACAGGCCGGTGCGCAGCTGGCGCACGCCCAGCCGCTTCAGCCAGCCCACGGCCTCGTCGAGCCGATGGTCCTCAAAGTGGAACCACTGGCAGACGCCCATGCCCGCGCCATGCTCGGCGAACGCGTCCAGGGCGGGCTTCGGCGTTCCATCCTCGCGCAGCAGGCCCATGTGGAAATGCCGGTAGTAGGAAGAGCCCTCGGCCTCCTTGTGGCGGGTGGTGGCCTCCCAGGTCCTGGGCAGGTCGTACAGCGAGTACCAGTGGATGGTCGGGACCTTGCCCACCAGCAGCTCGGCGGTCTTGCGCACGCCCCAGGCCTGCACCTCTTCCGATCCGAAGGCGGAGACGCCCACCTCGGTGACCCAGATCGGCTTGTCGGTGACGGCGGCGATCTCGTCCACCTTGGCCGGCCACTCGTCGATCGACCAGAGGTTCCAGTCGAGGGGAAAGCCGTGGATCGCCACCACGTCCACGTGGTCGAGCACGCCGCGCGCTTCCAGCCGCTGAAGGAAGTGCGGGTCGATGGGGGACATGCCGCCCAGCACGCGGGTCAGGCCCGGGCTCTCCGCGGCCACCGCCTGGCCGGCAAGCCTGGTCATCCGGGCGAACAGGTCCCATTCGGGATCGAGGTTCGGGTCCCAGTGCGACTTGTTGTTCGGTTCGTTCCAGATCTTGATGGCCTCGATCACCGCGCGCCCCCTCCATTGGTCTTGCCACCGGAGCGCGGCGCGGCCGGATAGACGGCGCCGGCCGCGGTGGGCCGTTCTCCCCGTCGGCAGATGAAGACCTCCGCCTCGGGCTGTTCCAGGATCTCGAAGCCGGCGCTTCGCAGCATGGCGGCCGAAGCGGCGGCGTTGGGCGCCCACCAGTTGGTCCAGTCGTGGGCGTAGCTGTGCTCGATGAAGTGCATCTTCGGGTAGCCCGGGGCGCCGAAGTGGTCCTGTTCGAAGAAGTCATAGTCGGCCCTGACGGGCTCGATCTCCGCCGAGCCGCGCTGCATCGACTGGAAGACCAGCAAGTCGCGGGCGACGTGCTCATGGATGAGGTCCAGCGCCAGCAGGGGATGGCGCAGGTGGTAGAAGACGCCCATGAACAGGACGATGTCGAAGCGCTCGCCAAGCAGGCCCAGGTCGTAGACCGACAGCCTGCGGAACTCGATATCGTAGCCCTTCACCTCGGCGGCGAAGCGGGCCTGGGCCAGGTAGCGGTCATCGAAATCGACGCCGAGCACCCGCTCCGCGCCGCGGCGCTTCATCTCCATGCTGTAGAAGCCGGCGTTGCAGCCGATATCGAGCACCGACCTGCCGGCGAGGTCCTCGGGGATGGCGTGGGCGAACCGCCGCCATTTGACGTTCGGATAGTCGTTGAGGAAGTGGTTCGGGGCGGTGGGCACGCCCGCCAGGTCCATGTTGTGGAACCAGTCGCCAAGCTCGGCGATGCGGGCCTGGATCTCGGCCGTGGACAGCGGGCGATCCTTGGACGACGGGCGATCCTTGGGCAGGGGACGATTTGACAGGGGCTGCACGCTCATGACGCCAGTTGCACCGCGAGCGTGATGTCTCCCGCGGCCCGTTCGTCGCCGGCGATGAAGCGCAGGGTCCGCTCCCGCGCCTCATGGTCGGTGTACTGCTCGGGCGGCGACTTCATGAAATAGCTGGAAGGGCCGAGCAGCGGCCCGCCGATGCGGCGATCGAGGCCCAGTTTGGCGCAGCGGACCGCGTCGATCACCACGCCCGCGGAATTGGGACTGTCCCAGACCTCCAGCTTCAGTTCGACGTTCAGCGGCGCCCCGCCGAAGGTGGTCCCCTCGACGCGGATGTGGGCCCATTTGCGATCGCTCAGCCAAGGCACGAAGTCGCTGGGTCCCACGTGCACGTCGTCCGCCTGCGGCTGGCCTTCCATCTGGCTGGTCACCGCCTGGGTCTTGGAGATCTTCTTGGACGTCAGCCGCTCGCGCTCCAGCATGTTCTTGAAGTCGGCGTTGCCGCCGAAGTTGAGCTGGTAGGTGCGGTCGATCCGCACGCCGCGGTCGCGGAACAGGTTGGCCAGCACGCGGTGGACGATGGTGGCGCCCACCTGGCTCTTGATGTCGTCACCCACGATGGGCAGGCCGCGCTTCTCGAAGCGCTTGGCCCATACCGGGTTGGAAGCGATGAACACCGGGATGCAGTTCACGAAGGCGCAGCCGGCCTCCAGGGCCTGGGTGGCGTAGTATTCGGTCGCCCTCTGCGAGCCCACCGGCAGGTAGGAGACCAGCACGTCGGCCCTGGCCTCCCGCAGGGCCTGGGCCACGTCTACCGGCGGCGCCGGCGCTTCCTCGATCTCGTCGGCCATGTACTGGCCGATCCCGTCGAACGTCGGGCCCCGCTGCACCACCACGCCCGAGGCCGGCGGACGGCAGAACACCATGGTGTTGTTCGGGTGAACGAGGATCGCCTCGCTGATGTCCCTCCCGACCTTGCCGACATGGATATCGAAGGCCGCGACCACCTCGATGTCGCCGACGGCGTAGCCACCGAGGTCCACATGCATCAGCCCGGGGGGCGGATCGCGGGGGTCGGCTCCCCTGTAGTGGTGGACACCCTGGACGAAGGACGAGGCGCAGTTGCCTACGCCCACTACGGCCACACGGACTTTGCTGCGGTTCATGACGCCCTCGCATGCCGGGCGACGCGGGGCGGCCCGAGCTAAGTACGGCGGGTCAACAGCTTGACCGACAGCTTTGTTCCTCGCCTATCATTAGTTATCCGCAGACACTTACTTTTGTTTATCCCGCTACAATAACAAATTACATTCCAGTTCAAGCTTAAGCTTGCGCGCCGGTGGCGGCGAAAATTTATCAATTGCAATATTCAACGAGCCAATGTCGCGCCAGAATCCTATTGAAATCAATAGACCGGCACTTTGAGGCGACGCTTTACTTGGATCGCCGGGAACTTACATGAAGATGATGGGTTTGGCTTGGCAGTTGGACGAGGGACATCGCCATGCCAGGAGCGCACCGCAGTGCGGCCGTCAGCCCTAACCTGAAGTCTACGGCAGGGGAACGGCCGTGAGCAAGACGGTCCTGATCACCGGCGGAGCCGGCTTCATCGGAAGACACCTGGCCCAGGCGCTGCTCGAACAGGGCGACAACGTCCGGGTCCTCGACAGCCTCATCGAGCAGGTCCACCCCAACCGCGTCAGGCCGGCCGAACTGCATGCCGATGTCGAACTGCAGGTGGGCGATGTCCGGGACGAGGCGGCGGTCCTCAAGGCGCTCCGGGGGATCGATCAGGTGGTGCACCTGGCGGCCGAGGTCGGGGTCGGCCAGAGCATGTACGCGGTCGACCGCTACACCTCGGTGAACGACTACGGCACGGCGGTTCTCTTCCAGCAGCTGATCGACCAGCCGGTGGAGCGGGTGGTGGTGGCCTCGTCCATGTCGATCTACGGCGAGGGGCTGTACCGCGATGTGGACGGCCGCGTTTTCGACGACGTGGTGCGCTCGGGCCGCAACCCCGACGGCTCCTGGGATCCGCTGGACGCCCAGGGGCGGCCACTCGTCCCCGTGCCCACGCCCGAGACCAAGCCCAACGGCCTGAAGTCGGTCTACGCCATCGGCAAGTTCGTGCAGGAGCGTCTGACCCTGACGCTCACCCGCCAGTACGGCATGGCCGGCTCGGCCCTGCGCCTGTGGAACGCCTATGGGCCCGGGCAGGCGCTCTCCAACCCCTACACCGGCGTGCTGGCGATCTTCGCCTCGCGCATCGCCAACGGACAGGCCCCGATGGTGTTCGAGGACGGCCAGCAGCGCCGCGACTTCGTCCATGTCCGCGACGTGGCCCGCGCCTTCATCCTGGCGCTGCGCCAGCCCCAGGCGGACGGCGAGGTGTTCAACATCGGCTCGGGCGAGGACCGTTCGGTGGAGGAAGTGGCCCGGCTGCAGGCCTGCGCCATGGGCCGGCCGGACCTGGAGCCCGAGATCGCCGGCAAGGCCCGCGCCGGCGACATCCGCCACTGCATCCCGGACCTCACCCGCGCCGGGGACGTGCTGGGCTACCGGGCCCAGGAGGACTTCGCCGAGGGCCTGGCCGAACTCGCCGACTGGGTCGCCCGGCAGGAGGCCGAGGACCGCGTCGTGGAAGCCCGCAAGGAGCTCGAGATGCGCGGGCTCGTTGCATGAGGGCGCTGATCACCGGCGGGGCGGGCTTCATCGGCTGCAACCTCGCCGCCCGGCTCGCGAGCGACGGCGTCGATGTGACCGTGCTGGACGCCCTCGCCCGGCCCGGCGTGGAACGGAACCTGGCGTGGCTGCAGCGCACCTATGGCGAACGCATCGAGGCGGTCCGCGCCGACGTCCGTGACGACGCCGCCGTGCAGCAGGCGGCGGCCGGCTCGGACGTGGTGTTCCATCTGGCCGCTCAGGTGGCGGTGACCACCAGCCTCGTCGAGCCGATCGACGATTTCGAGATCAATGTGCGGGGCACGCTGAACGTGCTGGAAGCCGCTCGCCGCACCGGCGCGCCGGTGATCTTCGCCAGCACCAACAAGGTCTATGGCGACTTGGCGGACATCCGGCTGGAGCTGGCGAACGAGGCCTACCTGCCCGCCGATGGCCGCCTGCGCGGCCGGGGGGTCGACGAGACCCGGCCCCTCGACTTCCATACGCCCTACGGCTGCTCCAAGGGGGCCGCCGACCAGTACGTCCTCGACTACGCCCGCAGCTTCGGGACGCCCACCTGCGTCCTGCGCATGAGCTGCATCTACGGCCCGCATCAGATGGGCACCGAGGACCAGGGCTGGGTGGCTCACTTCCTCATCCGGGCGCTGAAGGACCAGCCGATCTCGATCTACGGCGACGGGCGGCAGGTGCGCGACGTGCTGCACGTGGACGACGCGGTGGACGCCTACGTGGCGGCGTGGCGGCGCATCGAGCGCGTCAAGGGCCGGGCCTTCAACCTCGGCGGCGGGCCGGAGAATGCGGTCAGCCTGCTGCAACTGCTGGGGCGCATCGGCGAGCTCATCGGCGAGGCCCCGAAGGTGGAGTTTTCCGGCTGGCGGGCGGGCGATCAGCGCTACTTCGTGGCCGACACCACCGCCGCGCGCCGGGAACTGGGCCTGGGCCGTCCGAAGGACTGGCGCACGGGCGTGGCCGAACTGGCCGCCTGGCTCGAGGCCGAGCACCGTCCCGCCCCGGTCACCCGCCCCACCGCCGAGGCGCTGCCGTGAGCCCGCCGCGCATCCTCATGACCGCGGACGCGGTGGGCGGTGTCTGGACCTATGCCCTCGACCTCGCGGCTGGGCTCGCCGAGGCCGGCGTGCGGACCATCCTCGTCACCCTTGGCCCCTCGCCGTCCGCGGACCAGCGGGCCGCTGCCGCGGCCATCCCGGACATCGAGCTCGTGAACACCGGGCTGCCCCTGGACTGGGCCGCCGCCGAGCCCGCCGAGATCGAGGACGCCGCCGCGGCGCTTCGGGGGCTCGCCCGAGGAGTTGGCGCCGACCTCGTGCACCTCAACAGTCCGGCCCTGGCCGTCGCGGGCTGCGATGCGCCCGTGGTGGGGGCCTGCCACTCATGCCTCGCCAGCTGGTGGGCGGCGGTGAAGGATGGGCCGATGCCCGAGGACTTCCGCTGGCGCACCCGCGCGCTGTGGCGCGGCCTGCTGGCCTGTGACGCACTTGTCGCCCCGAGCCACGCCTTCGCCCGGACCACCGCCGACCTCTACGAGATCCCGGCCCCGTTCGTGGTCCACAACGGCCGCGCCACCGGGGGCGACCCGCCGGCGGGCGACCGGGAACTGACGGCGTTCACGGCCGGGCGTTTGTGGGACGAGGGCAAGAACGCCAGCGTCCTCGACGCCGCAGCCGGCCTGTGCGGCGTGCCGGTTCGCGCCGCAGGTCCCCTCGAAGGTCCGGCGGGCGGCCACCTGGCGGCGCACAACCTCCAGGCCCTCGGCCGCCTGCCCGCCAGCCAGGTCCAGGCCCAGATGCGCGCCAGTCTCATCTACGCCAGCAGCGCCCTCTACGAGCCCTTCGGCCTGGGGGTTCTGGAGGCGGCCCAGGCCGGCTGCGCCCTCGTGCTGTCGGACATCCCCACCTTCCGCGAGCTGTGGGACGAGGTGGCGGTCTTCGCCGATCCGGCCGACGCCGCAGCTTTCGCCGGGGCCTTCGATGCGCTCGCCGCCGATCCGGCCAGGGCCAAGGCGATGGGCGCGGCCGCACGCGAGCGGGCCGGCGCCTTTACGGCGCAGGCCATGACCGCCGGCGTCCTGGAAATCTACAGCCACCTGGGCCTGACGGTCGCAACGCCCCGCCGGGAGCAGGCCGCATGAGGATCGTCTACTTCACCCACTCCCTTGCCTCGTGCTGGAACCACGGCAACGCCCACTTCCTGCGCGGCGTGCTGAGGGCCCTGATGGCCCGGGGCCACCAGGTGAAGGTGTGGGAGCCGGCGTGCGCCTGGAGCCTCGCCAACCTGCTGAAGGACCACGGCGAGGCGGGCCTCATCCCCTATCGCACCGCCTATCCGGAGCTCAGCTCGGACTCCTACAGCCCCGACCTCGACCTGGACCTCGACCTGGACGCGGCCCTGGACGGCGCCGACCTCGTCGTCGTCCACGAATGGAGCGAGCCCTCCCTGGTGGCCGCCATCGGACGCAAGCGGGCGGCGGGCGGCCGCTTCACCCTGCTGTTCCACGACACCCACCACCGGGCGGTGAGCGATCCGGACGCCATCCGCGCCTTCGACCTGTCGGGCTACGACGGGGTGCTGGCCTTCGGCGAGACCCTGGCCGAGGTGTACCGGCGCTGGGGCTGGGGAGACCGGGTCTTCGTCTGGCACGAGGCCGCGGACGTGACCCTGTTTCGGCCGCCCGAGACGGAAACCACGCGCGAGGGCCTGGTCTGGATCGGCAACTGGGGCGACGGCGAGCGCACCGCCGAGATCGAGACCTTCCTGCTCGCCCCGGCCAGGGCCGCGGGCCTGGGCCTCGACATCCACGGCGTCCGCTATCCCGCCGCGGCGAAGGCGATGCTGCGCCGTTACGGCGCCCGCTACCAGGGCTGGATCGCCAACGCCCGCGCGCCGCAGGTGTTCGCCCGCCACCTGGCCACCGTGCATGTGCCGCGCCGCTTCTATGTGGAGACCCTGCCCGGCATCCCCACCATACGGGTCTTCGAGGCCCTTGCCTGCAGCATCCCGCTGGTCAGCGCCCCCTGGACCGACAGCGAGGGCCTATTCCGGCCCGGCCAGGACTTCCTGTTCGCCCGTGACGGCGCGGAGATGGAACGCCATCTGAGGACCCTGGCCGGCGACCCCCGCCTGCGGGCGGACCTCGTCCGCTCCGGCCTTGAAACCATCCTGTCCCGCCACACCTGCGCCCACCGGGCCGACGAGCTGCTGGCGATCGCGCATCGGCTGACCGCGCGCCAGCTGGAGGCCGCCGAATGAAGATCGCCTTCTACGGATCAAGCCTGCTGTCCGCCTACTGGAACGGCGCCGCCACCTATTATCGCGGCCTGCTCGGCGAACTGGCCCGGCGCGGCTACGAGATCACCTTCTACGAGCCCGACGCCTTCGACCGGCAGCAGCACCGGGACATCGACCCGCCCGACTGGGCGCGGGTGGTCGTCTACGAGGCGACCGAGGCGGCCGCGCGCGGGGTGATCGCCCGAGCCGCCGAGGCCGACGTGGTGGTCAAGGCGAGCGGCGTGGGCGTGTTCGACGACGAGCTGCTGGACGGCGTCATGGCCGCCGCCCGGCCCCATGCGGTGAAGATCTTCTGGGACGTGGACGCCCCGGCCACCCTCTCGGCCCTGCGCACGGGCGGCGAGGCGCTGCTGGCGAAGGTGCTGCCGCGGCTGGATATGGTTCTGACCTATGGCGGCGGCCCGCCGGTGGTGAGCGCCTACGAGGAGATGGGCGCGCGGCTCTGCCGGCCGATCTACAACGCCCTCGATCCGGCGACCCACCACCCCGCCCCGCGCCACGACCGCTTCGCGGGCGACCTCAACTTCCTGGCCAACCGCCTGCCCGATCGGGAGGCCCGGGTCGAGCGGTTCTTCCTCGAGCCGGCGGCGCGTCTGCCGGATCGTCGCTTCGTCCTCGGCGGCAACGGCTGGGACGACAAGCCGGCGCCTCCGAACGTCCGCCGGCTGGGCCATGTGGGCACCGGCGACCACAATGCCTTCAACTGTTCGGGCCTGGCGGTGCTGAACGTCGCCCGGGACTCCATGGCCGACGTGGGCTTCTCACCGGCCACCCGGGTCTTCGAGGCGGCCGGGGCCGGCGCCTGCCTGATCACCGACGCCTGGGAAGGCGTGGAGCTGTTCCTCACGCCGGGCGAGGAGGTGCTGGTCGCCCGGGACGGCCAGGACGTGGCCGAGCACCTGCAGGCCCTGACGCCCGGGCGCGCCCAGGCCATCGGCGAGGCCGCCCGCCAGCGTGTCCTGGACGAGCACACCTACGCCCGCCGGGCCGTGGAGGTGGACGCGCTGCTGAAGCAGGAAGCCGCCGCCAAGCGGGAAAGGAGCCTCGCATGAAGCTCGTCGTCCTCGGCCTCAGCCTCTCGTCCTCCTGGGGCAACGGCCACGCCACCACCTACCGCGCCCTGCTCCGCGCCTTCGCGGACCGCGGCCACGAGGTGCTGTTCCTGGAGCGGGACGTTCCCTGGTACGCCAGCCACCGGGACCTGGCGGATCCCGGCTTCTGCCGCCTCGCCTTCCACGAGGGGGTGGACGACCTCCAGGCCCGGTGGCGCGGCGAGGTCGAGGCGGCCGACGCCGTGATCGTCGGGAGCTATGTGCCGGACGGCGTGGCCGTCGGCGGCTGGGTCCAGGCCGCGGCCCGCGGCGTGAAGGCGTTCTACGACATCGACACCCCCGTCACCCTGGCCAAGCTCGCGGCGGGCGACCACGAGTACCTCACGCCCGAGCTGATCGCCGGCTACGACCTCTATCTCTCCTTCACCGGCGGACCGACCCTGGACGTGCTCGAGACGCGCTACCGCTCGCCGGCCGCCCGGGCCCTCTACTGCTCGGTGGACGCCGAGGCCTACCGGCCGGTGTCGGTCGAACGGCGCTGGGACCTCAGCTACCTGGGCACCTACAGCCCCGACCGGCAGCCCACCCTGGAGCGCCTCCTGATCGAGCCGGCGCGACGGGCGCCGCACCTGCGGTTCTGCGTGGCCGGACCGCAGTATCCGGCCGGGATCGACTGGCCGGACAATGTGGAGCGGCTCGAGCACGTGGGACCGGCCGATCATCCGGCCTTCTACGCCGCCAGCCGATACACCCTGAACGTCACCCGGGCCGACATGATCGCCGCGGGCTGGAGCCCCAGCGTCCGGCTCTTCGAGGCGGCGGCGTGCGGCGCGCCGATCGTCTCCGACCGCTGGGACGGTCTCGACACCCTGTTCGCGCCCGGACGGGAGATCGTGCTGGCCGACGACGCCGAGGCCGTGCTCGCCCTGCTCACGGCAAGCCCCGAGGCGGCCCGGGACGCCATGGCCAAGGCCGCCCGTGCGCGGATCCTCGGCGCCCATACAGCCGATCACAGGGCCGCCGAACTCGAGGCCCTGCTGACGCGACGCGCCCAGCCCGGGCGTCAACGCCCCACGACGGTCCAAGCCCAGGTTGAAGAGGCAAGCCTATGAGACGTGAACGACAGCAGCGTGTGCTCGTCGCCGGCGGCGCCGGCTTCCTCGGCTCCCACCTCTGCGAACGGCTCGTCGCCGAGGGCCACAAGGTCACCTGCCTGGACAACCTGCAGACCGGCTCCCACGACAACCTGCGCCAGCTGAAGCACGCCGACGCCTTCGAACTGGTGGAAGCCGACCTGGTCAATCCGCTGCCGCCCAAGGTGGCCCGCCAGGGCTTCGACCGGATCTACAACCTGGCCTGCGCGGCCTCCCCGCCCCTGTACCAGGCCGATCCCGAGCACACCCTGCTGACCAGCGTGCTGGGCACCCAGCGGCTGCTGCAGCTGGCAGCTCAGACCGGCGCCCGGCTGCTGCTGACGTCCACGAGCGAGATCTATGGCGACCCCGAGGTCCACCCGCAGGTCGAAAGCTATCGGGGGAACGTCAACTGCACCGGCCCGCGCGCCTGCTACGACGAGGGCAAGCGCGCGGCCGAAACCCTCTGCTTCGACTACGACCGCCTGGGCCGCGCCGAGGTGCGGGTCGTGCGCATCTTCAACACCTACGGCCCCCGGCTGGACGCGAGCGATGGGCGGGTGGTGTCCAATGTGGTCAGCCAGGCGCTGTCGGGCGAGGACATCACCGTCTTCGGGGACGGCTCCCAGACCCGCTCCTTCTGCTACGTGGACGACCAGATCGACGGCCTCGTGCGCCTGATGGAGTACGACGGGCCCCAGCCCGGGCCGGTGAACATCGGCAATCCGGTGGAGCGGACGATCCGCGAACTGGTGGACCTGGTGCTGACGATCACCGGCTCGGAGTCGCAGGTGGTGTTCCGCCCCCTGCCGATCGACGACCCCCGCCGCCGCCGCCCCGATATCTCCCGGGCCCGGGAGCTCCTCGGATGGTCGCCGCAGGTCAGCCTGGAACAGGGCCTGCGCGCCACCATCGCCTGGTTCGAGGCGGAGGACCGCCGCGCCGCCGAGCCGGCCGCACGCGCACGCGCGCAGGTCGCCTGAGCCCATTCCGATCAGGAGCTGTCGATGTCCGAAGTTGAAACCGCCGTGCGCACCGGAACGGGGCTGATGCAGGCCGCCGTGGTCACCGGCCCCGGCCGCCTCGAGATCAGGACGGTGGCCCGGCCCGAGCCGGGTCCCGGGCAGGTGCGCGTGCGGCTCGAGGGCTGCGGTGTCTGCGCCTCCAACCTGACGCCCTGGGCCGGACCGGAGTGGATGCAGTTCCCCACCGAGCCGGGCGGACTTGGCCATGAGGGCTGGGGCGAGATCGACGCGATCGGGGAAGGCGTGGAAGGGCTCTCCGTCGGAGACCGCGTGGTCACCCTCTCGCACCACAGCTATGCCGAGTTCGACGTGGCGGACGCCGGCGCGGTGATCCCCCTGCCCGCCGCCCTCGCTGGCCAGCCGTTCCCTGGCGAGCCGCTGGGCTGCGCCATGAACATCTTCCGCCGGGCCGACATCCGGCCCGGCCAGACGGTGGCGATCATCGGCATCGGCTTCCTGGGGGCCATCCTGACGCGCCTGGCCGCCGACGCCGGCGCCCGGGTGGTCGCGATCTCCCGCCGGCCCTTCTCTCTCGACCTGGCCCGCCGCATGGGCGCGGCCGAGACGATCGCCATGGACGACCACTACCGGATCATCGGCGAGGTCCAGGCCCTGACCGGCGGCCGATTCTGCGAGCGGGTCATCGAGGCGGTGGGCAAGCCGTGGCCGCTGGACCTCGCCGCCGAACTCACAGGCGAGCGCGGCAGGCTGGTCATCGCCGGCTACCACCAGGACGGGCCGCGACAGGTGAACATGCAGCTGTGGAACTGGCGCGGACTGGACGTGATCAACGCCCATGAGCGGGACCCCGCCGTCTACGCCCAGGGCGTCCGCGAGGCCATCGATGCGGTGGCCTCGGGTCGTCTGGACCCCGCCCCGCTCTACAGCCACCTCTATCCGCTGGAGAGGCTCGGCGAGGCCCTGGACGCCACCCGCGACCGTCCCGACGGCTTCCTGAAGGCCCTGGTGACCTTCCCGTGAGCGAGGTGCTGCAACCTGCCCGCCGGACAGCCGCCGGAGCGGACCGCCCCCGGGTCGGCTTCCTGGGGGTCGGCTGGATCGGCCGCCACCGCATGGAGGCCATGCTCGCCGAAGGCGCCATCGAGGCCGCCGCGGTCGCCGATCCCTCGCCGGAGATGGCGCAGGCGGCCCTCGGGCTGGCGCCCGGCGCAACCGTGGCCCGGGATCTGGACGGCCTCCTGGAGCTTGGCCTTGACGGCCTGGTGATCGCCACGCCGAGCGCCCTGCACGCCGAACAGGCCGCCCGGGCGCTGCGTGAGGGCGTCGCCGTCTTCTGCCAGAAGCCGTTGGGGCGGACCGCCGAGGAGGTTCGGATGGTGGTGGAGGCCGCCCGCGCCGCCGACCGCCTGCTCTGTGTGGACCTCTCGTACCGCTTCACCGAGGCGGCGCGGCGCATCCGCCAACTGGTGCGCGGGGGCGAACTTGGGCGGGTGTTCGCCGCCGACCTGGTCTTCCACAACGCCTACGGGCCGGACAAGGCCTGGTTCTATGACCCGGCCCTCTCGGGCGGCGGCTGCGTCATGGACCTGGGCGTCCACCTGGTCGACCTGGCGCTCTGGATGCTGGACTTCCCCGAGGTGGCGGAGGTGAACGGCCGCCTCTTCGCGGGCGGCGCGCCCCTGGCCTGGCCGGGCCAGCAGGTGGAGGACTACGCCACCGCCGACCTGGCCCTCGCCGACGGGACCGGCATTCGGATCGCCTGTTCCTGGCGTCTTCAGGCCGGCTGCGAGGCCGAGATCTCGGCGGCCTTCTACGGGACGGCGGGCGGCGCTTCGATGCGGAACGTGGGCGGCTCGTTCTACGATTTCGCGGCCGACCGGCTGTGCGGCACGCAGGCCGAACGCATCGCCGCCCCGCCCGACGCCTGGGGCGGCCGGGCCGCCCAGGACTGGGCCCGGCGGCTGGCGGCGGGCGAGCGCTTCGACGCCGAGGCCCTGCGCCTGATCGGGGTGGCCGAGACCCTGGACCGGATCTACGGACGCTGAACTTTACGGACGCGGGAGCCCGCTAGTCCTGCCGCACCGAGATGGCCCGTGCGCGGGCCTCGCGCCACTCCTCGGCATAATCGCAGTCGGCGTAGGCTTCGAAGTAGGGGCCGCCGAGGGTGAAGTGCGCGTTCCTGGCCCCGGCCTCATAGGGATATTCGCCCACCAGCCAGTTCCAGGTCAGCGGCAGGTCGCCGATGGCGTGGTCGCCCTCCAGCCACTTGAACTGGTGCAACTCGAGCCCGCTGGCCGTCGCCACATACTCCGGGCTCAAGGCCCGGCACCTGGCGTTGTTGAACAGCATCACGCTGGACCAGTTCTTCTTCTCGTAGCGTGTCTGTGTCCGGCCAAGGAACTTCACGTCGGTGCTCGGCGCATAGTCGTGCTTGCAGACCATCACCGCGTACTGGTCGTCGGCCAGGGCGAACAGCTCGGCGATGTCCGCCCGGACCAGCATGTCGCAGTCCATGAACAGCGACCATCCGGCGTAGCCCGACAGATAGGGCGTCAGGAACCGCGAGAAGGCGAAGTCCGTGCTCTGCTGGGGCGCCCGCTCGCGCTTGAACACCGCCCCCAGCGTCGACAGCGCGATGGGCGTGAAGCGAACGGGCGCAGAGCTGCGCTCGATGATGCTCTGGCAAAGGGCGTGATAGGCGACGATCTCATCGGCGTCGTAGCCGACGAACACATCAAGGATCGGAGCGGTCAAGCTGGACTCCAACTGCGGCGGTTCCCCCTGGCAAGCTCGGCGACCTTCTCCGCCGCAAGGGCGATGACGGCCGGCCAGCCCGCCTCGCCCTCCCGCAGAAGTTCGAGGGCGCGGCACCACGGCATGGCCGGGTCCGCCGTCGTGTAGCGCCACTCGGCCAGTCTTGGAACCATGACGATGCAAGGCACGCCCAGGGCGCCCGCCACATGGGCGATGGTCTGCTGCACCGTCACGACCACGTCGAGCGAGGCGACGAGGCCCGCAAGGTCGTCGAAGTCGTCGATCTCCTCCCGCGGGAAGAGCCGAATCGGCACGCCGAGGGCGTCGGTCACGGCCGCGACCTCCGGCCCCGGATCGCCGTACTGCAGGCTCACGAAGTCACAGCCTTCGCAGGCCAGGACGGGCTGCAGGCGTTCAAGCTCAAAGGAGCGAAGCGCCTGGCGCGTTTCCTTCGTACCGCCGCGCCAGGCGAGGCCGACGCGCAGCCTCCCATTCGGCGGCATCCGTATGCGCCAGCGCTCCGCCGCGCACGGATTTCTGGGCGGGTGGGGACGCCCTACTGCGGCGCGGCCTCTTCCGCGGCGTTCTCCTGGAATTCGCCGGCTCCGACGAAGGCGACGCCTTCCTCGTCGAGGACCCACATGCCGATGAACGACGGATGGTCCGGCTCCAGCTCCTCGTCGATCAGGTCGCCCTCGTAGAGGCCGACGTTGCTGTAGTCGAAGTCCAGGGACAGCTGGCCGGCCAGGCCGAGCATCTCGTCCGCCATACGGCGCGAATAGCCGATCGCCTCGCTCTCGTTGGCGAAGTCATCGGCGAGGGTGTTGATCTCAGCCTGGTCGCTGCCTTGCGCCGCGCTGGTGGTGACGATGGTGTAGGCGGGCATGGTCATCTCTCGTGCTTGGGAAGCGCCTTCCCTAGCCTGTCTTGCGCGCCGGCGGCGATAAAACTGCCCGACCGGCGTTCTGGGCGCCAGCGGAGCGGCGCCGATTGCCCTCGGCGAGTTAGGGTCCTGAACGCAGAAACGCCGCCCTTTGTGGGGGCGGCGTTCTGAGGACTTGGGTGCGGGAGCAGGATTTGAACCTGCGACCTTCAGGTTATGAGCCTGACGAGCTACCGGGCTGCTCCATCC
>JAEYNH010000068.1 GCA_023412655.1 Pseudomonadota bacterium | reverse complement strand
GCCCGCCAGCACGAGACCGCCGGCCGCCGCAGCGCGCGCGAGGTCGGCGGTCCGGGCCAGCGGCTCGGTGGCGGGCCTGGGCGGGCGGCGCATGATGTCATGGGCCGCCGGCCTCGCCTGGAACACGAGGGCGCACATGGGATCGATCACCAGTTCCAGCAGCACCACCTGCATCGGAAAGAGCACCGGCGGGACACCGAGCAGGGGCGGCAGCAGCGCCAGGCCCGCCATGGGCACATGCACCACCACCAGATAGACCAGCACCGCCTGCAGGTTGGAGAAGATGCGCCGGCCTTCCTCCACACCGGCGATGGCCGACGCCAGCCGATCATCCAGCAGCACGATGTCCGCCGCCTCTCGCGCGACTTCCACGCCGCGCTGCCCCATGGCGATGCCCACCTCGGCCGCCTGCAGGGCGGGCGCGTCGTTCACCCCGTCCCCGAACATGCCCACCTGCTCGCCCCGGGCCTGCAACGCGCGGACGATGCGCACCTTCTGCTCCGGGGTGATCCGAGCGAGGACGCGGACCTTTCTCACCGCCTCCCGAAGCGCGACTTCATCCATCTGAGCCAGTTGGTCGCCCGAGAGCACGCCACCTGCGGTTTCGAGGCCGGCCATCCGCGCGATGGCCAGGGCCGTCGCGGGATAATCCCCGGTGATCATCACAACCTGAATCCCTGCCGCCGAGGCCGCGGCGACGGCGGCGTGGGCGTCTTCCCGCACCGGGTCCTCGAAGCCCACGAGACCCATGAAGTGAAACGGTCGCAGGGCCTGATCGCCGGACGGGTCGTCATCGCCCCGGCGTAAGGCGACGCCCAGCACCCGCAGACCAGCCTGCGCCATATCCGCCAGAGCGAGATCGGCCGCCTGGCGCTCGGCGTCCGGCAAGCTGCAAAGATCATAGATGGCTTCCGGTGCGCCCTTGGCCGCCAGGCGCGGTCCGTCGGGCTCGGCCCAGGCCTGGACGAAGGCCAGGCGGTCCGGCCGGAGGGGATCGGTCCACAGGGGCGCGCCCGCCATGGGCGTTGGCGCCGCCGCGTGCAGCGCGCGGTCCATGGGGTCCCACGGGGTGACGGCGCTGGCGTCGCGCCCTGCCTCGAGGAGCGCAGCCGCGCCAGGTTGCGTCGGCGCCAGCCGCCCGGCCTGCCGCGTCCAGACGGCGGCCACCGCCATCTGGTTTCGGGTCAGGGTCCCGGTCTTGTCGACGCACAGCACGGTGATGTCCCCGAGCGCCTCGACGGCGGCGGTGCGCCTGACCAGCACCTGGCGCCGGGCGAGCCGTCCCGCGCCCAGGGCCAGGAACACGGCGAGCACCATTGGGAACTCTTCGGGAATGAGCGCGATCGCCAGGGTCAGTCCGGTGACCACGCCATCGCGCCAGTCGCCGCTGATGAAGCCATTGGCGAGGGCGGTGGCCCCCGCGAGGAGCGCGGCCGCCACGCCCAGACGCTGGATCAGGCGCTGGGACGATTGCTGCAGGCGCGTGGGCGGCTCACGCCCGCCGCGCAGCATCTCGCCGATGCCGCCGAAGCGCGTCGACGGTCCCGTCGCCCCGACCTCCATCACCCCGGAGCCCCGGACCACCAGCGCCCCAGCCCAGAGCTCGCCCTCCTGCAGCTGGGCGGCGTCCTCCGCGCCTCCGCTGGGCTGGCGGGTGACGGGCGCGCTCTCACCCGTGAGCAGCGACTCGTCCACCGAGAGCACATCCCCGGCGACCAGCAGGCCATCGGCCGGCAGACGCCCGCCCTCCCCTACCAGCACCACATCACCAGGAACCAGCTCGGCCGCGGGGATCCGGCGCCACGCCCCGTCGCGGCGAACCAGGGCATTGGGCGCGGCCAGAGCCTTGAGCGCGGCGAGGGCGCGTTCGCTGCGGGCCTCCTGCAGCACCACCAGCCCGATGGAGGCCAAGGCTCCAGCCAGAAGGAAGCTTGCCTCGGCGAGATCCCCCAGGGCGCCGTAGAAGGCCACCGCGGCGAGCAGCAGCAGGAACATTGGCTCGCGCAGGACGCCGGCGAGGATCTGCGGCAGGCGCCGGCGGCGCATTCCCGGCAAGCGATTGGGGCCGACTTCGGCCAGCCGGCGCGCCGCCTCCGCGCTGGTGAGGCCAAAGGGCGTGTTCGCCGGGTCCGGGGCCGATGTCGGCGCGCTCATCTTCGCACGTGAACACGGACGCGCTCTCGCGTCACGTGTAGAGCGGGCGCAAACCACCCTCTCGCGAGCAGCAACGCGACAGTCGCGCTGCTGCCAGAATCTGGTTCGCCAGGCGCCTATGCTCAGCCGAGGATGATCCTCGAGGAGCCCCAGAGATGAACCCTGTCGCCACATGCCACTGCGGTGAAACCCAGGTGCGGCTGCCCCGGGCGCCGACCTCCGCCAAGAGCTGCAACTGCAGCTTCTGCGCACGCACCGGCGCGGTCTGGGCCTATTTCACCCCCGAAGAAGTTGAGCTCGGGGCCAAAGGGGCGCGGACCTATTCCGCGAGCAACGGCACGAACCGGCACCACTTCTGCGGCCGGTGCGGCATGCACGTCTGGGGCGACTCTCCGGACTGGGCTTCGGTCTACAACGCCGACGGCACGCCCAAGGCCGGCTTCGAGGCGGGCGCCATGCCCACGGACCGGATCGTCGGCGTCAACCTGCGCCTTGTGGACGGTCTCGACTGGACCAGGATCGAGGTGGAGGCAGTCGACGGCCGCAACAACTGGTGAGCGGCGCGTCTGCTGGCGCTCGCGGGAGCAACTGCACAGGAGGGGAAGGATGGCCAAGGTGACCGGGATCGGAGGCTTCTTCTTTCGGGCTCAGGATCCCCAGGCGCTGGCGGCCTGGTACGAAAAGCACTTGGGCGTGGACGACGTGGCATCCAGCGTCTGGAGGCAAGAGGCGGGCCCGACCATCGTCGCCCCGTTTGCCTGGGACAGCGAATACTTCGGCCGCCCCGATCAGCAGTGGCTCATCAACTTTCGGGTCGACGATCTCGACGCCCTGATGGCCGATCTGAAGGCTGCGGGGATCGCGGTGGAGACGCGCGCGGAGTGGGATTCCGAGCCTGGCCGCTTCTGCCGCATCCATGATCCGGAGGGCAATCCGATCGAGCTGTGGGAGCCGCCGCCGGCCTAGGGTCCTGAACGCAGAAACGCCGCCCTTTGTGGGGGCGGCGTTCTGAGGACTTGGGTGCGGGAGCAGGATTTGAACCTGCGACCTTCAGGTTATGAGCCTGACGAGCTACCGGGCTGCTCCATCC
>JAEYNH010000066.1 GCA_023412655.1 Pseudomonadota bacterium | reverse complement strand
CCCCCCCGGAACCGGCCGGCGGCGCGGGGGCCGACGCCCGGGCCGAACAGGCCAGGGACGCCGATGAGCCAGGGGGTGAGGGCGGCGGCGGCCAGGAACGGGGCGGCCATGCCGGCCAGGCAGACGGCGCCGGCCCCCGCCGCCTGGCGGCGCAGCTCGCCGCGGTCGAAGGCCAGGCCCACCAGGACCATGTAGCGGCCGACCCCCAGCTGGCCGAGGGTTCGCAGGGGCTCGCGGGTGTCGGGGGTGAACAGGGCGGCCTGGAGGTCGGGGGCCAGGAGGCCGAACAGCGAGGGGCCGAGGAGCACCCCGGCGACCATCTCGCCCACCACCGCCGGCTGGCCCAGGACGCGGCGGAAGATCCAGCCCGCCAGGCGCGCCGTGGCGACGATGACCGCCACCTGCAGGGCGAGCAGGCCCAGCTGTTCCGGCGTCATCTGCAGCCTCCCTCGACCGGCCTCTGACGGGCCGCGCCGTGTTATCGCTAACACCGGTCTTCAAGGCTGGAAAGGGGCGGCGGCGGGCTGCGCCGTCGCGCCGCGGAGAGGGCGCTCAGTCCAGGGGCAGGGTGAGCGTGAAGACGCTGCCGCGGCCCGGTTGGCTCTTCACCGACAGGTCGGCGGCCATGCGCTCGGCCAGGCGGCGGGAGATGGCCAGCCCCAGGCCCGTGCCGCCGAACTTCTTGGCCACGCTGGAGTCGGCCTGGACGAAGCGGTCGAACACCAGGTCGAGGCGGTCGGCGGCGATGCCGATGCCGGTGTCGGCCACATGCACCGCCAAGCGCCCGTCCACCACATCGACGGTGACGGCCACGTGGCCGGCCTCGGTGAACTTCACGGCGTTGGAGAGCAGGTTCAGCAGCACCTGGCGCAGGCGGGCGATGGGCGCGCGGACCTTGGGCAGGCGGGCGGGGGCGTGGAAGCGCAGCTCCAGACCCTTGGCCCGGGCCTGTTCGGCGAAGATGTCGAGGGCGCCCCGGGCGATGTCGCCCACGTCGGCGGGATCGTGCGGCTCGTCCTCGGCGCCGGAGTCCAGCCGGGCGAGGTCGAGGACGTCGTTGACGATGGAGAGCAGGGCCTGGCTGGCGCCGTTGATCTTGCCCACGAACTGGCGCTCGCGCTCGGGCAGGGCCTGGGAGGCGGCGAGGATGCCGGAATAGCCGATGATGCTGGTGAGCGGGGTGCGCAGCTCGTGGCTCATGTTGGCGAGGAACTCGGAGCGGGCCTCGGCGAAGGCCTCGGCCTGGCGGCGGGCCAGCTCCAGGCGGTGGTTGGCCAGGCGCAGGTTCATCTCGCTGACCACGGCGGCGGCGAGGATGGCCAGGCGCCGGCGGTCCTGTTCGCCCGGAGCCTGGCGGGGCCGGCTGTCCAGCACGCAGAGCGCGCCCAGGCGCTCGCCGCCGGGGGTGATCAGGGGCGCGCCGATGTAGAAGCGGATGAAGGGATCGCCGGTGACGAAGGGATTGTCCCGGAAGCGGTCGTCGAGGGTGGCGTCGGGCACCACCATCACCTCGCCCGAGCGGATGGTGTGGTCGCAGAAGGCGTCTTCGCGGCGGGTCTCGCCCCGGGCCATGCCGTGGGCCGACTTCATCCACTGGCGCTCGGCGTCGATGAGGGTGACGAGGGCGATGGGGGCGTCGAACAGCTCGGCGGCGAGCTGGGTGATCCGGTCGAAGGCGGGCTCGGGGATCGTGTCCAGGACGCCGTATTCGTGCAGGGCGGCCAGGCGTGCGGTTTCAGACGGGCTCAAAGCGCATTCCTGCGGGGTCGGCGAACACGGCGATATGCTAGACGGCATCGCATGCGGAAAGATAGCTGATGATGACCGGGGGCGAGGTGTCAAACGATCCGCTGGCGGCGCTGCGCGGCCGCTTCCTGGCCCGGGCCGCCGAGGACCTGGCCTGGATCCGGGCGAGCGGCGGCGCGCCGGCCGAGGAATTGCTGGCGCGGGTCCACAAGCTGGCCGGTTCGGGCGGGGTGTTCGGGCATCCGCAGGTCTCAGCGGCGGCCGCCGCGGTGGAGGACGCCCTGCGCGAGGGCGAGCCCGTCGACCTGGGGCCGCTGGTGGCGGTGCTGGAGGCCCTGCCGCAGCCGTGATCTCGGGCGGGGCGGCGGCGACGGGGTGAAACCTGCGGCCGGTTCGCGGCTTACCGCTGCCATGGTGCGATCGGCCGAGCTGGATGACCCCGACCTGGCGCTGGGCGAGCTGCTCAGGCGCCTCGACCAGGCGGGCTACGACTTCACGCCGCCGACCCCGGCCACCCACCGGCGGGTGGCGGGGCGGCGCGAAGGGGCGGCGGCCGGGGACCTGCGGGACATCCTCGGCTGGAGCCTGCCGTTCGATCCGGGGCAGGCGCCGGCGTTCCTGACCGAAGCGCTGGAGGCGGCCGGCCTGGTGGACGCGCTGGCGGGCGGCCGGGCCAAGAGCCGGGTGCGGGTGGCCCGCCTCGGCGGGCGGCTCTACCTGCATTCGGCCTATCCGACCGAAGCCGAGGACTCGGTGTTCCTGGGCCCCGACAGCTACCGGTTCGCCGACTTCATCGCCCGGGAGCTCGACCCCGGCCAGAGGGGCCGCATCGTCGACGTGGGCGGCGGCGCGGGGGTGGGCGGGCTGACCGCCAAGGCCATCGCTCCGGCGGCGGAGGTGACGCTCACCGACGTCAACCGCACGGCCCTGCGGTTCGCGCGGATCAACGCCGCCCATGCCGGCGCAGACCTGGCCCTGCGGGAGACCAGCGGGCTGGAGGGTGTGGCCGAGGGGATCGATGTGGTGCTGGCCAATCCGCCCTACATGGCCGACTCGCAGCAGGCCTACCGCGACGGCGGCGACATGCACGGCGGGCGGCTGTCGCTGGACTGGGCGCGGGCGGCCCTGGACAGGCTGGCCCCGGGCGGGCGGCTGCTGCTGTACACGGGCAGCGCCATCGTGGCCGGCGGCCGGGACGAACTGGGCGAGGCCCTGGCGCGGCTGGCGACCGAGCGCGGCGCGCGCCTGGACTACCGGCAGATCGATCCGGACGTGTTCGGCGAGGAGCTGGAGACGCCGGCCTACGCCGACGTGGAGCGGATCGCGGTGGTCACCGCGGTGATCACCCAGGCCCGCTGATCCAGTTTTTCGCGGGCGGTGCTCTTGACCTCTCCGGCGCCGCCCTGCACCTCCGGACGGACGGATAACAAGGAGAGCCGATGCCGCACGACGACAGTCTGATCCTGATGCTCGTGGGCGGCTTCGTGCTGGCCTTCATCCTGGGCATGATCGCCCTGCGGTTCAAGCTGTCGCCCCTGGTGGGCTATCTCCTGGCGGGCATCGTCGTCGGCCCGTTCACCCCCGGATGGGTGGCGGACGCGGGCCTGGCCCAGCAACTGGCCGAGATCGGCGTCATCCTGCTGATGTTCGGCGTCGGCCTGCACTTCTCGCCCCGGGAGCTGCTGGCCGTGCGCAAGATCGCCCTGCCCGGAGCCCTGGTGCAGATCCTGGCGGCCACGGTGCTGGGCTGGGGCGTCGGGCGGCTGATGGGGCTGGGCGACGCCGAGGCGGCGCTGATGGGCTTCTCGCTGTCGGTGGCCTCCACGGTGGTGCTGCTGCGGGCGCTGGAGGAGCGCAAGCAGATCAAGACCCAGACCGGCAAGATCGCCGTCGGCTGGCTGATCGTCGAGGACCTGGTGATGGTCATCGCCCTGGTGCTTGTGCCGCTGCTGGCGGTGGCCGGCGCCCAGCCCGGCGGCGCCGACTGGGGCGAGGTGGCCAAGACCATCGGCGGCACCCTGCTGTCGGTGGTGATCTTCGTGGCCTTCATGCTGCTGGTGGGGGCCCGGGTGCTGCCGTGGGTGCTGGTGCGGATCGCCCACACCCGCTCGCGGGAGCTGTTCACCCTGGGCGTGCTGTCGATCTCGCTGGGGATCGCCTACCTGGCCTATGCGGTTTTCGGCGCCTCGTTCGCCCTGGGGGCCTTCATCGCCGGGGTGGTGCTGAACGGCACGCCGCTTGGCCACAACGCCGCCGAGCGGGCGCTGCCGCTGCGCGACGCCTTCGCGGTGCTGTTCTTCGTCTCCGTGGGGATGCTGTTCGACCCGCGGGTGCTGCTGGAGCAGCCCGCCGCCGTGGCGGCGGTGGTGGCGATCATCGTGGTCGGCAAGTCGGCCGCGGCCCTGGCCATCACCAGCATGTTCAAGCTGGAGCGCACGCCCAGCCTGCTGGTGGCCGCGAGCCTGGCCCAGATCGGCGAGTTCTCGTTCATCCTGGCCGGGGTGGGCCTGAAGCTCGACATCATGAGCCGGGGCGTCCACGACCTGATCCTGGCCGGAGCCCTGATCTCGATCGTGCTGAACCCGTTCGTCTTCAAGCTGGCGGACCGGCTGAGCGGCCGGCCCCCGGCGGAGCCCCAGCCCGTCTAGCCGGAGCTGGCGGGAGGCCCGAGCCTAGCGGCGAAGGCTATTCGCGCGCCAGGCTGCTGGCGTCGACGCCGCCCGGCTCGATCCGGACGCCCAGGAAGCGCATCTCGCCGCTGGCGAAGCTGATGTCCGAGACCGGGATGGCGTTGTCGCGCTTGAGGTGATCGACGTCCGTGCGGGTGAGCCGCAGGGTCATCTCGTCGGCGCTTGAACCGTCGGCCAGGGCGGCCTCGATCTCGGCGCGGAAGCGCTCGGCGGCGGAGCGCTTGGAGGCGGCGCGGCGGGCGGGGGTCGGACGGTTCATGGGGCGCTCCAGAAGCCATGTTCGCCATAGACGCGGACCTGGCAGGCGCGGCCGCCGTCCTGGATCTGCCGCGCCCGGCGGTTGGCGGCGGCGCGGGCGATGTCCTTGTCGGGGGAATGGTCAAAGACGTCGCCGTCGAGTTCGACGGCCCAGCCGCCGTCGCGAGGAGTGACAGTGAGAACTGCCCTGTCGAGGGTTATACGCATAGGTTGACCATAGCACGTTGCCCGGTGGTTTTCAGAAAATCTGAGATAAAACTTGCCACATGGCCGTCATGGGATCATGATCGCTAAATCAAATATCGTTTTGGCTCGCACGCCATTTTGGTCGCAGATGAAATTGCGGCCGGAACTCGTCCTTCGACCCTCTCCGAAAATTTGATCTCACAGCTCACTCTGGGCGTGAGAACTCATGTCCGAAAGGGACGACATATGAGCATCGGCACCGTGAAGTGGTTCAACGGCCAAAAGGGCTTCGGCTTCATCCAACCCGACGACGGCGGCAACGACGTCTTCGTGCACATCTCGGCGGTTGAACGCGCCGGCATGGCCAACCTGCATGAGGGCCAGAAGCTGAGCTTCGAACTCGAACGCGACCAGCGCAGCGGCAAGCTTTCGGCTTCCCAGCTGCAAGGCGCCTGATCCAGGACACGCGCCGGGCGGGTCTGCCGCCCCGACCGGCGCCTCTGCCGGAGCAGCGGCCCATGA
>JAEYNH010000033.1 GCA_023412655.1 Pseudomonadota bacterium | reverse complement strand
GGCGGGGCCGCGGTCGACGGCGGCGCCCCGGCGGGCGGCCTCGTCCAGGCTCTCGGCGCCCACGGCCTTGAGCCAGGCGGCGTTGACCCACACGGGGGAGCCGTCGGCGGCGGCGATCCAGGCCGGGCAGAGCCGGGTGTTGAGGAAGGCGGCGAAGCGCGGGGCGGTGGGCAGGCCGGCGTCTTCGCCCAGCACCCCCGACACCCGCAGCCAGGCCAGGGCGCCCGCCGCCCGGCCCTCGACGGTCACCACCCCGCCCGGCCCCTGCACCTCGAAGGCGCAGGGCTCGCCGCGCTCGAACAGGGCGCGCAGGCGCCGGGCGTGGTCGGGATCGGCGCGCATCAGGGCGTTGAGCAGGGCCTGGGGCTCGGCCTCGGAAAGGCCCAGGGCCTCGGCGCAGACGGCGAGGCTCTCCTCGCCCGAGGCCAGCAGGGCCTGGCCGTCCTCCACCGCCAGGAGGGCGGAATCGAAGGCCTCGGCCGAGGACTGGGCCGCTTCGGCGCGGGCTTCCAGGGCGCGGATCCCGGCGGCGAGCTGGTCGAGCCGCAGCTGGTTCTGGCGGCGCTGGGCGAGCGCCCACAGGACGGCGGAGATGGCCAGGGACACCGCGCCGGCCGCCGCCGCGAGGATCAGTTGGTCCACGATCATCCTGGCCCCGACGAATCAGTCCAGCCGAGCTTACGGCGGCGCAGCCCCTGCCGCACGCGATGGCGCGTTCCTATGTGCGGGAAAGTTCGCGAGAATGGAGCCCATGACCATCCTCTATCCCGTGGCCGTCAACGCCGAGCAGGCGCTTTCCCGCCCGCTGGGCCGGGCCGCCCGCCAGAGCGAGGCGCGGCGCAAGGCGGGCGGCGAGGTGGCCTTCACCACCGATCCGGCGGGCCCGGCGTTCCCCACCCGGGAGGCGGCCTTGGCGGCCTATGCCGAGCGGCTGGAGGCGCCCGAGGCGGCCGACCGCTTCTGCCAGCTGGTGGAGCAGGTGGCCCTGGAGGCGGGGCGGGCGCCCGAGCCGGTGGAGCCGACGTTCGAGGATGGGCGCCGGTGGCCGACGCCGGCCGCCCCGCCGCAGACCGTCTGGCGGCTCAACGTCTCGTACTGGCGGGTGCCCACGGCGGAGCGGCCGCTGGAGGCGCCGCAGGCCCGCCAGGCGCGCAAGTCCAAGCAGGCGCTGGAGCCCGAGACCCTGCGGGCCATCGCCCGGACCCCGCTGCGCCCAGTCAAGCCGCAGCAGCCGCTGGACATCGGCCTGTTCGAAATCCGCCCGCCGGAGGCCCCCCATATCGTGATGCCCGATGAGTGAAGCCGCAGCCGCTCCTGAAGACGCCCCCGTCCTTGGCCGCGCGCCCTCGCTGGACGACCTCGCCGCCCTCGCCGAGCGGGCCTTCGCCGAACTGCCCGAGGGCTTCCGCCGGCTGGCCGGAGACGTGGTGTTCCGCGTCGACGACTTCCCGGACGCGGAGGTGCTCGAGGAACTGGGCATCGAGGACGCCTTCGAACTGACCGGCCTCTACCAGGGCGTGGACCTGGCCCGGCGCTCGGTGTTCGACATCTCGCCCCAGCCCTCGCGGGTCTTCCTGTACCGGCGGCCGATCCTGGACGAGTGGGCCGAGCGCGGCGACATCACCCTGGAGGAACTGGTCACCCACGTGCTGGTGCACGAGATCGGCCATCACTTCGGCCTGTCGGACGCCGACATCGACACCATCGAGGCCGCCGCCGAATGACCCTGACGGCCGCCAGGAAGATGACGCTCGCGTCATTTTCTTGACGGAACGGCGATCACGTAACATGCTGCCGGGCACAAGACGGCGGGGGCGCGCCGCGAAGACAGGGTAGGAGCGAACGCAATGGCCGCCGACGGCAACATCACCAAGGACATCATCTACGACGCCGTGGCGCCGGACGACTTCGAGTCCATGCTGGAGCTCGACCGGTACAACGGCCGCTCCACCGCCTTCGACAAGATCATTTCGGCGACGCACGACCACTTCTGGGATCCGCTCGACGCCAAGTACATCGACTTCAACGAGCCGTTCGACATCGAGAACGAGATGATCCTGCCGGAGGACATGATCGTCTCGCTGCAGACCGACTATGTGTCGAACCACCTGAAGGACTGGAAGACCCGCGTCCGGTTCGTGAACCAGTCGACCCTGCGCACCTTCTCCTCGATCCTGCACGGCGAGCAGGGGGCGCTGAACCTGTCGGCCAGCCTGTGCCACGTGCTGAAGGACCAGGGCGCCCAGGAATACGCGGCCAACCAGACCCGGGAAGAGGCCCGCCACGTCACCGCCTTCGCCAAGTACATCAAGGCCCGCTGGGGCCGGCCGGTGGAATGCGGCCCGACCCTGAAGACCCTGCTGGTGGAGATCATCGGCAGCCCCGAGGTCTACAAGAAGATCATCGGCATGCAGATGCTGGTGGAGGGCCTGGCCATGGGCGCCTTCGCCACCATCTACGCCAAGACCAACGACCCGCTGGCGAAGAAGCTGACCCAGCTCGTCATGACCGACGAGGCCTTCCACCACAAGTTCGGGAAGATCTGGGCCGACCGCACGATCCCGCACCTGACCGAGCAGGAGCACGAGATCATCGAGATGTGGGCGGCGCACTGCTTCCAGACGCTGCTGTTCAACCTCGTGGCGCCGACCCAGCAGCGCGACCTCTACGAGGAATTCGGCCTCGACCCCGACCGCGTGATCGCCGAGATGGCGGAGATCGTCACCGACGAGACCCGCCGCGAGAACATGCGGGAGCAGACCAACATCTTCCGGGTGCTGGTGAAGACGCTGGTCAACGCCGGCATCATCACCGACCGCACCAAGGCCTTCTACGCCACCTACGTCGACCTCGACGAGCTGAAGGGCGAGGGCGACAAGATGGTGGGCGACGACATCGCAGAGGAGGGCATCAAGTACCTCCAGGAGATCAACTTCAAGGACCGCGCCAAGCAGGTGCTCATCGCGGCCGAATAGGCGCCGCCGCGATCATCAGGGGATAACGCCCGCCGGCCTGTGGCCGGCGGGTGATAGCCAAGCCGTCGCCGCGTCCTTATGTAGCGCCGTTGCGCGTTCGCGCGCCGTTGTTTCGTCTCCTGATGCGGGTATCCCTCGCGCCATGCTCAAGCGCCTGATCCTCGGGGCCGCCGCCGCCCTGCTCATCGCCGCGCCCGCTGCGGCCGCAGAAGGTGTCGAGAAGGTCGAGCTGACCAAGATGATGGGCCGCTGGTACGAGGTGGCCCGCATCCCCAACAAGCTGCAGAACGGCTGCCAGGCCGGCGCCTCGGACTGGACGCCCCAGGCCGGCGGCTTCGCGGTGGTGCAGAGCTGCTGGAAGGCCAAGGGCGCGCCCACCACCTGGAAGGCCCGGGCCACGGTCTCGGACGCCAGCAACACCCGCATCCGCATGACCTTCTTCGGCGGCCTGGTGAGCCAGGACTACCGGGTGCTGGAGCACAAGGTCGACCAGGGCTGGCTGATCCTCTCCACGGCCAACGGCAAGTACGTCTGGCTGATGTCGCAGAAGCCCACCCTGCCCTCGGCGGTGAAGAACCAGGCGGTGGCCCGGATTCGCCAGCTGGGCTTCGACGCCGGCCGGCTCGAGTTCCCCGGACCGCCTGCGACCTGATCGCCCGCCGGGGCCGGCGTCGCTTGCGTCGGGAACGTAGCCGGAACAGAGTGGCGGCATGGACGTGTCCGTCACCGTCGTCTCCCTCTCGCGGCCTGAAACCACCGCCAGCGTCACCCGCGGCGCGGCGCGGTTCCTGACCGCCCTGGGCTATGCGCCCCTGGCCGAGGTGACCCTGCCGAACGGCCGGCGGGCCGACCTGATGGCCCTGGGCCCCAAGGGGCAGGTGTTCATCGTCGAGGTGAAGTCGGGGCCAGAGGACTTCCGCACCGACCAGAAGTGGCACGAGTACCTGCCCTATTGCGACGCCTTCGCCTTCGCCGTGGCGCCGGAGTTCCCGCGGGAGATCCTGCCCGAGGAGCCGGGCCTGATCGTCGCCGACGGCTTCGGCGGGGCCATCCTGCGCGAGGCGCCGGTCACGCCCCTGGCCGGGGCGCGCCGCAAGTCGCTGACCCTGGCCTTCGCCCGGCTGGCGGCGCTGCGGGCGGCGGGCGTGGAGGCCTATGCGTTGTAGGCGCGGCTGATCCGCTTGGGGACCACCTGGGCCCAGGCCTCCCGGGCGAGGGCCTGGGCCTCGGCCGGCTCCAGGGCGGCGATGTCCACATGGGCCCAGCGCAGGGCGCCCGCCACATAGGGCGAGAAGACTTCGGGCCGGGCCTCGAACAGAAGCTCCTGCCGGCCGCGGTCCAGCTTCATGATCACCCGGCCGCGCCAGGTCTGGACGAATCCCTTGGAGCCGACCTGGAACATCGGCTGGTCACGCCAGGCGGTCTCCTCGACCCCCGGCAGGGAGGCCACGGCCGCGCGGATGTCGGCCCAGGTCGCCATCGCCCCGCCTGCCCTACGGATCCGCGGTGGGCGCTAGCGCGGGGCGCGCTTGGCCAGGATCCGCTGCAGGGTCCGGCGATGCATGTTGAGCCGTCGCGCCGTCTCCGAGACGTTGTGGTTGCACAGCTCATAGACCCGCTGGATGTGCTCCCAGCGCACCCGGTCGGCGCTCATCGGGTTCTCGGGCGGGGCCGGCGGGGCATCGCCCCGGGCCAGCAGGGCCCGGGCCACGTCGTCGGCGGCGGCCGGCTTTGACAGGTAGTCGACCGCCCCGGCCTTCACCGCCTGCACGGCGGTGGCGATGTTGCCGTAGCCGGTGAGCATGATGATCTTGGCGTCCGGCCGGGCGTCGCGCACCGCCTCCACCACCTTCAGTCCGGAGCCATCCTCCAGGCGCATGTCGAGCACGGCGTAGGCGGGCGGATTGGCCCGCACGGCGGCGATCGCCTCGGACACGCTGCCCACCAGGGTGGGCTGAAAACCACGCTGCTCCAGGGCCCGGCCCAGCCGGGTTCGCAGCGGCGCGTCATCGTCCAGCACCAGAAGGGACTTGTCGGGAAGCGCGGCGATCTCGGAGGACAGGTCGGTCATGCTCGGACCCCGGGAAAACGGGGCTCCCTATGTTTACTGCGACAGTCTGTCGCACCTGAACGCGTGTTCGCAAGCTTGGCTGCGGTCAAGCTGGGTTGGCCTCGATCGTTTGCCGGGGCCAGCGGGCGGACACCACCGCGCCACGGGGCCGGCCATTCTGGAACGTCACTTGGGCCCCTGTTCGTTCCAGAAGGGTCTTGGCGATGAAGAAGCCGAGGCCCATTCCCACGTGCCCGGTGCGGCCGCCTTCCACCCCCGCACGGCTGGTGACGTAGGGCTCGCCCAGCTTGGCCAGGATGTCCGGCGAGAAGCCGGGACCATCGTCGCGAACCTCCATGGACACGGTGTCGGCGTCGAAGCGGGCGGTGACAAGCACCTCGGAGGTGGCGAAGTCGACGGCGTTCTCCACGAAGGTGGTCATGGCGTGGAGGATCTCGGGCAGGCGGCGGATGTCAGGGCTCTTCACGCCCTTGGCGCCGGTGACGATGGCTTCCACCCGCACGTCCTTGATGGCCGCGTGCGGCTCGATCACCTCGTGGAGCAGCTGGCGCAGGGACAGTCGCTCGTGGACCTCGTCGGAGGCCTGGTCGGGGGTCTCGGATAGCCGCTTGAGGATTTCGCGGCAGCGCTCGGCCTGGGCGATCAGCAGCTCGGCGTCGTCCTTCACCTGCGGGGTGTCAGCCTCCCGGGCCATCTCCTTGGCGACGATGGAGATGGTGGCCAGGGGCGTGCCCAGCTCGTGGGCGGCGGCGGCGGCGAGGGCGCCCAGGGCCGAGAGCCGCTGTTCGCGGGCGAGCACCGCCTGGGTCACGTCCAGGGCCAGGGCCATGCGGGCGGCCTCCTCGGCGGACTGGCGCACGTAGCCGGCGATCAGCACCATGGCGAGCACATTGGCGCCCGCCGCCAGGAAGCGGTGCTGCGGCTCCAGCACCGGCCAGTCGGCGGCGGAGATCGGCGGGGACATCCAGGCCAGGATCAGGGTGGCCCCCGCGGCCAGGGCGCCGACGATCAGCACCGCCCGCCAGGGCAGGGTGGCGGCGGCCAGGGCCACCGGCACGATCAGCAGCACGATGAAGGCGTGGACGCCCCCGCCGAGCACTCCGAGGAACAGGCCGATCTGCGCCACATCGGCGCAGAGATGCAGGATCGCCTCCCGGTCCCGGGTCACCCGCTGCAGGGGCGAGGCGACGCTGGTCAGCAGGTTCAGCCAGGCGCCGGCTCCGACCAAGCCGATGGCCAGGGCGTAGGGGGCGGGATAGTCGAACAGCAGCCACAGGACCGCCAGCAGCAGGGCCTCGGCGCCCAGGACGAACCAGCGCAGGGTGACGAGGGTGCGCACCCGCAGGTGGCTGCGGCTGACGTCGGTGGAATCCCACACGCCTTGCGCCGCCTGCGACGCCGCCTTATCGACGCCCTGAGCCGGAGCCTGCACGCGCGCGACCGCCACGCCGCTCAGGCCCGCCAGGCGCCGCAGCGCCGAACGGTCCGGAAGGCAGAACGGGAAGCAATCATGTCCAGGCGCGTCCTCGCCCTCATCGCGGTCTTGGCTGTGGCGCTGGCCATACTCACTGGTCTTGCGGTCCGTCGCGGCGTTCTGGGGTCGGACGAGCAAACCGCCGCCGTGGGCGGACCGTTCCAGCTCGTCGACCAGACCGGGGCCAAGGTCAACCAGGACGTTCTCAAGGGCAAGTGGAGCGCGGTCTTCTTCGGCTTCACCCACTGTCCGGACATCTGCCCCACCACCCTGTTCGAGATGGCGCAGGTGGAGAAGGACCTGGGCGCCCAGGCCGACAAGCTCCAGACGGTGTTCATCACGGTGGACCCGGAGCGGGACGACGTCGCCCAGATGGCGGCCTATCTGGACAACGACGCCTTTCCGAAGCGGCTGATCGGCCTCACCGGCACGCCGGCCCAGGTGGATGCGGCGGCCAAGGCCTATCACGTCTATTACCAGAAGGCGGGCGAGGGGCCGGACTACCTCGTGAACCACGCCTCCTACACCTACCTCATGGGCCCGAAGGGCCAGTTCGTCTGCGTGCTGGCCTATGAGCTGACCCCCGAGGAGGCGGCGGCCAAGATCGCCACCGCCATGAAGGCCGGGCCGAACGCCAAGAACTGCTGACCGTCCGGCGGGCGTTTCGCCGCAAACGGGGCTTGTGGAGCTTCTTCAGGCTTCACATGTTATGTTGCGCTGCAGCATACTGGAGCCTCGATGCTCTACACCCTTTACGAAGCTGGCTACTACGCCTCCACGCCGGTCCGCCTGACAGCCCTGGCGGCGCGGCAGTTCTGGAGCTCGCCGCTCAATCCGGCGGCCGACACCGAGGCCGGCCGCCGCCTGTTCGCGGTGTCGGACCTGGTCGCCAACCTGACCCGCCGCTACGGCCGGCCCGCCTGGGGCATCGACACCGTCGAGATCGACGGCCGCCCCGTGCGGGTGCGCGCCACCGAGGTGTGGTCCTCGCCCTGGGCCAAGCTCACCCATTTCGCCCGGGACGCGGCCGACCTGCGGCGGGCCGGGCGGCGCACGCTGGAACCTGCGGTGCTGATCGTCGCCCCCCTGTCGGGCCACTACGCCACCCTGCTGCGCGGCACCGTGCAGGCCTTCCTGCAGGACCACGAGGTGTTCATCACCGAATGGTCGAACGCCCGGGACGTGCCGGTGATGGAAGGCCGCTTCGACTTCCACGACTACATCGACCATGTGCGCGAGATGCTCCGTGCCCTGGGGCCGCGCCCGCATGTGGTGGCGGTCTGCCAGCCCGGTCCGCCGGTCCTGGCCGCCGCCGCCCTGATGGCCGAGGACGGCGAGGAGAGCCGTCCGGCTTCCATGACCTTCATGGGCTCGCCCATCGACGCCCGCCTGTCGCCCACGGTGACCAACCGGCTGGCCGAGGAGCGGCCCTTCGCCTGGTTCCAAAGCAACATGATCTACACCGTGCCCGGGCCCTACCCGGGCATGGGGCGGCGGGTCTATCCGGGCTTCGTGCAGCTGGCGAGCTTCATGTCCATGAACCTGGAGAAGCACCAGGAAGCCCACCGGCGCTACCTGCACCACCTGATGGACGGCGACGGCGACAGCGCCGAGAAGCACCTGGAGTTCTACGACGAGTACCTCTCGGCGCTGGACCTCACCGAGGAGTTCTACCTCCAGACCGTGGACGTGGTGTTCCAGCGCTACCTGCTGCCCAAGGGCGAGCTGGACCATCGGGGGCGGCGGGTGCGGCCCGAGCTGATCACCGACATCGGCCTGCTCACCGTCGAGGGCGAGAACGACGACATCTCCGGCATCGGCCAGACCCAGGCGGCGCATGACCTCTGCTCGGGCATCCCGACCGAGCTGAAGGAGGACTACGTCCAGCCGCACGTGGGCCACTATGGGGTGTTCAACGGGCGGCGGTTCCGCGAGGAGATCTACCCGCGGGTCCGGGCGTTCATCCGCCGCACCGACGAGGCCTTCGACACACCGGCCGGCGGCGCCTAAACTCGGGCCGGTGGGTCCTTTCCGCGCTTCCTTTTCCGACGGCGACGAACTGCAGGTGGCGGGCGCGGTCGTGCGCCTGCGGGTGAACCGGCGCGCCCGGCGGGTGTCGCTGCGGCTGGACCGCACGCGGCGGGAGATCGTGGCCACGGCGCCCAGCCCGCGCGGCCTTGCGGAGGCGGCCGCCTTCGCGCGGGACCGGGCGGACTGGATCGCCCAGCGGCTGGCCGAGTTGCCCACGTCCGCGCCGCTTGCGCCCCGCCAGCTGGTGGAGGTGTTCGGCCGGCCGGTGCGGCTGGAGCAGGGTTCGGGCCGGGCCAGGTGGATCGAGCCGGAGGACGGCTCCACCCCGAGGATCGTCGCCATGGGCGACGGCGAGGGCTTCGCGCGGGCGGTGATGCTGGTGATCCGCCGCAAGGCCGCCGAGGTGCTGGCCGAGCGCACGGCCTTCCATTGCGGCCGGCTGGGCGTGGAGGTCCCGAAGGTGGCCGTCGCCGACGCCAAGTCGCGCTGGGGCTCCTGCCGCCCGGCCACCGGCCACCTGCCGGCCTCGATCCGCTATTCCTGGCGGCTGGCCCTCGCGCCCTATGAGGTCGCCGACTATGTGGCCGCCCACGAGTGCGCCCACCTGCTGGAGCTGAACCACGGGCCGCGCTTCTGGGCCCTGGTGCGCGAACTGGTGGGCGACGAGCGCCGCCACCGGGCGTGGCTGCGGGCCGAGGGCGCGCGGCTGCACGCCTTCGGGCCGTAGCGGGCGGGCTCTAGAAGGGCGGGTCTTCCTGGGGCCGGCGGGCGGGTTCGTCGAACTCGGACGGCGGGGCGCGGTCGCCGCCGCCGCCGAAGAAGTCGGTGATGCCGTCGATGACGTCGCCGATGGGGTCGGGCTCGGGCGGCGGCGGCACGGCGCTGCCGGGAATCGGCTGGACCTTCAGCCGTGGCAGGGCGGCGGTCATGAAGTCCTTCCAGATGCCGGCCGGGGCGCCGCCGCCGGTGACCCGGCGCATGGGCTTGTTGTCGTCCTTGCCCACCCAGACCGCGGTGACGAAGCCGCCCGTGTAGCCGACGAACCAGGCGTCGCGGTAGTCGCTGGTGGTGCCGGTCTTGCCGGCGATGTCGTAGCCGCCGACGTTGGCGCGCCCGCCGGTGCCCGAGGTGATCACCTGGCGCATCATCTGGTTCATGTAGGCCAGGGCCGGCTGGCCGATCACCGCCTGCCGCGGCGCCCGGTCGACGCTGTGGTCGTAGAGCACGCGGCCGGTGCTGGTGCGGATGCGCTCGATGCCGTAGCCGCGGGCCAGGAAGCCGCCGTTGGCGAACGGGGCGTAGGCCTGGGCCATCTCCAGCGGGCTCACTTCCACCGCCCCGAGGGCCATGGAGGGGTCGAGCTGGATATTCGACGAGATGCCGAGGCGCCGGGCGGTGGCGGCGACGTTGGAGGTGCCGACCTCATTGGCCAGCCGGGCCGCGACCGTGTTGATGGACTGGGCGAGCGCGGTCTGCAGGCTCATGGGCCCGAGGTACTGGCCGGTGTAGTTGCGCGGCTCCCAGTTGCCGATCTTCACCGGCTCGTCGACCACCGGCGTCGCGGGCGTGCGGCCCGCCTCCATGGCGGTGAGATAGACGAACGGCTTGAAGGCCGAGCCGGCCTGGCGGCGGGCCATTGTGGCCCGGTCGAACTGGGTCTGGGCGTAGTTGGTCCCGCCCACATAGGCGCGCACCCGCCCCTCGCCGTCGATGGAGACCAGGGCCCCCTGTTCCACGCCCTGGCCCTTCGCCCCGGCGACGCCGCGCTGCACCGCCTGTTCGGCGGCGGACTGCAGGGGCAGGTCAAGGGTGGTCTCGACGACGAGGTCCTCGGTGGGCTCGCCCACCAGGCTGCGGACCTGATCGTCGACCCAGTCGGTGAAGTACTGCGCCCGCTGGTTGGCCAGGACCGGGTTCACCCGGACCTTGGTGCGGAAGGCCGCCTCCCGCTCCTGGGGCGTGATGAACTTCGCCTCCACCATCTTGTCGAGCACCACGGTGGCCCGGCGGGCCGCGCGGTCGGTGGCCGAGACCGGGGAATAGCGGGAGGGCCCCTTCATCATCCCGGCCAGCAGGGCCGATTCGCCCAGGGTGAGCTGTTCGGCGGGCTTGCCGAAGTAGCGTTGGGAGGCCGCCTCGATGCCGTAGGCGCCGGCGCCGAAATAGACCCGGTTCAGATAGAGCTCGAGGATCTGCTTCTTGGAGAAGCGCGCCTCCAGCCAGACGGCCAGGATCAGCTCCTGGGCCTTGCGGCGGTAGTTCTGGCTGGGAGTGAGGAAGAGGTTCCGGGCCAGCTGCTGGGTGATGGTCGAGCCGCCGCGCAGGGGGCCGCTCTCACGCTTCATGTTGTAGATCTGGCTGCGGACGATGCCCCAGGGATTGAAGCCGAAGTGCCAGTAGTACCAGCGGTCCTCGATGGCGATGAACGCCTCGGGGACGTGCTCGGGCAGCCGGTCCAGGTCGACCGGCGGGGCGTACTGGCTGCCGCGGACCGCCACCAGGGCCCCCGAGCGGTCCAGGTAGGAGACCGACGGCTGGCGCTTGACGTCGTAAAGGCTCGAAGTGTCGGGCAGGTCGACCGCGAAGACGGCGAAGAAGGCCACCAGGAAGATCAGGCCCCAGACGCCCAGGACCAGCACCCAGTAGATCAGCGCCTGCAGGGGCGAGCGCTTTTCACGGGGCGATCGGGGTCCGCGACCACCCTGTCCCGCATTGGCCATTTCGACGTTGTCCTAACCGTTCGGAGCCGCCCCCGGCCCGTTTTGCCTGCCATATCTTAGGCGCACGGAACGCCAAACAAGATTGACGAGCCATGAACGAGGCGGTTCGGGACGGTTTGCCGCGGCGGCAGGGTCTGCAATCTCGCATAGCGGCGTTGCGCAAATAGCGGTTGCGCGCCCGATCTTAACACCGTTATCTTTACGTTGCTCAGTTCGTCGTGCGCCGCGGGTGGGGATACCTGCGGCGAAACCACGCGGCGGAAGGGGCCGGCGCTTTCGAGCAGGGCGCCGCACTCCCCGAAACGCTGGAGGGCTCAATGAAGCTCCGTACCCTTGCGGCCGCCTGCGCCGCCCTGACCACCCTGGCCGCCGGCTCGACCGCCTTCGCCGCCGACGCCGTGACCGCGAAGCTCCAGGCCCCGGTCGCCGAGAAGACCAAGTTCATCGCCGGCGGCGCGATGTTCGTCTGCGAGGGCGACGCCTGCGTGGCCACCGCCCCGACGTCGCAGACCTTCGCCACCACCACCTGCAAGACCATCGCCGCCAAGGTCGGCGCCGTGGCCGCCTTCTCGGGCCGCAAGGCGCTGGACGACGGTCGCCTGGCCGACTGCAACACCAAGGCCAAGGGCGACGCGGCCACGCAGATCGCCAAGCAATAAGTCTCCCAGCGGCTCTCTAGTCGAGCTCTGTTGACCCTGGCCCCGCCGGTACGCCGGCGGGGCCTTTTTCCTTCGAAGGGGACGTTCCGGGGCATTACGCTGCGGCGCCGTGGCCGGACAGAAGGCGCTCCAGCGGCCGCCCCTTCGGTTGCGGCGCAAAAGAACGCGTGCTAGTGAGCGCGCGGCTTTGGGCCAGGGCCCTTCCGGGTCTTGGCTCGTTGTGCCTTTTTTCAAGCGCTTTCAAGCCTTTAGCGCCGCAACGGAAGCTCCGCTAGCGGCTCATGGCACGCACCGAGCGAGTTTTAAGTGGCGGACGACTCCAAGGCATCGAATGTGGGTGGCAGATATGCCCAGGCCCTCTTCGATCTCGCGAACGAACAGAACAAGGTCCAGGCTGTCGAGGCCGACCTGAAGTCCCTGAAAGCGGCGATCGCCGACAGCCGGGACCTGCGCGTCCTGCTGGGCTCGCCGGCGTTCGGGGCCGAAGACAAGCGCAAGGGCCTGAGCGCCATCGCGCAGAAGGCGAAGTTCAACCCGATCACCCAGAAGTTCCTGGGGCTGCTCGGCGCGAACGGTCGCGCCTCGGTCCTGCCCGAGGTGATCACGGCCTTCGAGGCGCTGTCGGCCGCGGCCCGCGGCGCCGTCTCGGCCGAAGTGGTCACCGCCGTCCCGCTGTCCTCGGCCCAGGCCAAGGGCGTGGCGGCCGCGCTGCGGCAGGCCCTCGGCAAGGACCCTGAAATCACGACCCGCGTCGATCCGTCCCTGCTGGGCGGCATCAAGGTGAAGGTCGGCTCCCGTCTGTTCGACGCTTCGCTCCGTTCGAAGCTCGACTCCCTCAAATTCGCCCTCAAGAGAGCGTAAAGCCCATGGATATCCGCGCCGCCGAGATTTCGGCCATCCTGAAGTCCCAGATCGCCAACTTCGGCGAGGAAGCCGATGTTTCGGACGTCGGGTCCGTGCTGTCGGTGGGTGACGGCATCGCCCGCGCCTACGGCCTCGACAACGTCCAGGCGGGCGAAATGGTCGAGTTCCCCGCCGCCGGTGTGAAGGGCATGGCCCTGAACCTCGAACGCGACAACGTCGGCATCGTGATCTTCGGCGAAGACCGCGCCATCCGTGAAGGCGACGAAGTCCGCCGCCTGGGCGAGATCGTGGACGTTCCGGTGGGCAAGGGCCTGCTGGGCCGCGTGGTCAACCCGCTGGGCGAGCCGATCGACGGCAAGGGTCCGATCGTGGACGTGGCCGAGCGCCGCCGCGTGGACGTTAAGGCTCCGGGCATCATCCCGCGCAAGTCGGTGCACGAGCCGGTGCAGACCGGCCTGAAGGCCATCGACACCCTGATCCCGGTGGGCCGCGGCCAGCGCGAGCTGATCATCGGCGACCGTCAGACCGGCAAGACGGCCGTGGCCGTCGACACCATCCTGAACCAGAAGCAGGTCAACGCCACGGGCGACGAGAGCCAGAAGCTCTACTGCATCTACGTGGCCATCGGTCAGAAGCGCTCGACGGTCGCCCAGATCGTGAAGACCCTCGAGGAGCGCGGCGCCCTCGACTACACCATCGTGGTGTCGGCCACCGCCTCGGAGCCGGCCCCGCTGCAGTTCCTGGCGCCCTTCGCCGGCTGCGCCATGGGCGAGTGGTTCCGCGACAACGGCATGCACGCCGTGATCATCTATGACGACCTGTCCAAGCAGGCCGTCGCCTACCGCCAGATGTCGCTGCTGCTGCGCCGTCCGCCGGGCCGCGAAGCCTATCCGGGCGACGTTTTCTACCTGCACTCCCGCCTGCTGGAGCGCGCCGCCAAGCTGAACGAGGACCACGGCCTCGGCTCGCTGACCGCGCTGCCCGTGATCGAGACCCAGGCAAACGACGTGTCGGCCTACATCCCGACCAACGTGATCTCCATCACCGACGGCCAGATCTTCCTCGAGACCAACCTGTTCTTCCAGGGTATCCGCCCGGCCGTGAACGTGGGTCTGTCGGTGTCCCGCGTGGGCTCCTCGGCCCAGGTCAAGGCGATGAAGCAGGTGGCCGGCTCGCTCAAGGGTGAGCTGTCGCAGTACCGCGAAATGGCCGCCTTCGCCCAGTTCGGTTCGGATCTCGACGCGGCAACGCAGCGCCTGCTGAACCGCGGCGCCCGCCTGACCGAGCTGCTGAAGCAGCCGCAGTTCTCGCCCCTCAAGACCGAGGAGCAGGTGGCGGTGATCTTCGCCGGTGCAAACGGCTACCTGGACACCATCCCGGTGAACAAGGTGCAGGATTTCGAGCGCCACGTGCTGTCGAACCTTCGCTCCAAGCATGCGGACCTGCTGACCACCATCGCCACCGAGAAGGCGCTCAGCGACGACACCCGTGCCAAGCTGAAGTCGGCTCTCGACGCGATCAAGCAGACCTACGCGGCCTAAGCGCCCTTAAGGAGACGACAGGCCCATGCCGTCGCTGAAGGACCTAAAGAACCGCATCGACTCCGTCAGGTCGACGCAGAAGATCACCAAGGCCATGCAGATGGTCGCGGCGGCCAAGCTCCGCCGTGCCCAGGAAGCGGCTGAAGCGGCCCGTCCCTATGCCGAGCGCATGGCCCGGGTGCTGTCGAGCCTTGCCGCCGTCTATGACGGCCAGGAGAATGCCCCTGTGCTGCTCGCCGGTAACGGCCGCGCCCAGGTGCACCTGCTGATCGTTGCGACGGGTGAGCGCGGCCTTGCCGGCGGCTTCAACTCCTCCATCGCCCGCCTGGCCCGCGACCATGCCAACCGGCTGATCGCCGAGGGCAAGACGGTCAAGATCATGACCGTTGGCCGCAAGGGCCACGACATCCTCAAGCGCCAGTTCGCCGACAACATCGTGGATGCGATCAGCTACCGCGAAGTCAAGAATGTCGGGTTCGTCCTGGCGAACGAGGTGTCTCAGAAGGTCCAGTCGATGTTCGCCAGTGGCGAGTTCGACGTGGCGACGCTGTTCTTCGCCAAGTTCAACTCGGTGATCTCGCAGGTGCCGCAGGCGGTGCAGATCATCCCGGCGAGGATCGAGCGCAGCGAAGGCGAGGGCGAGGTTGCGGCGACTGCCGTGCCCTACGAATACGAGCCGAGCGAAGAAGCCATCGTCGAGGACCTGCTGCCGCGCAACATCAGCGTGCAGATCTTCCGCGCCATGCTCGAGAACAGCGCCTCCTTCTACGG
>JAEYNH010000027.1 GCA_023412655.1 Pseudomonadota bacterium | reverse complement strand
GGGGGCGACCGCCCCGGGGGGGTGGGGGGCGCCGCGCCAGGGACCGATGGCCGCGCCGCGGCCTGGCGCCGGCGCCAGGTCGGCGAACGGCACCTCGACGGTGCGCCAGGCGGGGCCGGCCGGGATGTCCGCGGCGAAGCGGCCCTGAAGGGTGTTCACCAGCAGCCGGTGGCGGCCCTCGCCGCCGCGCACCTCGAGGCGCACGCCCTTGTAGGCGCGGGCGTCCACCGGGCGGACCGAGCCGCGGCTGAGCGGCAGGATCACCGCCGCCTGCGGATCGGGCTTCACCGACAGCTTGCCGGCCAAGCTGAGGGCCTTGCCGCCGCCGTCACGGTCGATGATCTGGCTGATCTGGACCGTGCGGTCGAGGCCCCCGTCCATGTCGTCGGTGCGCAGGGTGTCGAGGGCGGTGCGGCCGTCGGGGCGCTCGAAGTCGTCGATCAGGGCCTGGACCGGGGTCGCCGGCATGGCGGTCTCGGCGTTGGCCTTGGGCAGCACCGTGCCCGGGCCGTGCACCTGGCGCCCGTCGATGAAGACGCGGACGGTGCGGCACACGTCGGAGATCTGCTCCCACGGACGGCCGTCGACCAGCACCAGGTCGGCGCGCTTGCCGGCCTCGATGGTGCCGCGGTCCTCAAGCACGCCCATCACCTTGGCGCTGTTGGCGGTGCCCGCCATCAGGGCCTCGGTCGGCGTCAGGCCGGCCTGCACCAGCAGCTCCATCTCGCGCAGGGTGGACGACCCGTGCGGAGTGTTGGTCATGCCGGCGTCGGTGCCCAGGGCGACGAGCACGCCAGCGTCATGCAGCGCCTTCACGTTCTTCAGCGCGTAGCCGAACTTGCGCACCGTCTGGCGGAAGCGCGGCTCGTCGGGATTGGCCGGCGCGGTCATGCCCGGCTTCACCGGCTCGTACACCGCCAGGGTCGGCGCATAGGCCGTGCCGCCGGACTTGATCGCAGCGATGGTCTCGGCGTCGACCTCGCGGTCCTGCAGGCTGTGGGCGATGTAGTCGACCTTGGCCAGGCCCGCGGCGCGGCCGCGGTCCACCGTCACCGAGTGGGTGCCGACCTTCCAATTGTTCTTGTGCGCCTCGTCCACCAGGGCGGCGAGGGTGGCGTGGTCCATGCTGGTGTTGTCGGGGCCGTTCCCGTAGCGCCAGCCGTCGGCGAAGGCCTTCACCAGGTCGGGCTTGTACGGGACCAGCTCGCGGATCGCCTTGCGGGCGGCCTCCGGGGTGTTCACCCACTTGGTGGTGTTGACATCGGCCCAGTCGGCGCCGTGGCCGCCGGGGGTCGAGGTGCGGGCGGTGAAGTTGACGTGCGGGGCGGCCAGGGTGGCCAACCAGGCCCGGCGCGGCGCCCAGCTTTCCGGCGACTGGTGGAAGTCGTTCACCGTGGTGACGCCGGCGGCGATATAGGCGTTGGCGATCTTCGGCGTGATGTTCGGATCGCCCGCCGGGGTCCAGTGGGTATGCAGGTCGAAGAAACCGGGCAGCAGGGCCTTGCCCTTGGCGTCGATGACCTTGGCGCCGCGCGGCGCGCGCACCGCCGGCCCGACGGCGACGATCCGGCCATCGCGGATGATGACATTGGCCACCTTGGGCGCTTCGCCCGTGGCGGCGAATACGGTGGCGCCCATGATGGCGGTGGTCCCGCCGGACGGCGCCTGAGCCTCCGCCGCGGGGCCGAGCCCAAGGGCCAGGGCCAGCGCGCCCGCCAGTCCCCGTGCGAAACGAGACACCTTTACCGTACGCATACTTAAGCCCCCCGATACCCGGCCGTGGGGTGTCTGTCGCACGCATCGGCGCGCCGCAACCCATTGCGCGCAAGTTTCTGCCCGGCGTGGCTCAGGCGCCGCGCCCGGGCCCGGTTCATTCCGGCGGGCGCCTATGATAGCGACACCATGGGGACGGGGACGTGCACGGCCGATCCGGCGGGGCGGAGGCCCTCACTGCGACATGTCGCCACAGGGACCTAGGTCCCCGGCTGGTGGGCCGATTCCACAGAGGGGCGTCATGTGAAGAAATGCGTGTTCATCAACCTGGCCGACGCCACGAGCCGACGGGCGGCCCTGGAGGCCTCCTTCGCGGCGGCGAACGCCAACGGCTGGGCCCTCAGCCGCTTCGAGGCGCGCACCCCCGCGGACGTGGCCCATGTCGGCGGGACGCTCACGCCGGTTGAAAAGGCCTGTTTCGAGAGCCACCGCAGCGCCGTGGCCAAGCACCGCGAAAGCAACGACCCGCTGTTCGTGGTCGAGGACGATGCGGTGTTTGCGCCCCAGGCGTTCCAAGTGCTCGACCAGCTGCTGGCGACCTCGGACTACGACATCGTCTTCACCGACGTGGCGATCTGCGACCTGGCGCTGATGACCAAGGTCGCCAGCCGGCGCGACGCCATGGCCGCCGCCGGGCAGTTCATGCTGCTGGACCTGGCGCAGTCGTCCTATTTCGGGGCCACGGCCTATGCGGTGCGGGGCGGGGCCAAGCGGCGGCTGCACGCGGCCCTGCAGGCGGCGACGGAGCTCGACCTGCCCTACGACCTCTACCTCCGCGACCTGGGCCGGACGGGTAAGCTGAAGATCGGCGCCTGCTTCCCGTTCGTCACCACCGTAGCGCCTGAAGCCGACCAGTCGCAGATCCAGAGCGAGGCCGACGCCCCCTTCGACCGGGTGATGAACGCCTTCCGGCGGCTGATGTACGTGGACCGCGACCTGACGGCGGTGCGCCGGGACCTGACGGGGCTGAAGAAGCGCTATTCCAGCGAGACCGCCGAGCTGACGGGCCAGGTGTTCGCCACCCTGGTGGCCCCGGGCTTCCCCATCGACCGGTAGGCCGCCGTGCGGCCGGCCTCCGGAAGGATCACGGGCGCACCGCGCTGGACAGCCATGACGAGCATGGGTCGCCATCTGCGCGACTGTGGCGCCGCCCCGGGTAATTCCAGAAACCACGAACCGCCTGCCTACGGGCAGGACGGCCTGCTTCGAAGTTGAAGCAGGGCGCCCCGCCATACGCCTCAAGCGATGATGGCGCGCGGTTCGAGAAAGGCCTCAAGACCGAACGCACCGAACTCACGCCCGATTCCCGATTGCTTGAACCCGCCGAACGGCGCGAGCGGCTCATGCGGCGCGGCGTTGATCACGACGCGGCCGGCGTCGACCTGCCCCGCGACGCGCTTCGCCCGCTCGAGGTCGGACGAAAGGACATAAGCCGCCAGGCCATAGTCGGTATCGTTGGCGATCGCGATTGCCTCGGCCTCGTCGCGATAGGGGATCACGCAGAGCACCGGGCCGAATATCTCCTCGCGCGCGATCCGCATCCGATTGGTGACGTTCGCGAAGATCGTCGGGCGGACGAACCAGCCGCGATCGAGATGGGCGGGCCGCCCTTCGCCACCGCTGAGCAAGGTTGCGCCTTCCTCCTGCCCCAGCCGGATATAGGACTGGACGCGCTCCCATTGCTTCTCGCTTACCATCGGGCCGATGTCGTTGGCGGGATCGGCTCCGGGACCGACCTTGAGCGCTTCAGTCGATGCCTTGAGCCGGGCAAGGATCTCGTCCATCCGGCTCTGCGGCGCGAGGATACGGGTGCCGTCGATGCAGGCCTGGCCGCTATTGCCGAGACCCAGCATGAGCGCCTGCGGAATAGCGACGTCAAGATCGGCATCATCGAGGATGATTGTCGGGCTTTTGCCTCCCAGTTCCAGGGTCACGCGCTTGATGCCCTGTGCGCCCGCAGCCATGATTGCGCGGCCCGTGGCAGTCGATCCGGTGAAGCTGATCTTGGCGATGTCCGGATGAGCGCTGAGAGCCGCGCCCGCCACCGCGCCAGCGCCGTTGACGATGTTGATCACGCCGCGGGGCAGATCGGCTGCATGGAAGCATTCGGCGAGAAGCTGGGTCTGGAGCGCACTCATCTCCGACGGCTTGATAACGATCGTCGTGCCGGCCGCGATGGCGGTGGCGAGCTTGGAGCAGATGAACCCGTAATTGCTGTTCCAGGGGGTGATCGCCGCCGCGACGCCCGATGGGCGCATCTCCACCTCGGCTCGGCCGATGATGCGGCGAAACTTATAGCTCTCCAGCACCTTTGCCATGTCGAGGAAAACTGATGCCGCGTGGGGCACCGCAAAGCCGGTGAAAGCGGCGGGCGCGCCATATTCCTCAGCCATCGTCGCGACGAGTTGGTCGGCGCGCGCGCTGACGGCGGCGGCCAGCCGCTTCAACATGGCGATGCGTTCGGCGGCAGAACTGCGCGACATCGCCGGAAACGCGCGCTTCGCGGCAGCGACGGCGGCATCGACGTCGCGGGCGTCGCCAAGACGGACGGAGCCGATCTGCTCTTCCGTGGCCGGGTTGAACAAAGGCGCGACTTCCTCGCCCCGGGCGGTGACGAAAGCGCCGTCGATGTAATTCTTGTCGAGAGTACGCATCGGGAGTGGCTCCGCTTCGTGATCAGCGGAGTTCCATATGACGCACGATTATTGATCGGATAAGCAGGCCATATCTGCACAGTCTGATGAAGAATATCGCGCAATGGCCAAGGCGAGCCTGATCGAACTGGAAGCCGTCGCAGCCGTCGCACGACTCGGCGGCTTCCGCGCGGCGGCGCGCGAACTTGGCCTGTCCTCCTCGGCGTTGAGTCACGCTGTCGCGGCGCTGGAGGAAAGGCTCGGCGTTCGCCTGTTCAACCGGACGACGCGCAGCGTGGCGCTCTCGCCAGAAGGCGAACGCTTCGTCGCCGAAATCGGGCCAGCGCTGGCAGCCATCGACGGTGCGCTTGAAAACGCCGGCGAGCATGGCCTCGAACCCTCCGGGGCGTTGCGGATCAACACCTCGCCAGGCGCGGCGCGGATGTTACTCACGCCGTTGTTCCTCGAATATGCCCGCCTCTATCCTCGCGTCGAACTGGAGATCGTCACCGAAGGCGCGCTGGTCGATGTGACGGGCCAGGGCTTCGATGCGGGCATACGGCTCGCCGAGGCGGTGCCGCCGGACATGATCGCGGTGCCGATTTTGCGGGAGATCCGTTCGCTGGTCATCGGAGCGCCAGGATATTTCGAGGCGTGGGGCGTGCCGAAGACGCCCGCCGACCTTTACCGCCACCGTTGCATCCGCGCACGCATGGCGAGCGGCAAGCTCTACCGCTGGGAGTTCGAGCGCCGGGGGCAGGCTGTGCTGATCGACGCGCCCGGTACGCTGACACTCGATGAAAGCGGCCTGATGCTTGAGGCGGCTCTGGCGGGCGCCGGCCTCTGTTATATCGCTGAACCGGCGGTCGCGGACCATATCGCCGCGGGCCGACTGATGGCGGTGCTGGAGGATTGGACGCCGCCCTATCGGGGACCGTGCCTCTACTTCGCCAGCAGGCGGCATATCCCGTCGCGACTTCGGGCGCTCATTGAGCTCATCCGATCACGCCCATTGTAATGCAATATGTGGCCGCGCTCGGCTTCAGCTTAGCGGTGCCGCAGCAGCCACCGCGGTTTTGGCGCACCCGACACGATTCGAACGTGTGACCTTTGCCTTCGGAGGGCAACGCTCTATCCAGCTGAGCTACGGGTGCGTCTTCAGCGGGCGGTCTCTCTAACCGAAAGCGCGGCGCGCGGCAAACGTCCAGGTCGCAACAGACCCACTTGTGCTTACGGATTTCAACGGGGCAATCTTGGCATAACGGTCGGAGTTTAGCTTCCGCCGAGAGCGAGCCGTCGAACGGCCGGTATGTTTTGGGGGGAAACCGATGGGCGTCTGGAAGCGCGTGGCGCGAGGCGGAACGGCTGCGGCCGCGGTTGCGACGGCGGCCCTCGCCGTGGGCCTGGGGGCCGGACTGGGGTTCGGCCGCGGGGCGCAGGCCCAGGCCACCGACGACGTGCCGCCGGGCCGGGCGGTCTATGAACAGTACTGCGCCGCCTGTCACGACAAGCCCCCGCCGGGCGACCGGGCCGCCCCCGTGTCGGCTATCCGGCAGATGAGCGCCCAGACCCTCACCACCGTGCTGACTACCGGGGTGATGAAGCCCATCGGCGACCAGCTGGACCGGAACCAGATGCGGGCCCTGGTGGCCTATCTCGCCGCCCCCGAGGGCCCGGCGGGCACGGGCTGGCTGGACGACAACAAGTGCCCGGCCGAGCGCGCCGCGGTGAACCTGACGGCCAAGCCGGCGCAGGTCGGCTTCGGAGTCGACCAGGACAACACCCGCCGGCAGACCGCCGCCCAGGCGGGCCTGAAGACCGCCGACCTCGCCAACCTGGAGGTCGCCTGGACCTTCGCCATGCCCAAGACGACGGGCCTGCGGGGCAACGGCGTGGTGGTCGGCGACACCGTCTTCTATCCCGCCGGCCAAGCCGGCTATGTGGTGGCCCTGGACACCCAGACCGGCTGTCTTAAGTGGGCGACGGAGCTGCCCAGCGGCCTGCGCAACAGCCTGGCCTACGGCCAACTGGGCAAGGGCGGCCCCATGGGCCTGGTGGGCGGCGACAGCGCCGGCATGCTGGTGGCCCTGGAGGCCAAAACCGGCAAGATCGTCTGGCGGGTGGATCCCAAGCACGACCCGGCTTCCCCGCTGTCCGGTTCGCCGCTGTTCGCCGGCGACAAGATCATCGTTCCCGTCTCGGCCATGGACGTAGCCGCGGCGATGCGGCCGACCCACGAATGCTGCAAGAGCCACGGCGACATCGTCGCGGTGGACGCGGCCACCGGCAAGACGCTGTGGACCTGGCACACCATGGAGCCGGCCAAGGCGCTGGGCCGGAAGAACTCGGCCGGGGTCGAGATGTACGGCCCGTCGGGCGCGCCGATCTGGTCGAGCCCGGCCTATGACGCCGAGCGCAACGTCATCTACACGGCCACCGGCGAGAACACCTCGCCGCCGGCCACCAAGACCTCGGACGCGGTGATCGCCATCGACGCCGACACGGGCAAGGAGAAGTGGGTCTTCCAGGCCTTGGCCAACGACGTGTGGAACATGTCGTGCCCGATCGGCCCGCCGCCGCCCGGCCAGCCGCTGAAGCCCAACTGCTTCTTCGCCAACGAGGGCAGCGTCCTGCTGGACCACGACTTCGGCGGCGGCCCGCTGATCTTCCGCGGCAAGGGCGGCAAGGACGTGATCCTCGCCGGCCAGAAGTCGGGCGAGCTGTGGGCTTTGGACCCCAAGACCGGCCGCAAGCTGTGGCGCCACCAGTTCGGCTTCGGCCACGCCCTGGGCGGCGTCCACTGGGGCATCACCACCGATGGGAAGCATGTCTTCGCCCCGATCAGCGATCCGGGCGTGCCCGCCGACCGCTCGGCCGCGGGGATGCACGCGGTCGACGTGGCCAGCGGCAAGATCGCCTGGCAATGGCGCGCCAGCCCCGACTGCAGCGGGGATCGCCAAGCCCGGATGCCCATCTGCGGCCAGAAGTACGGCCTGTCGGCGGCGCCCCTGGTGATTGACGGGGCCCTGCTGGCCGGATCCCTGGACGGACGGCTGTGGGTGTTCGAGGCGGCCACCGGCAAGGTGCTGGCGAGCTATGACACCGCGCGGCCGTTCCAGGCGGTGAACGGCATCGCGGGCTCGGGCGGCTCCATCGATGCGGCGGGCCTGTTCGCCGGCGACGGGATGGTGTTCGTCAACTCGGGCTACGCCTCGTTCGGCCAGCAGCCGGGGAATGCGCTGGTGGCCTACCGGCCCAAGGCCAGGTAGCGGCAACCCCGGGGGCGGGCCCTATTCCGGATCCGGAAGCGGCTCGATCCCGGCCGCCAAGGCCAGGCGGACGGCGGTGGACAGGCCCCGAGCCTGGAGCTTGTCCATCACGTTGGCGCGGTAGATTTCCACCGTTCGCACGCTGAGGCCCAGGGCGTAGGCGATGATCTTGTTCGGCATGCCGGCCAGCAGGCCCTGCAGGACCTGCAGCTCGCGGGCCGACAGGGCGCCGACCAAGGCCTGGGCCCGAGCGACCTCGGCCTGGGCCTCGCGGGCGGCCTCGAACTCCTCGAAGGCCGACTCCAGCGTGGCCACCAGGGCCTGGGATTCATAGGGCTTCTCGAGGAACTCGACGGCGCCGTTCTTCATGGCCTCGACCGCCAAGCGCACCGCGCCCTGGCCGGTGAGCACCACCACGGGCCAGCCCACCTTGCGGCGGTTGAGCTCGGCCTGGACCTCGAGGCCGCTGCGGCCCGGCATGTGGATGTCGAGCACGATGCAGCCGGACGGGGCCCCGTGCACGGCGGCCAGGAAGGCGTCGCCGGTATCGTACTGCATCACCCGGTAACCGGCGGCGGTGAGGGTCTGATCAGCAAAGCCCCGAAGGAGCTCATCGTCATCGACGACGTGGACCGTGCGAGGCTCGACCATTCACGCATTACTCGGGTGGGCGACAAACTGGCTGGACCTTAGGCGCCTTGGCCGTCCGAGACTAGTCCCCCGCCGCCGCGGGGCGGTTACGCACCATCACCCAGTCGAAGGCGGCGCCGTTCACCTGCCGCTTGCCCCATCGGTAGGAGGTTTCGTCCCAGCGGCGGACCTTCGGGTCCAGATTGTCGAGGACGAACTCACCCTCACTGGTGGCCACCAGCAGCACCGCGTGGTTCTCGCCCCAGGTGGTGTGGGCGGTGGCCAGGTTCAGGACCGCCCGGGGGACGCCTCGGGCCACCAGCGCTCGGAGCTTCTCCAGGGCGTAGTCCTCGCAGTCGCCGGCGCGGCGGCCGTCGGCGAGGGGCAGGGACCAACGGTCGCGGGCCGGATGGTCCTTCACCGGCCGGATGGCGCGGTTCACCCGCCGATTGACGTCGTCGAGGAGGGCCGCCAGCTCCGCCGTCATGGGCGCCTCCGCGGCCGGCCCCCGCGCGGCCGGCGGAACCGCCGCTGCGCCGATGTCCATCGGGGCGCCGGAGGCCAGGGCGGCGAGCTCGGCCTCGGCCCGGAGGGCCGCGGCCCGGGTCGCCTCGAGGTCGTCGCCGCAGGCCATGGGCTGTCGGGCGCAGAGGGCGACATAGGGGGCGGGCGGCACGGCGTAGGACCCCAGCGTCATGCGGGGCGCAGGCGCGCTGAGCTGGGGACTGGCGTGGGCGGCCGTAGGGGTCAGGGAAGCGCCGAGACCGGCGCAGACGGCGACAAGCGCAAAGACGCGAACAAGGGAACTGAAACGCACGACGGCCGCCTCGGGATGGGAGCGGCCGTCGAACTAGAGGCTGTCAGCGGACTGAGGGAGCCAGGTAAAATATCATCGCATTTCTGCGTATGGCGCGATGCCGCACCCCGAAACTAGGCGGCGCCGGTCACCTCATCCCAGAACCGCTTGGCCTTGCCGAGAAAACTTGCGGACTTCGGATGCTGCTGTTCGCCGCATAGGCCGGCGAGTTCGCGCATCAGCTCCTTCTGGCGGCCGGTGAGCTTGGTCGGCGTCTCGACGAACAGCTCCACCACCAAGTCGCCCCGCTCGCGCGAGCGGAGAGACGGCATGCCCCGGCCCTTCACCCGGACGGTGCGGCCGGTCTGGGCCCCTTCCGGGACCTTGACGGTGATCTTGCAGGCGCCGTCGCAGCTCTCGCCGCCCATCAGGCAGGGCGCCTCGATGTCGCCGCCCAGGGCGGCGCCGCACAAGGGCACGGGCACCGTGCAGAGCAGGTCCAGTCCGTCGCGTTCGAACAGCTCGTGCGGGGCCACGGAGATGAAGATGTAGAGGTCGCCGCGCGGGCCACCGCGCAGGCCGGCGTCGCCCTCACCCGCAAGGCGGATGCGGGCGCCGTCATCGACGCCGGGCGGGATCCGGACGGCCAGGGTGCGTTCCCGGCGGACGTGGCCCATGCCGTGGCAGGCTTCGCAAGGATCCAGCACGATCTGGCCCGAGCCGCCGCAGCGGGGACAGGCGCGTTCGATGGTGAAGAAGCCCTGGGTGGCGCGCACTCGGCCCAGGCCATTGCAGCCGGTGCAGGCGGTGGGGCTGGTGCCGGGCTTGGCGCCCGTGCCCTCGCAGCTTTCGCAGGACAGGGTGGCGGGCACGGTGATCTCGATCTCGGCGCCGGCGTAGGCCTGGCCAAGGGTGATCTCGAGGTCGTAGCGCAGGTCGGCGCCCCGGGCCGGGCCCGAGCGTTGCGGGCCCGCGCGGCCACGGCCGCCGAACATGTCGCCGAAGACGTCACCGAACACCTCGTTGAAGATGTCGTGAACGTCGTGGAACTGGGCGCCTCCGGAGCCGCCGCCATTCATGCCGCCGACGCCGGCGTGGCCGAAGCGGTCATAGGCCGCCCGCTTCTGCGGGTCGGACAGCACCGAATAGGCCTCGTTGATTTCCTTGAAGCGCCCAGCCGCTTCCTCGCAACCGCCGTTGCGGTCGGGGTGGTGCTGCATCGCCAGCTTGCGGAACGCCGCCTTAAGGCTGGCGTCGTCGCAGCCGCGGTTGACGCCCAGGATCTCGTAATAGTCCCGCATCAGACTGTCAGGCGCTCAAACTTGGCTGATCTTCAGGTGGGTGGGCCCCCGCCCGACTGCAAGGCTAGGGCAGCCGAGCGGGCGGGAGCAACCTTTTACCGCGGAGGCGGCGGCGACGTCCCCATGGCGGTCATCGCATTTCACGCGGTGAACCGCCATGGGGCGGGTTGTCACGCCGACTTCTTGCCGTCGTCGACTTCCTCGAACTCGGCGTCGACCACGTCGTCGGACGAGGCCGGGCCGCCGGTGTCGCCGGACGCCTGGGCGCCCGCGTCCTGCTGGGCCTTGTACATGGCCTCGCCGAGCTTCATCGACGCCTGGATGAGCGTCTGGGTCTTGGCGGCGATCGCTTCGGCGTCACCGCCGTCGAGCGAGCCCTTCAGATCGTCGAGCGCCGACTGGATGGCGCCCCGGTCCTCTTCCGAGACCTTGTCGCCATGTTCGGCGAGCGCCTTCTCGGTGGAGTGGATGACCGCGTCGGCCTGGTTCTTGGCTTCGACGGCCGCCTTGCGCTTCTCGTCTTCCGCCTTGTTGGACTCGGCTTCCTTGACCATGGCGTCGATGTCCGCGTCGGAGAGGCCGCCGTTGGCCTGGATGCGGATCGACTGTTCCTTGTTGGTCGCCTTGTCCCGAGCCGAGACGTTGACGATGCCGTTGGCGTCGATGTCGAAGGTGACCTCGACCTGCGGCACGCCGCGGGGAGCCGGCGGGATGCCCACCAGGTCGAACTGACCCAGCAGCTTGTTGTCGGCCGCCATGGGGCGTTCGCCCTGGAACACCCGGATGGTCACCGCCGACTGGTTGTCGTCGGCCGTGGAGAACACCTGGCTGCGCTTGGTCGGAATGGTGGTGTTGCGCTCGATCAGCGGGGTGAAGACGCCACCCAGGGTCTCGATGCCCAGGGTCAGCGGGGTCACGTCCAGCAGCAGCACGTCCTTGACGTCGCCCTGCAGCACGCCCGCCTGGACCGCGGCGCCCAGGGCCACGACCTCGTCCGGGTTCACGCCCTTGTGCGGCTCGCGGCCGAAGAACTCCTTCACCGTCTCGACGACCTTGGGCATGCGGGTCATGCCGCCCACCAGGATCACCTCGTCGATGTCGGTCTTCTTGAGGCCGGCGTCCTTCAGCGCGTTCTCGCAGGGGCCGATCGTCTTGTTGATCAGGTCCTCGACGAGCGCTTCCAGCTTGGCGCGGGACAGCTTGATGTTGAGGTGCAGCGGGCCCGACGCATTCATCGAGATGAAGGGCAGGTTCACCTCGTACTGGGTGACGCTGGACAGCTCCTTCTTGGCCTTCTCGGCCTCTTCCTTGAGGCGCTGCAGGGCCAGCTTGTCCTTCCGCAGGTCGACGCCCTGCTCCTTCTTGAACTCGTCGGCCAGGTAGTCGACGATCCGAAGGTCGAAGTCCTCACCGCCGAGGAAGGTGTCGCCGTTGGTCGACTTCACCTCGAAGACGCCGTCGCCGATCTCCAGGATCGAGACGTCGAAGGTGCCGCCGCCGAGGTCGTACACGGCGATCTTCTTGCCTTCGTTCTTCTCCAGGCCATAGGCCAGGGCCGCGGCGGTGGGCTCGTTGATGATGCGCAGGACCTCAAGGCCGGCGATCTTGCCGGCGTCCTTGGTGGCCTGACGCTGGGCGTCGTTGAAATAGGCCGGGACGGTGATGACCGCCTTCTCGACCTTCTCGCCGAGGTGCTGCTCGGCGGCTTCCTTCATCTTCTGCAGGATGAAGGCGGAGATCTGCTGGGGCGAGTAATCCTTGCCATGGGCGCGCACCCAGGCGTCGCCGTTGGGGCCCTTGACGATCTCGTAGGGCACCATCCCTTTGTCCTTCTCGACCATCGGGTCGGAGAAGTTGCGGCCGATCAGCCGCTTGATGGCGAAGAAGGTGTTCGACGGATTGGTGACCGCCTGGCGCTTGGCCGGCTGGCCGACAAGGCGCTCGCCGTCTTCCAGGAACGCCACCACCGAGGGTGTCGTGCGGGCGCCTTCGGCGTTCTCGATCACCTTCGGCTGCTTGCCGTCCATGATGGCGACGCACGAGTTCGTGGTGCCGAGGTCGATGCCGATGATCTTGCTCATAATCGAGTCTTGCTCGCTCCTTGTTGGCGGACGCCGCGGGTGGGCCTTCTGTTGAAGCGCCCGGTGTTGCCGACGCCCCCGGTTCGATCAGGTCTCGGCCGGTTCCTCGAGCTTGTGCTCGCAAAAACCGGCGTCGCCAGCCGATATGGGGAAAGATGGGCGCCCTGCAAGTGGGAATGTCCCTAATGGCGTCAAGGACATGGCTCAACCCTGGGCGACGTCGTCATCGTCCCCCGGCCGCCAATTCGAACGAGCGTTGGCGTAGAGCTCGGGCGAGTGCTGCGCGCGCACGCCCCTGAGGGACAGGAAGGCGTGCTCCACCACCATGGCCTGCTGCTCGATATTGAGGCGGGCGAAGTCCGAATCGCCGGCCAGATCGTAGGCGTAGGCGGCGGCGCTATCCCCCGCCCGCAACTTGGCGGCCAGCAGCCAGACCCCGTTCTGCGCCTGCCAGACATGGGTCAGTTCGTGGACGAACACCGCCTGCACGGCCAGCGGGACGTCCGCGGCGGCGAAGTCCGGCCGGGCGGTGGCGGCGGGCCAGACGATCAGTCCCGGGCCGGCCACGAAGGCGCGGTCCCAGACCGGGATGGCGAAGATCCGCACCCGCGCCGCGTCGAGGCCCCGCCCGAACATTTCGGCCGCGAGGCTGCGCTCGCCGGCGGTGAGGCGGCGCACGGCCAGCGGCTTCATGCGAGATTGGGTCATCACGGGTTCCGCGCGTCCAGGCAGGTACGTGGGGGCGGAGGACGGGTTCCGCTTTGACTCCAGCCAAAACGCCGCGTCACTGTCGCATGGCCAAGCTTGGAGGAGGCTAACCGATGGTCACGCTCACCCGCCCCGAGGGCACGAAACCCGGCGACCTCAACCTCTCGCGCCGGGGGCTGACCCTGGCGCTGACCGGCGGCTACGCCCTGGCGGCCTGGTCCGCCCAGGCGCAGCCGGTGAAGACCGACGAAGCGGGACTGGTGACCCGGATGGTCGAGCTGTCGGCGGCGGACCGGAAGATCCCCGGCTACCTGGCGCGGCCAGCGGGGCCCGGCCGCCACCCGGTGGTGATCGTGATCTCCGAAATCTTCGGCCTTCACGAGTACATCCGCGACACCTGCCGGCGGCTGGCTAAGGCGGGCTATGTGGCCCTCGCCCCCGACTTCTTCGTCCGGGCGGGCGATCCGTCGACCATGACCGACTTCCCGGCGATCCTGAAGATCGTCGCCACCGCAAGCGACGCGCAGGTGACCGGCGACATCCGGGCCGCCCTGGCCTACCTGAAAGGCCAGCCTTTCGCCGATCTGAACCGGGTGGCCATCACCGGCTTCTGCTGGGGCGGCAACGTCGTATGGGAGGCCTGCGCCCGGCTGCCCGACTTCAAGGCGGGCGTCGCCTGGTACGGGCGGCTTGCCGGCGACCATGCGGCGGAGAGCCCGGAGAACCGCACGCCCATCGCCCTGGCCGGCGACCTGAAGGCGCCGGTGCTGGGTCTCTACGCCGAAAAGGACAGCGGCATCCCATTGGCCGACGTGGATAAGATGAAGGCGGCGCTGGCGGCGGCCGGCAAGACGGACAGCTCCATCGTCGTCTATCCAGGCGCGCAGCACGGCTTCCACGCCGACTATCGCCCCTCATACAGTAAGCCGGCGGCCGAGGACGGCTGGGCCAGGATGCTGGGCCACTTCAAGGCGCACGGGGTGTAGGGCGAAGGCGGCCGCGCCGCGCGATTAGAACAGCGGCTCGTCCGGCGGCGGCAGGGTCGGGGGCGGCGGTGCGGCCTTCTGGAGCACATCACCGATGCCGTCCGTCGGCGGCGGGGCTGGCGCCGGCGCGGCGGCGGCCTCGGCCTTGAGACGGGCTTCCTCCTCGCGGGCCTTGCGCTCCTCTTCCTGCCGCGCCTTCTCCTCAGGCGTCAGTTCCGGCGGTGGGGGTGGACCCTCGATCCGCTCGTTGGCCAGCGGCGTGGCCTCCTGCGCCTCGATGGCTTGGCCATAACCCTCCGGCGGCCGCTCGCCGGGCAGGCGGGCTGGCGCGTCGGCGGTGAAGATGCCGACCGAGAACGCCCCCAGGGCGGCGACGCCGAGCGCGGCGGCCACGATCTGCAGCACGGGAGGGGGCATGGACCAGTTCATGGCCGGCGACCCTAATGCGGCCTCGGGCGGAGCGGAAGCGGCAACCGGCCAGATCCGATGCGCTGGGCCCGCTGGGCTTGGTAAACGCCCGTTAACGCCTCAAGCGCCAAACAGGAGCCTCGGCGAAGGTTCGTCTTCAGGGGATTGGAAGGGCATGGCGCGGGCGGCGCGGAAGACCGGCGTGGAGCTGATCCTCCATATCGCCAGGCTCGTGTGGGCCCACCCCACCACCGCCCGGCTGCGCGGCGGCCTGACTGCGGCGGCCGGCGTGGTGATGGCCGTGGCCTTCGCCACCTACAACGCCGCCGATCCCAGCCTGAACGCGGCCACCGGCGCCCCGCCGTCCAACGCCCTCGGCGGAGCCGGGGCGGTGATCGCCGACATGGGTGTCCAGTCCCTGGGGGTGGCCTCGGGCCTGCTGGCCCTGCTGCTGGTGGTGCTGGGCCTGGCGCGGGTGGCCGACCCGACCCCCGACCAGAGCCGTGGCCGGCTGCGGCTCCGGTCGCTGCTGGGC
>JAEYNH010000063.1 GCA_023412655.1 Pseudomonadota bacterium | reverse complement strand
GCTTTAGGGCCGCCCGCACCGCGTTCAGCTTCTGGCCGTCGGCCGCGGCTTCGAGCATCGCCTCGAGATGATCGAACAACTGCGGTTCCAGGAGCACGTTCTCGGAACCGCTCGGACGCTTCGCCAGGTGCCGCAGCGCCGCGACCCAGTCCGCGAAGTCGCCGAGTGCGGGCGGCGTGTCGCACCCGAGCCGCGCCAAGCACTCGTCCACGGTGGCTTTTAGGGCCTCGGCGCCTTGGCGCGCGCGTTCGACCAGCGGGCGGAGCCGCTCCTGTTCCAGCATGTCCGGAACGCCCATCCCGGCGCCGCGCCACGGATGCGATGCCGGCGTGCCGGCGATGGCCAGACGGTCGCCTAGTTGCGCAGTTCGCAGCCTGGCCTGCTCCAAGAGAGTCGACGACCACGAGGCCGCCTCGGGAAGTTCAAATGACGGCGCTGGGACGTTGCGCGCTTTCAGCAGACTCATCCGCCCCATCAGGTCGAACGCCGAGAGCGAACCATCAGAGCAGGTGTGCAGCCGATCGGCGTGCTGGCGCAGCTTCGTCTGGGTCTCCTCCAGCGTGTTGAAGGCGGTGCTGGGCCAAGCGGGGGGCGAAGCCGCATTCCGCGCCTGCTTCAGCTGCTCAAGGACCTGAGTCTTCGAAGATTTCCGGCTGTGCAGTTCGAGACAGATGGGAGCCAGCCTGCGATCCACGAGCCGCTGATGGACCACCTCGAGAGCCGCCATTTTCTCAGCCACGAAGAGCACGCTCTTTCCGCGCTGCACCGCCCCAGCGATGATGTTGGTGATGGTTTGGGACTTGCCTGTGCCCGGTGGTCCCTGGATGACAAGGTTCTTGCCGGCCATCGCCTCCTGGATCGCGACCGCCTGCGAACTGTCCGCGTCGGTGATGTGGACGAGTTCGGCTAGGGAAAATACCTCGTCCACCCGCTCATCCTCCCCGATGACGGGCGTGTCGATCAGATCTTCGTCGTCGCGCAGCAGGATCTGCTTCAGAAGCGGGTTCGCCGTGAGTTTGTCTGGGGTGGGCCAATTCTCCGGATCGAGATCCCGCCAGAGCAGGAACTTAGCGAACGAAAAGAACCCAAGAAGGATCTCGTTCTCGATAACCTTCCATCCGTCCCGACTTCCGATCGCGGCTTGCACCTCCGCGAAGTAGGAGGAAGGCGTCCAATCATCGGTGTCTGGTAGTTCGGGCAGATTGATGCCGAACTGCTCCTTGAGCCAAGCCTGCAGGCTGACGTTGGTGATCAGGTCGTCGGGTCGGAGCGAGAGCTTGAAGCGATCCCGAGCACCGTCGCGGACCAACTCCACAGGCAGCAGAATGAGGGGCGCGAACCGAGGGGTGTCGGACTGCTTCGCCTCGCGCCATTCCAGAAATCCGAGGGCGAGGAACAGGACATTTACACCTTGCTCCTCCTCCAGCGTCTGACCCTCGTAGTAGAGGCTGAGTAGGCGTTTCTGCAGGCCTTCGGCGGTAAGATGGGTCTGCAGTCGGTTGTCGCGATGCCGTGAGGCGACGCCCTGATCGTCCCGCCTGTCGTCTTCCGGCGGGACCCACAGACCGGCGGCCTCGTCAGCCTCGTTCTCCGCGTCCGTTTTGCTGGGCGCGGGCGCGAATGTCATCGAGCGGCCCGAGAGGAGTATGCGGGAGACCTCGTCCGACAGTTCGTCGAAGATCCGGACGTGCCGCGCCCTCGACGAGGTCAGCGGTGTATTGATCAGCTTGTTGCGAAGGGAGCGGTCCAGCAGTTTGTCTCGGGCCGCCTCAAGCGCAGCTGTGAGTGAGGAGAACTTGCCTTCCTGAGGCGCCTTGGCGCCTTCGCCTTCATCGACCTCGACTTGGTCGACCAGCGCTTCTTCCGACATACTTGCCCCCGATACGCGCACACACAGCCACTATGACGTGTCAATCGCGGTTGCTGCAATTGGTGCGGCAGACGAGGCTGCTGGGCCGCGCTACGGGCTGGCCAAAAGGCGAGACCTCCGGGGCATCCTGGCTAGCAAGCTGGCAAGCGGCGCGGGGAGAAAGCTCTAACCCGCTGAAAGGAATGGTGGATGCGACAGGGATTGAACCTGTGACCCCCTCGGTGTGAACGAGGTGCTCTCCCGCTGAGCTACGCATCCGCCGGAGCGCGGCCATCGGTCAGGCCGCGCGGGAGGCGGGCCGTATAACCGGAAGGCTTACGCGCCGCAAGCGCTGAGCAGCCTTTCGCAGGCTGCAGGCAGTTCATCGAAATGATCGATCAGGATGTCAGGGGAAAGTTCGGCCGCCGGCGTCTCGGTGTAGCCGAAGCTGACCAGGACCAGATGCGCCCCCGCGGCGCGCGCGGCGCCGGCGTCGGTGGCCGCATCGCCCACCATCACGGTTCGCCGCACGTCGCCGCCGAGGGCCTCCACGGCGGTGGTCAGGTGCCTGGCGTCCGGCTTGATGGCCGGGACCGCGTCAGCGCCGACGATAGCCTCGAATCGGTCGGCGATTCCCAGGGCCCCGAGCAGGCTGGCGGAGAGGCCGGTGAGCTTGTTGGTGCAGACGCACAGCCGGGCGCCTGCGTTGCGCAAGGTGTCCAGGGCCTCGACACAGCCCGGGTAGGGCCGGCTCTCGTCCGCGATCCGGTCGAGATAGAGGGCTATGAACTGGTCGAAGAGGGCGGGCAGGCGCTCGGGCGGCAGCGGTGCGCCGGCTTCCTCGAAGCCGCGCTGGATCAGCCAGCGGGCGCCCTTGCCGATGAACGGTCGCGCCTCATCCAGCGGGAACGGCCGCACCCCTTCCTGGGCCAGCAGCATGTTGAGGGTGCCGATCAGGTCGGGGGCGGTGTCGACGAGAGTGCCGTCCAGGTCGAACGCGATCACCGCGCCCGAGAGGGCGCCTTCGAGAGAATTAGCCGCCATTGATCACCCGGGTCGCCGCCTCCAGCCCCGAGGCGTAATCGTCCAGCGCCTCGGCAGTCAGGCCGATATAGGTCGTTGCATCATCGAATCGACGCTCCTCGATCGCTTCCCGCACCCCCGGAAGGGTCTTGGCGCCATAACCGGTGAACCGCCCGGGGGCGTAGATCATGTTCCTGTACCAGGGGCGGAAGGGCAGGCCCTGCTCGCGCAGCAGCCGCTGTTCCTGGACAAGGATGAGGGCGTCCAGCTGCTTGCGCTGGGCGGGCGTCAGGGCGTCGCCGCGCGCCGCCAGGGCCGCATCGAAGGCCTGGGCGCTGGCCTTCAGCTTCGCTGTCGCCCGGTCCAGGGGGCCGAAGTCCAGGGTGGGCGATTGCGCCAGAGGGGCGGGATCGCCGCGCGGCCGGGTGGGATCGTCCGCCAGCCGGTACGCCCCCGCGGCCAGCAGCTTTGCCTGGACGGCGGCGGCGTCGCGCTGGCCGGCCTCCAGCTTCTTCACCTCGTCGAGATAGGCGCCCACCGTGTCGGCGAAATCGCCGTAGCGCTGCAGCGGGCGGTCGGCGTCGGCGGTGCGCATCACCAACCGGCCGACGGTCTCCGCCAGGGTGGCGGCATAGGCGTGCCCCGGGTCCACGAAGCGGCTGTGATGCTCGTAGGTGTCGTAGGCCGAGTGATAGACGCCGCCGGAGCTGCCTTCGCCGCCGTAGCTAACGTTCAGGGCCGGCAGGCCCAGGTGCTGAAGGAAGGCGGAGTAGTCCGAGCCGGATCCCAGCGGGCCGATCGGCAGGTCCCGGGCCGGATCGAGGGCCGCCCGGCCCGACGCCTTGGCCGCCTCGGATGCGCCGGGCTCCGCGCCAAGGACGCCGAGCCGCGCCCGCAGCCGCTCGCCTACGGAGACGCCGGTCTGCGGATCCTTCACGTCGGCGGCGACCTGATTGACCAGGTGCTGGAAGGCGTGGCTGCCGTCCACGTCCAGGAAACCACGGCCGTTGGAGTCCGAGTTGATGTAGATCACCGCCTTCTTCTTCAGCTCGGCGGCGTGGTGTTCGGCCCATTCCGTGGAGCCCAGCAGCATCGGCTCCTCGGCGTCCCAGCTGGCGTAGACGATGGTGCGCTTCGGCCGCCAGCCCGACCGCTTGAGCGCGCCCAGGGCCTTGGCCTCGCCCATCATGGCCACGTGGCCCGAGATGGGGTCGGTGGCGCCGAACACCCAGCCGTCCCGGTGATTGCCACGCACGACCCACTCGTCTGGCTTCTCCGCGCCCTTCAGGGTGGCGATGACGTTGTAGGCCGGCCTGGGCGTCCACTCCGACCGGACCTTCATGCGCACCTGACCGCCGCCGCCGCCCACGTGGTAGGTGATGGGCAGGCCGCCCCGCCAGCTCGCCGGCGCTACCGCTCCATCCAGGGACTTCAGCAGCACCTGGGCGTCGCCGTACGAGATCGGCAGAGTCGGAATCTTCAGGATGGTTGGGGAATCGCCGCGCGCCACCCGCCTCGCGTTCTTGGTCGAGCCGTAGCCGATGGTGGTCGGGTCGCCCGGCGCGAAGGTCATGTCGGCCACCGAACCGCGCTGGACGCCGGTTGGCGGCCGGGCCGGCCCCTCGGGGTAGACCTCGTTGGCGGAGTAGCCGTCATCGCGCGGATCGGAATAGATGATGGCGCCCACCGCGCCGTGTTCCTGCGCCAGCTTGGGCTTGAGCCCCCGCCAGCCCTGGCCATAGCGGGCGATGACGATCTTGCCCTTCACTGACACGCCCAGGCGCTCCAGGGCGTCGTAGTCGGCGGGCATCCCGTAGTTCACATAGACCAGCGGGGCGGTGACCTCACCGTCGCCCTGGAAGGCCACATAGGCGGGCAGGGCGTCCTGCTGCCGGGCGGAACTCTCGTCGCCGGGCAGGGCCGGTTCGGTCAGGGTGGCCTTGAAGGGGGCGCCTTCGCCCCCGACAAGTTCGAGGCTCACCTCCTCGGGCGTGGGGTAGAGCACCCAGAAGGTCTCGATCCTGGCGTCCCAGCCCCAGTCCCGGAACTGTTTCAGGGTCATCTCGGCGTTCGCTTTATTGTGTGGCGCGCCCACGTGGATGGGCAGCGCCGACATGGTCTTCAGCCAGCCGCCCATCTCCGCCGGGTCGAGCTCGGCCCGGAGACGGGCTTCCAGAGCCGGATCGGACGCGGCGGCGGCGGGCGCCAGCGACAGCGCGGCGACCGCGCAGGCGGTCATCAGGGCGTTCAGACGCCGGATCGATTTCATCAAAAGTCCCCCACAGGCCCGGTGACGCTAGCGCGGTGTTGCAATGTGGAACAAGGCCGGTGTCGCGCCGGGCGACAAGGCTTGGTAAGGCGTTGCCCTCCACCGTGACTCGATCCGCCCGGGAGCCCGACGCATGACCGCCAGAGCCGCCGTGATCATGGCCGCCGGACAGGGCACGCGGATGAGGTCCCCCTTGCCGAAGGTGCTGCACAAGGTGGGCGGGCGCACCCTGCTGGACCGGATCATCGACACCGTGCAGGCGGCTGGCTGCGAGCGCATCCACGTGGTTGTCGGCAATCACAGCCCGGAGGTGCGCGATCTCGTCGTCAGCCGTCTGGGCGAATCCGCGGCCGTGCTCCAGGACCCGCCGCTGGGCACCGGACATGCGGTGCTGTCGGCCGCCGACGCCCTGGCCGACTACGACGGGGATGTGCTGGTGGTGAACGGCGATTGTCCGCTTCTGGAAGCCGCCGACCTCGAGCCGCTCTTCGCCCTGCGGGAGGAAGGTGCGGCGCTGGCGCTGATGGGCTTCGAGCCGCAGGACACCCTGCTGTACGGCCGGCTGATCCGCGGCGCCGACGGCCACGTCATCCGCATTGTCGAGCCGTCCCAGCTCACCGAGGAGGAACGCGGCGCCCGGGTCTGCAATGCGGGCATGTACGTGGGCGGCCGGGCCGACCTGTTCCGGTGGCTCTCGCGTCTCACCAACGACAATCCCAAGGGCGAGTACTTCCTCACCGGCATCGTGGCCGAAGCCAATGCCGAGGGCGGTGTCGTGCGGGCCCACATCGCGCCCGAAGCGGCGGTGATGGGCGCGGACACCCAGATGCAGCTCGCCCAGGCCGAGGGGATCTTCCAGCAGCGCCAGCGGGCGCGGTTCCTGGCCGACGGCGTGGCGATGCCCGCGCCCGACACGGTGCACTTCGCCTGGGACACCAGGATCGGTGCGGGCTCCACCGTCGAGCCCTATGTGGTCTTCGCTCCCGGTGTGAGCGTGGAGGCCGGGGCGGTGATCCGCGCCTTCAGTCATCTGGAGGGCGCACGGGTGGCGGCGGGCGCGATCGTGGGGCCCTATGCGCGCCTGCGGCCGGGCGCGGACATCGGGCCCGACGCTCACATCGGCAATTTCGTCGAGGTGAAGAACGTCACCGTGGGCGAGGGCGCCAAGGCCAACCACCTGTCCTACCTGGGCGACGGCGTCGTGGGCGCAAGGGCGAACATCGGCGCCGGCACGATCTTCTGCAACTACGACGGCTTCTTCAAATACCGGACCGAGGTTGGCGAGGGAGCCTTCATCGGCTCGAACACCGCCCTCGTGGCGCCTGTGAAGGTGGGAGCCGGGGCCATGACGGGCTCCGGGTCGGTCATCACGCGCGACGTGCCGGAGGACGCCCTGGCTGTCGAGCGCAGCGAGCAATCCGAGCGGCCGGGCTGGGCCAGGGCGTTCCGGTCCAGGAAGGCGGCCGCAAAGGCGGCGAAGGGGAAGGCATGAGCGACGCGGACGCACAGAAACGGGCTGCCGGCGAGGCCGCCGCCGCCCTGGTGGAGGACGGCATGGTGGTCGGCCTGGGGACCGGCTCCACCGCCGCCTGGTTCGTGAAGGCGCTGGCGGCCCGCAAGCTGGACGTCGTCGGGGTGCCCACGTCCCAAGCCACCGCGGACCTGGCCGCTGGTCTCGGCATCCGCATCGCCGACCTGGGCGAGACTCGCGAGATCGACCTCACCGTCGACGGGGCCGATGAAATCGGCCCGGGCCTGTCGCTGATCAAGGGCGGCGGGGCCGCGCTGCTGCGGGAGAAGCTGGTGTGGGAGGCCTCACGCCGCTGCGTGGTGATCGCCGATGCCGCCAAGGTCGTGCCCACCCTCGGCAAGTTCGCCCTGCCCATCGAGGTGGTGGCCTTCGGGCACAAGACCACGTCCTTGCGGATCTGCGACGCCCTGGCCGAATGCGACATCGGCATCGCGCCGCGTTTGAGGATGAAGGACGGCCAGCCCGTGAGAACCGACGGCGGCAACCTTATCTATGACGCGGCCTGTGGGCGCATCGAGGAGCCGGCCGCCCTGGCCGCAGCCCTGAAGAGCGTCACCGGCGTGGTGGATCATGGCCTGTTCCTCGACCTCGCCGAGCAGGCGCTGGTCGGAACGGCCGACGGCGTACGGACGCTGGAGCCCTAAGGAAGGGAAGCGAGTGGCGGATTACGACTACGACCTCTTCGTCATCGGCGCCGGCTCGGGCGGGGTCCGGGCGGCGCGGGTGGCGGCGCTGGCCGGCGCGCGCGTGGCCGTCGCCGAGGAGCACAGGGTCGGCGGCACCTGCGTGATCCGCGCTTGCGAGCCCAAGAAGTTCATGGTGTACGCCTCGGAATTTGCTCACCATTTCGAGGTGGCCAAGGGCTACGGCTGGACCGTGCCCGAGCCCAGCTTCAGCTGGCCCGACTTCCTGCGCCAGAAGGACGCCGAGATCGCCCGCCTGTCGGGCATCTACGTGCGCAACCTGCAGAACGCCGGCGCCGAACTGATCCACGGCAAGGCCCGACTGCTCGACCGCCATACCGTCGAGGTGGTGGGCCGCGGACCGGTCACCGCCGACAAGATCCTCATCGCCACCGGTGGCCGCCCCTGGATGCCGAAGGACCTGCCGGGGATCGAGCACGCCATCACCTCGAACGAGGCCTTCCACATCGAGGAGCTGCCGAAGCGGATCGTGATCGCCGGCGGCGGCTACATCGCCGTGGAGTTCGCGGGCATCTTCAACGGCCTGGGCGTGGACACGACCCTGGTTCACCGCGGCCCCAACATCCTGCGCGGCTTCGACGACGACGTGCGGGCGCACGTCACCGAGGAGATCGAGAAGCGGGGCATCAAGGTTCTGCTGGGAACCCAGCACGCCGCGATCGAAAAGACGGCCACCGGGCTCGTCAGCCGGCTGTCGAACGGGGTGACGCCCTGCGAGAGCGACCTCGTGCTCTTTGCCCTGGGGCGTGAACCCTATGTCGAGGGCCTGGGCCTGGAGGCCGCCGGCGTAGAGATCGACGCCCGCGGCGCGGTGAAGGTCGACGAATATTCCCGCAGCAGCGTCGACAACATCTGGGCCGTGGGCGATGTGACCGATCGGATCAACCTGACGCCGGTGGCGATCCGCGAGGGCCACGCCTTCGCCGACACCGAGTTCAACAAGACGCCGCGGACCTTCGACCACGAACTGGTGGCCTCGGCGGTGTTCTCTCAGCCGCCGATCGGCTCGGTGGGCCTCTCCGAGGCTGAGGCCCGGCACCAGCACGGCGGCAAGATCGACATCTACCTCTCGCGCTTCAGGCCCATGAAGTACGTCTTCGTCGGCAGTGAGGAGCGCTGCCTGATCAAGCTGGTGGTGGAGCAGGGGAGCGAGAAGATCCTCGGCTGCCATGTGGTCGGGCCCGACGCCCCTGAGATCATCCAGATGGCCGCGATCGCGCTGAAGATGGGCGTCACCAAGCCTCAGTGGGACGCGACCTGCGCCGTCCACCCGACGCTGGCGGAGGAACTCGTGACCATGCGCGAGAAGTATATGCCGCCAGCGCTGGGTCAGGTCGCTTGATCGCCACGGCGGGACGCAGGTTCGACTGGATGGCCCGGCCGGCGGGCTGGGCGCTGATCTGCGCGGCGGTGCTGACGCCGCTGATCGCCTGGCTCGGCCCCTTGGCCTTCGCCCCGGTCATGGCCGTGGTCGGGCTGCTCAGCCTGCCCGCCCTGCGCATCCGCGACCAGGATCGGCCGGTGGCCGTCGCCTTGCTGATCGGCCTGGTCTGGGCGGCCATGAGCGCCTCGTGGAGCGTCCATTCCACCCCGGCGATCGAGCGCAGCGTGGCCATGAAGCTTGCCCTGCAGATCCCGCTCTACTGGGCCGCCTGGTGCGCCGCGCGCACGGCCGACGCAGCGCTCAAGCGCCGCGCCCTGGCCATCCTCGCCTGGGGCTTCGCCGCCATCGGGGCGATCTTCGTCATCGAGGCCCTGACCGGAGGCGCCATCTACCAGGCGCTGCGGGCGGCGATCGGCGATCCCACCCGCCCGGATCTGGCGCGCAAGAACATCGCTCAGGGCACCTTCGTGCTCGCGGTGCTGTGGCCGGTGGTGGCCGCGGGCGGCGTGCGCGCTGGCCAGCCCTGGTGGCTGGCCATCCCGATGGCCGCGGGCACAGGCCTGCTGGCCTTGCTCTTCATGTCCGACGCCCCGGTGCTGGCCCTGGGCGTCTCGGTGCTGGCGGCTCTGGCCGTGTGGTTCCTGCCGAGCTCCGCGCCCAAGGTCATGGGCATGGCGGCGGCCGGGTTCTTCATTCTGACGCCAGCCGTCTTCCTGGGCGTCCGCAGCCTGGCCGGCGCCATGAAGCTCGGCGTCCATGTGCAGGACTCCTGGGCCCAGCGGCTGGGGTACTGGAGCCATGCCCTGGACGCCATCGCCTGGCATCCGATCCGCGGCTGGGGGCTCGACGCCAGCCGAGAGTTCAGCCCGGCCATCGTGCTGCATCCCCACAATGGGGCCCTGCAGATCTGGCTGGAGCTCGGTCTTGTGGGCGCCGTTTGCGTCGCCCTGTTCTGGGCCTTCCTGCTGCGCCGGCTGAGCCGTGAGCGGTCCGACCTGATGGCCGCCGCCGCCATGGCCTCCGCGAGCGCCTACCTGCTGTTCGGGGCGGTGAACTTCGGCGTGTGGCAGGAGTGGTGGATCGCGCTGGGCGCCTTCGCCTGCGTGGTGGTGGCTCTTGCCGACGGGGTGAATCCTGCCCCGAAGGCCCAGGGAAATCGCCGCACCGCAGCAAAAACATCGACCAGCGCGGCCTTCTCGGGGTAGAAGCCCGCTTCCGCTGCGGGGGCGACGTACGCCCGGATTCCGCGGCGCGGAGTAGGAGCCATGACCGAACACTGGACGCCCGCATCCTGGAGAGGCAAACCCGCCAAGCACGTGCCGACCGACTATCCGGACATGGCCGAGCTTTCGCGTGTTGAGCAGACCCTTCGCAGGATGCCGCCGCTGGTGTTTGCGGGCGAGGCGCGCCGGCTGAAGAGCCTGTTGGGCGATGTGGCCGAGGGCCGCGCCTTCCTGCTCCAGGGCGGCGACTGCGCCGAGAGCTTCAAGGAGTTCCACGCGGACAACATCCGCGACCTGTTCCGCCTGATCCTCCAGATGGCGGTGGTCCTGACCTTCGCCGGCGGCAAGCCGGTGGTGAAGGTGGGGCGCATGGCCGGCCAGTTCGGCAAGCCGCGCTCCTCGCCGGTGGAGACCATCGACGGGGTCGAGTTGCCCTCGTATCGGGGCGACAACATCAACGGCATGGACTTCTCGCCGGAGTCCCGCACGCCTGATCCCCAGCGCCTGATCCAGGCCTACGGGCAGTCGTCGGCGACCCTGAACCTGCTGCGCGCCTTCGCGGGCGGCGGTTACGCCGACCTTTACAACATCCACCGGTGGACCCTGGGCTTCGTCAACGACAGCCCGCAGGGCGCGCGCTATCGCGAACTGTCCGAGAAGATTTCGGAATCGCTGACCTTCATGGCGGCGATCGGCGTCACGCCTGAAAGCCATCCCGAGATGCACCGGGTGGAGTTCTTCACCAGCCACGAGGGCCTGCTGCTCGGCTACGAGGAGGCCATGACCCGGGTCGATAGCACCTCGGGCGAATGGTACGACACCTCGGCGCACCTGCTGTGGATCGGCGAGCGCACCCGGCAGCTGGACCACGCCCATGTGGAGTTCTTCCGCGGCATCAAGAACCCCATCGGCCTCAAGGTCGGCCCGACGCTCGAGCCGGACGAACTGCTGCGCCTGATCGATGTGCTGAACCCGAAGAACGAGTCCGGCCGCCTGACCCTCTACGGGCGGTTCGGCTACGACAAGATCGAGGATCGGCTGCCGCGCCTGCTGCGCGCCACCAAGGCCGGCGGCCGCAACGTGGTGTGGGCCATCGATCCCATGCACGGCAACACCCTGACCGCGGCCAGCGGCTACAAGACCCGGCCGTTCGACCGCATCCTGTCGGAGGTCCGCAGCTTCATCGACACCTGCAAGGCCGAAGGCGTCCACCCGGGCGGCGTGCACCTGGAGATGACCGGCCAGAACGTCACCGAATGCCTGGGCGGCGCGCGGGCGCTGACGGAGGGCGACCTGGCCGACCGCTACCACACGCACTGCGACCCGCGGCTGAACGGCGAGCAGGCGCTGGAGCTGGCCTTCCTGGTGGCCGAGAAGCTGAAGGAAGACCGCGTCGACCTTTCCAGGCGGGCCGCCGTAAACATCTGAAGCGTTGCCGTGAACCAACTCCCGGGTGGGCCGCTGTGGTGGCCTATCCAGGGAGAATGGCCATGGCCGATGAGGTTTATCGCGACCGCAATCCGGGCGCCGGGGGCGAGACGCATCAGATCGCGACCGGCGACACCCCCGTACTGACGACGCAACACGGCGTCCCCGTCGCGGACGACCAGAACACCCTGCGGCAGGGCGTGCGCGGCCCGGCGCTGCTGGAAGACTTCCACTTCCGCGAGAAGATCTTCCATTTCGACCACGAGCGGATTCCCGAACGGGTGGTCCACGCCCGCGGCTATGGCGTGCACGGCTACTTCGAGTGCACGGAATCCCTCGCCGACATCACCCGGGCCGACCTTTTCCAGCGCGAGGGCGAGAGGACCCCGGTCTTCGTCCGCTTCTCCACGGTGATCGGCGCCAGGGGCTCGTTCGATCTCGCCCGGGACGTGCGCGGCTTCGCCACCAAGTTCTATACCAAGGAGGGCATCTGGGACCTGGTAGCCAACAACATCCCGGTCTTCTTCATCCAGGACCCCATCAAGTTCCCGGACATGGTGCATGCGGCCAAACCGGCCCCTGACCGGCATTTCCCCCAGGCCCAGACGGCGCACGACAACTTCTGGGACTTCATCAGCCTCAGCCCCGAGTCCATGCACATGGTCATGTGGATCATGTCGGACCGGACGATCCCGCGCTCCTACCGGTTCATGGAGGGCTTCGGGGTCCACACCTTCCGGTTCCTCACCCAGGATGGGCGGTCCACCTATGTGAAGTTCCACTGGAAGCCGAAGCTGGGTCTGCAGTCGGTGGTCTGGAACGAGGCGGTGAAGATCAACGGCGCCGATCCCGACTTCCACCGCCGGGACCTGTGGGACGCCATCCTGACCGGTGATCCGCCGGAATGGGAGCTCGGCGTCCAGCTGTTCGACGACGACTTCGCCGACCAGTTCGAGTTCGACATCCTGGATCCCACGAAGATCATCCCGGAGGAGCAGGTCCCGATCCGCGGGGTCGGCCGCCTGGTGCTCGACCAGGTGGTGGACAACTTCTTCCACGAGACAGAGCAGGTGGCCTTCTGCACCCAGAATGTCCCGCCCGGGATCGGCTTCACCAACGACCCCCTGCTGCAGGGTCGCAACTTCTCGTACCTCGACACCCAGCTGAAGCGGCTGGGCGGGCCGAACTTCACCCAGATCCCGATCAATCAGCCGCGCGGCTGTCCGGTGATGAACTTCCAGCAGGACGGCCACATGAACATGCGCAACCCCAAGGGGCGCGCGAACTATGAGCCGAACAGCTGGGGCGAGGGCCCCCGCGAGAGCCCCGAGAAGGGATACCGCCACTTCGCCGAGGTGGCCCACGGCGACAAGCGGCAGGTGCGGCCCGAGACCTTCGCCGACCACTACAGCCAGGCGCGGCAGTTCTATGTCAGCCAGACGGCCATCGAGCAGAAGCACATCGGCGATGCGCTGGTGTTCGAGCTCAGCCGCTGCGAGCGGCCGGATATCCGGGCCCGCACCGTCTCGCACCTGCGCAACATCGACGAGGACCTAGCCGCCACGGTCGCCGACGGCCTCGGGATGGAGCTGCCGCCAGCCGCGCCGGCTTTCCGGCCGCCCATCGCCGACCTGCCGCCGTCCGATCCGCTCAGCATCCTCAAGCGCCTGCCGCCCAGCTTCCGCGGCCGGAAGGTCGGCGTCGTGATCGCAGACGGGACCGACCGGCGTCTGCTGGGCAAACTGATCGCGGCCATCGAGGCCGAGGGCGCCCTGTACGAGATCATCGCCCCCAAGGTCGGCGGCGCGGTGCTCGACGACGGGACGCTGCAGGAGGCCAAGCACAAGATCGATGGGGCGCCTTCGGTGCTCTACGACGCCGTGGCCGTCCTGGTCTCGTCCGAGGGGGCGGCCTTGCTGTCCATGGACAAGCCGTCCAAGGACTTCGTCTCGGACGCCTTCGCCCATTGCAAGGTGATCGGCCACACCGCCGCGGCGGCGATCCTGTTCGAAAAGGCGGGCATCACCGCGAGCGATGTGGACCAGGGCTTTGTGCCGCTGGAGGAGGGCGGTGACGCCAGGACCTTCATCGACGCCTGCGCGGCCGGCCGCATCTGGAGTCGTGAGCTGCGGGTGGACCTCGACGCCATCAGCTAAGGCGGCGCCCGGCGTGTGCCCTTATGGCCACGCGGGGCGGAGCGCCGCCCCGGAGCGATCAAGCTGAGCTTGCCGGACGGCGCGGAGCGGCGCAGTGTCCGCGCCTCTTTGAAATTCCGGGTTATTTTCCTCATGGACCGCGACGCGGCCCAAGCGTCCGCGCTCGTTGCGGACCCCGCTCACTCCGCCCGCAGCGACCTGGCCCAGCTTCTGAAGCTTTCGGGCCCGGTGGTTCTCGCGCGCCTGGGCATCATGACCATGGGCCTCACCGACGCCGTGGTGGTGGGCCGCTTCTCGGCGCGGGAGCTCGGCTACCACGCCCTCGGCTGGGCGCCGACCAGCGTCGTCCTCACCGCCCTGGTGGGCCTGCTGATCGGCGTGCAGGTGATGACCGCCCGGGCGGTGGGCGCAGGGCGGCGCGAGCGCACCGGCGCCGTGCTCCGCTGCGGCCTCGTCTACAGCGTCTGGCTGGGCCTGGCGTCCACAGCGCTTCTGGCCCTGGTCGGCCCCGCGTTCCTGCACGTCATCGGCCTGGAGAAGGACCTTGCGGATGGCGCGGCCCGGGCCCTGATGGTCTTCACCCTCTCGCTCACGCCCTATGCGGTGAGCGTGGCCGCCAGCTTCTGGCTGGAAGGACTGCAGCGCCCCGGGCCGGCGGCGGTCGCCATGTGGGCGGCGAACATCGTCAACCTGGGCCTCGTGCTGCTGTTCGTGCCCGGACCCTTCGGCCTGCCGGCCATGGGTGCGGTCGGCGCGGCCTGGGGCACCTTCGGCGCGCGGACCTTCCTGGCCATCGCCATGCTGACCTTCATCGCCACCCTGCCGGAGGCGAGGGCCCTGGGCGTCTTCACGAGGCCCGAGCGCGACCGTCCGGCGGAAGCCGAGCAGCGTCGGATCGGCTATGCCGCCGGGGCGTCGAACTTCCTGGAGGTTTCGGCCTTCGCCAGCATGAATGTCATCGCCGGCTGGATCGGGGGCCTGGCGGTGGCCGCCTGGGCTATCGTGCTGAACGTCGCGGCCATCGTCTTCATGGTCCCGCTGGGCCTGGCCACCGGGGCAGCTGTGCTGGTGGGCAAGGCCTATGGCGCGCGCGATCCGGCTGGGGTCACGCGGGCCGGCGTGGTGTCGTTCGTGGTCGCTGCGGTGTTCGGCCTGGTGGTGTCGCTGGCCATCTGGCCCACCGCCGAGCTGATCAGTCACGGCTACACCAGGGACGCGGCGACCATCGCCATGGCCGCGCCGGCCCTGGTGCTGTCGTGCCTCTTCTTCTTCCCGGACGCCTTGCAGGTGGTGGTGGCCCAGGCGCTGCGCGCCCGGGGGGACGTGTGGCTGCCGACCTACACCCACCTGGCCAGCTACATCCTAGTGATGATGCCGCTGGCCTACTGGTTCGCCATTCCCCTGAGGATGGGCATCAACGGCATCGTCTGGGCGGTGGTGGTCGCCAGCTTCATCTCGTGCGGCCTGTTGCTGGCCCGCTTCTGGATGCTCAGCCGGCGAGGGCTCTGAACCCGCTGGCCACGCGGCTCAGGCGCCGGCGCCCAGGATCCAGCCTTCCTCGCGCTCGGCATCGAGCACGGCGTCGGCGGGGAGGTCCTTGGCCGGCGCGAACAGGCCGCCCAGCTTGTTCTGTTCATCCAGGCGGGCAAAAAACTCAGCCGCGGCGCGCACTTGCGCCAGATCTTTCACCTCACCGGGCGCCGGCTGAGCCTTCAGCAGCGAGGGGTAAACCTCGGCCGCCACCACCTCCACGCCGTCGAGATCGGCCTCTGTCAGAGGCTTGAAGCCGGTCTCGAACGGCCAGACCCGGAAGCCGTCTCCCCGGGCCAGCTTGAGCCGCCGCACGAACGGGATGCCCAGGATCGCCTGACCGCCCACCGAGCCGTTGTAGTAGAGCTTCCAGATCGAGGCCGCGCCCTTGGCCGCGAGATCGGCATGGCGGAACTCGGGCAGGTCGTCGGGTCCGTGCGCCCGGGTGCGCTTGGGCTGCAGGGTGGTCAGGGCGTCCTTCGGGGGGCAGCCCCAGAACGGGAACGGGCCGCCGGTAAGGCGCCGGTTGATCTCCGAGCCCACCCCGAACCGGTTGTTGGTGTTGTCCGGCTTGTCCTTGACCATCTTGGCAAGCTGGTCCCAGGTCGCGCGCCAGGGCGGCTCGCCCGGCAGCTTGAGCGCCTCGGAGAAGCCGCGCGGAAAGCCCAGCGGGAAGTCGAAGCCGAGCAGCGCCCGTTCGTTACGCTTGCGCAGGTCGTCGAGGACGGCGGTCAGCCGGGTCTCCGCCTCGGCGCGGGTGGACGGATTGTAGCTCTCGAAAGCCAGCCGGAAGCGCACGTCGCGCTTGAGCACCCCGATCCAGATCGAATCCGCACCGGTGGTCGGCTTGGCGGCGGCGCTCCAATCGACGATCACATAGGCGCTGAACAGGCGCGGCACGGCAGCCTCCGGAACTTGTGGAATTATAGGTCGGAGCTGCCGTTCTACGCCGTCCGTGCCGCCTAAGCGAGCTTCACCAGCATCTTCCCGAGGTTCTCGCCGGTGAACAGCCCGAGGAAGGCGTCGGGGGCGCGCTCGATCCCCTCGAACACCGTCTCCCTCCAGGTGATCTTGCCCTCGCGCACCCAGCCGGCGAGGTCACGCTGGAACTCGTCCTGCAGGTCCGCGTGGGTGGAGACGATGAAGCCCTGGATGCGGATCTGCTTGCCCACCACCTGCACGATGTTCCGCGGGCCGGGCGGCGGTTCGGTGGAATTGTACATCGAGATCATCCCGCACTCGGCGAAGCGCGCGAACGGGCGGGCAGCATTCAGGGCGGCCTCGAGATGCTCGCCGCCGACGTTGTCGAAATAGACGTCGATGCCCTCGGGGGCGACGCGTGCGAGGGCGGCGGTCAGGTCAGGCTCGGCCTTGTAGTCGATGGCGTGATCGACCCCGATCTCTCTCAGGTAGGCGACCTTCTCCGGCCCGCCAGCGGAGCCGATCACCACATGCCCCTTCGCCTTGGCGATCTGGCAGACCATCGAGCCGACGGCCCCGGCGGCGCCGGAGACGAACACCACGTCGCCTTCCTTCAGCCCGGCGACCCGAAGCAAGCCGGCATAGGCGGTCAGGCCCGGCATTCCCGCCACGCCCAGGAAGGCCTGGGGCGGCAGGCCGTGGGCGTCCAGCTTCTGCAGGGCGCCGACTGGCGCGTTGAACGCCTCGCGCCAGCCGAACATGGAGAGCACCAGGTCGCCGACCCGCAAGTTGGGGTCGTTCGAATCCACTACCTCTCCGACGGCCCCGCCTTGCAGCGCCTCGCCCAGGGCGAACGGAGGCACATAGCTCTTCACGTCGTTCATGCGGCCGCGCATGTAGGGGTCGACCGTCATCCACAGGTTCCGGACCTGGACCTGGCCAGGACCTGGCGTGGGCAGGTCCACCTTCACAAGTTCGAAGTTGTCGTGGGCGGGCAAGCCGTGGGGCCGGCTCTTCAGGCGGATCTCGCGGGCGGCAGTCATGGGGCTTCCTCCGGTCCCTTATGGTTAAACGAATGGTTAGCCGCTGGGTCGGGTGGCGTCGAGCGCCCGGAGCATGGTAGGCCGCGCGCGCCCAGTCCGAGGTTTGAGTCCATGCCCGAGACCCTGCGAGGCGGCGTCATCGGCGCCGGCGTGTTCGGCGGCTATCACGCTCGCCAGTACGCGCGCCTGCCCGGTGTGACGCTCTCGGCGGTGCTGGACCCGCATCCTGAGCGCGCCGCGGCCATCGCCGTTCCGTTGGGCGGCCGGGCCTTCCATGAGATGGACGCCTTCCTCGAAGCCGTCGACGTTGTGACCATCGCCTCGCCGGCCACTTTCCATGCCGAACAGGCCCTCGCGGTGCTGGCGGCGGGCAAGCCGGTCTATGTGGAAAAGCCCATCGCCGTCAGTCTCGCCGACGCCGAGAAGGTTCGGCAAGCCGCGGCCAGGGCCGGCCTGGTGGTCGCCTGCGGCCACCAGGAGCGGGTGGTCTTCCGCGCCATGGGCCTGCTCGACGTGCCGGAACAGCCGCTGCTGTTGGAGGCCCTCCGCCACGGCCCACCCTCCGAGCGCAGCCGCGACGTCTCGGCGGTGCTCGACCTGATGGTGCACGATATCGACCTCGCCCTGGCCATCACCACGGCCGAGCCCGTGACGGCGGAAGGCGAGGGCGCTCGCGGCCCCGGCGGCGTGTGGGACGTGGCGCGCGCCGAGGTCAGCTTCGATTCCGGCTTCACCGCCCGCTTCGACGTCTCGCGCCTGGCCGAGGGCCGGCGCCGGACCATGCGCGTGGTCTACCCCTCGGGCGAGGTCGAGATCGACTTCATGGCCCGGACCTTCCGCAATACCACCCCGTTCGCCCTCAATCCGGACTTCGCCGACACGCCCGCCGCAGCCGATCCGCTTGGCGCCAGCGTCGAGACCTTCCTTCAGGCCGTCCGCGGCCAGGCGCCCCGGCCGGTGGTCACCCCGGACGAGGCCATTGCCGCCCTCGACCTGGCGATCGCCGTCGAACAGGCGTTGGAAGAGGCGAGCTAACGGCGTTAGCCTGCTCCCGGGGGAACGGCCGAAGGAGGCTTGAGCCATGTCCGGCGCGCACGACTATTCCTTTGAGACCATCGGCGGCGAACCGCTGCCCCTCGAGACCTTCCGGGACAGAGTGGTGCTCGTGGTGAACACCGCCTCGCAATGCGGGCTCACACCCCAGTACGACGGGCTGGAGCAGCTCTACTCGGCCTATCGCGAAAAGGGGCTCGTGGTCCTGGGCGTGCCCTGCAATCAGTTCGCAGGCCAGGAACCGGGGACCGAGGCCGAGATCCAGGCCTTCTGCGAGACCCGCTTCGGAGTCGACTTCCCGCTGACCGCCAAGGTCGACGTCAAGGGCGAGGGCGCCCATCCGTTCTACAAGTGGGCGCAGGCGGAGCTGGGCGATCCCGCGGTGCCGGCCTGGAACTTCCACAAGATCCTGATCGGCAGGGACGGAGCGGCCATCCAGGCTTTCGGCTCGCGCACCGATCCGCTGGATTCCGAGGTCACCGACGCCATCGAGAGGGCGCTCTGAGCGATCCTCTCGTCCGCTCGCTCGAGCTGGTGGCCGAGCGGGCCGGCGATCCGGCGCCGGCCGTCTACGCCCGCCTGTTCGCCCGCTTTCCGGCGATGGAGCCGCTGTTCTGGCGCGATACGGACGGATCGATCCGCGGCGAGATGCTGGCCATGGCGCTCAACTGCCTCCTCAGCCTGGACGGCGCCTATGGAGCAAATTTCATCCGCGCCGAGCGGCTGAGCCACGAAGGCTTCGAGGTGCCCCCCGAGGCGTTCGCCAGCTTCTTCCCGGTGGTCATGGAAACCTGTCGCGAGATCCTCGGCGAGGCTTGGACAGACGCCTTCCAAACCGCCTGGGACGATCGGCTTCGGCGGATCTCGGGGCTCATCGCCGGGGCATGAATTTCCCCCACGGGCCTAATACCGCCGCCAGCCGGGCGCCGGACGGGCTTTGGGGCCCGATGTCGCGCAACGAATGCATCACAAGTCGCAGGCGCTGATCTGGCAACCGCGCCCCGGTCAGCGTATGTGAACCCAGTTTCCGCCTCGTTGTCGCCAGGACCTGATATGCCCGCGTACCGCTCCCGCACCTCCACCCATGGTCGGAACATGGCCGGCGCCCGGGGCCTGTGGCGCGCCACCGGCATGAAGGACGGGGATTTTGGCAAGCCGATCATCGCGGTGGTGAACTCGTTCACCCAGTTCGTGCCCGGCCACGTCCATCTGAAGGACCTCGGCCAGCTGGTCGCTCGCGAGATCGAGCGGGCGGGCGGCGTCGCCAAGGAGTTCAACACCATCGCCGTGGACGACGGCATCGCCATGGGCCACGACGGCATGCTCTACAGCCTGCCGTCCCGCGAGCTGATCGCCGACAGCGTCGAGTACATGGTCAATGCGCACTGCGCCGACGCCATGGTCTGCATCTCCAACTGCGACAAGATCACCCCCGGCATGCTGATGGCGGCAATGCGGGTGAACATCCCAACGGTCTTCGTCTCCGGCGGCCCGATGGAGGCGGGCAAGGTGGTCCTGAAGGGCAAGGAGGTCGCCCTCGACCTGGTCGACGCCATGGTCGCCGCCGCCGACGAGAAGGTGTCGGACGAGGAGGTCGCGGCCATCGAACGGTCGGCCTGCCCGACCTGCGGCTCGTGCTCGGGCATGTTCACCGCCAACTCCATGAACTGCCTGACCGAGGCCCTGGGCCTGTCGCTGCCTGGCAACGGCTCGGTGCTCGCCACCCATGCTGACCGGGAGCGGCTGTTCCTGGAAGCCGGCCACCTGATCGTCGACATCACGCGCCGCTACTACGAGCAGAGCGACGAGAGCGTCCTGCCGCGCTCGGTGGCCAGCTTCGAGGCGTTCGAGAACGCCATGAGCCTCGACATCGCTATGGGCGGCTCCACCAATACGGTCCTGCACCTGCTGGCGGCGGCCGCCGAGGGCGACGTGCCCTTCACCATGGAGGACATCGACCGCCTGTCCCGCCGCGTGCCGTGTCTCTGCAAGGTCGCGCCTGCCAAGAACGACGTGCACATGGAGGACGTCCACCGGGCCGGGGGGATCATGGCCATCCTCGGCGAACTGGACCGCGCCGGCCTGTTGCACACCACCGTGCCCACCGTGCATTCGCCCACCCTGGGCGAGGCGATCGCCCGCTGGGACATCCGCCAGACCAACAGCGAGACGGTGGCCACCTTCTTCAAGGCCGCGCCGGGCGGGGTGCCGACCCAGACCGCCTTCAGCCAGTCCCGGCGCTGGGATGACCTCGACCTCGACCGCCAGAACGGGGTGATCCGCGATGCGGAGAACGCCTTCTCCAAGGACGGCGGCCTCGCCGTGCTCAGCGGCAACATCGCCGTCGACGGATGCATCGTGAAGACCGCCGGGGTGGACGACTCCATCCTGGTCTTCGAGGGTCCCGCCAAGGTCTATGAGAGCCAGGACGAGGCCGTCTCGGCCATCCTCACGGGCAAGGTCGTGGCTGGGGACGTGGTGGTGATCCGCTACGAGGGTCCGCGCGGCGGCCCCGGGATGCAGGAGATGCTGTATCCCACCAGCTATCTGAAATCGAAGGGCCTGGGCAAAGCCTGCGCCCTGATCACCGACGGCCGTTTCTCGGGCGGCACCTCGGGGCTTTCCATCGGCCACGTCTCGCCCGAAGCGGCCGAGGGCGGCATGATCGCCCTGGTGGAGGATGGCGACCTGATCCGGATCAACATTCCAGCCCGGACCATCGAACTGGCGGTGCCGCAGGCGGTGCTGGATCAGCGTCACGCCGTCCAGGCGGCCAAGGGCTTCCAGCCGGCGAAGCCGCGGCCCCGCAAGGTCTCCACCGCCCTGAAGGCCTATGCCGCTTTCGCTACCAGCGCCGCCAAAGGCGCCGTGCGCGATCTGAGCAAGCTGCCCTGAGCGCGGCCGTGAAGACGCTGGGCCTCCTCGGCGGGATGAGCGCCGAGAGCACGGCGATCTACTACCGCGAGCTCAACCGGCTGGTTCGCGAACGGCTCGGCGGGCTGCACTCGGCCGATCTCCTGCTGTGGTCGGTGGACTTCGCGCCCATCGCGGCCCTGCAGGCGAAGGGCGATTGGGACGAGACCGGCCGTATCCTGGCCGACGGCGCCCGGCGGCTGGAGCAGGCGGGGGCGCAGGCCATCGTCCTCTGCACCAACACCATGCACCTGAACGCGCCGGCGATCGCGGGCGCCGTCTCCGTGCCGTTCCTGCACATCGGCGACGCCACGGCGGCGGCGCTGAAGGCGAGGGGCGTGCAGAGGCCGCTGCTGCTGGCGACCCGCTTCACCATGGAGCAGGGCTTCTACAGGGACCGCCTCGTCGCGGCGGGCCGGGGCCCGCTGACGCCCGACGAGGCTGACCGCGCCCGCCTGCACGCCATCATCTACGACGAGCTCTGCCAAGGCGTCGTGAACCCGGCCTCGAAGGCCGAGGTGCTGGCGATGGTCGCCAAGGGCCGCGCATCCGGGGCCGACGGCGTCATCTTCGGCTGCACCGAGGTCGGCCTGCTGCTCAGCCAGGACGACCTGGACGTGCCCGCCATCGACACCACACTCGTTCATTGCGAGGCGGCGGTGGGCTTCGCCCTCGGTTAGGCCGGGCGGCTAGGGCAGGGCGGGGACGCCGGCGATGTAGGGGTGCGCCCACAGCAGCGCCGCCCAGACGAGCAGGCCCGCCAGGATGCGCCACCAGCCGATCTCGCGGATCGACAGCCGCTGCCGCCCCTGCATGATGGCCAGGAAGGGCGGATTCGAGGTCTGGGCCGCGAAGACGTCCCACTTCGCGCCGAGGACGCGTTTGCGCTTGGCGTCGATGCTCACCGTGCCGAACAGAGCCAGGACCAGCATCGAGCCGAACAGCACCAGGCTGGCCGCCTCGCCGTTCACCAGCAGGTGGCCGAAGGCCCAGAGAGCCACGCCCCAGAGGAACGGGTGCCGGGTGATGCGCAGCATGCCGCGCACCACATCGGGCCGGTCCAGGGCGCCTTCCTGGCGCACGCTGGTGGGGTTGGGCGTCGTGAGGCCGATGACCACGAACAGCACGGCCACCAGCTGGATCACCGCCTGCAGGTGGCGGGTGGCGGGCGTGACACTCCAGAAGACGTCATTGACCGGCGAGACGCGAGCCTGCCCAAAGGCCAGCGCCAGCCAGACCAGCACGACGGCCGAAACCAGGGAGAACAGGCCCATGTAGGGGCCGGGCCCAAGCCTCAGCACCAGGGCGTCGCGCACCCGGGTGCCTGAGATCAGCAGGTGGATCAGCACGAAGACGGCGGCGGCGGCGATGAGGTTCGTCATGGCGGAGCTCCCCTGTCGGCCGGAGACTGGTGTTTTTAATTTACACTGTCAACTCATGCCGCATGTTCGGCGCCGTCGTCATCGTCATCGTCATCGAAATCGGCTGGCGGGGGCGTGGCCGGGCGCGTGGGCGCGGCGAGGGTCGCTCCCCGGCGCGGGACGGGGCGTCGCAGCAGCGATTCCATGCGAGCGATCCAGCGGTTGCCCTCCTGCAGCGCCTCGGCCGAGGTGAAAGCCTTCTTCCCGGCTTCGTCGCCCCGCCGCCACAGGTCGAGCAGGAAGTCGGGATAGGTGGGATCGTCGAAAACGAAGCGCAGCCGCACGTGCTCCTGGGCTCCGGCCAGGCTGTCCAGCGCCCGGCGCTGTTCCCCACGGTGGGTGCGGGCGACCACCTGGCCGTCGACGATCAGTTCGGCGCCCATCAGTTCTTCGACCCGGTATTCCAGGCACCAGCCGCCCTTGTCCCAAGCGACCACCACAAGGTTGGCGCCGAAGTCGAAACCGACGCCCTTGCCCGTGCCCCGGGCGATCAGCAGGGCGTGGGGCTCGCCGCCGAGGACCTTCTTCAGGCTGCGGCGGATGCGGCGGCCCTCGTCCAGGTGCCACACGGCCGCGGAGCCGAGCGCCGTAAAGGCGACCCCGGCGATCACCATCAGCACGATGAGCGGCCCGACCTCGTCCATGAACGTGAGCCTAAGCCCGTTTCGTGAGTCTGGGCTACGCTTTGGCTGACGGCGTTATGTGGCGGCCGGATCGCGGGCCTTCGCGGCCCTAGACGTCCAGCTCGATCACCAGCGGCACATGGTCGGAGGGCTTCTCCCAGCCGCGCACGTCCCGATGGATCTCCACCCCGCGCAGCAGGTCGGCCGCCTGGGGCGAGAGCAGGGCGTGGTCGATGCGGATGCCGTTGTTCCGCTGCCAGGCGCCGGCCTGGTAGTCCCAGAAGGTGTAGGCGCCCGGCGCGCCGTCGGCCTGCAGATAGGCCTCAGTGAGGCCGAGGTTCTTGAGCGCCCGGAAGGCGGCCCGGCTCTCGGGCTGGAAGAGGGCGTCCTCCACCCAGTTCTTCGGGAACTCGGCGTCCCGCGGTTCGGGGATGACGTTGTAGTCCCCCACCAGGGCGAGCGGCTCCTCCAGCGCCAGCAGATCCTGCACGTGTCGGTTCAGCCGCTCCATCCAGGCCAGCTTGTAGGCGAACTTCTCGCTGCCGATGGGATTGCCGTTGGGCAGGTAGATGGAGGCCACCCGAACCGGCTGCGGCCCGGACACCACGGCTTCCAGATAACGGGCCTGTTCGTCGGTCTCGCCGCCCAGGTCCGGATACTGGGGCAGGCCGCGGCTCACGTCCTCCAGCGGGCGCTTCGAGAGAATGGCCACGCCGTTGTAGCTCTTCTGGCCATGCACGGCGATGTTATAGCCAAGTCGTTCAAAGGCTTCGGCGGGGAACTTCTCGTCGACGCACTTGATCTCCTGCAGGCAGGCGACGTCCGGACTGGCCGCCTCGAACCAGCGCAGCACCGTTTCCAGGCGCGCGTTGACCGAGTTCACGTTCCACGTGGCGATGCGCATCGAAGGCTCCCGTTCGAGCCGGCGAAGCTAGTGGCGCGCGCGCTTCGGCTCAATGGCTTGCGCGCCCCGCCAACCGCTGATACTTAAGTCATCTCTTAAGTGAAGGCGCCGCCATGACCCTCATCCTGCACGAGCATCCACTGTCGTCTTACTGCTGGAAGGCCAAGATCGCCCTGCGAGAGACGGGCCTGCCGTTCGAAACGCGGCTGGTGGCCCCCTACGAGCCGCAGGTCTGGGCCGAGCATGTGGCGCGATGGCCGCTCGGCAAGATGCCGGTCCTCGAGGACACCGGCCGCGATCGCATCGTGCCCGAGACCACCGTCATCATCGAATATCTCCAACTGTTCCACGCCCCGGCCGCCGGCTTCATCCCGGCCGATCCGGAGGCGGCGCTCAAGGTGCGGTTGCTGGACCGGGTGTTCGACAGCTACGTCATGGAGCCCACCTCGCGGATCGTCGCCGAGAACTTCCGGGGCGGCGAGGACCCGGTGGGCGTGGCCCAGGCCGACGCGGCCCTGGTCAAGAGCTACGACTGGCTGGAGGGCGAACTCGCCGGCCGCACCTGGGCCGCGGGCGAGACCTTCACCCTGGCCGACTGCGCCGCGGCGCCCGCGCTCTACTACGCCGACAAGGTGGCGCCGTTCCGCGCCAGCCACCCGACGCTCGGCGCCTATCTCGGCCGGCTGGAGGCGCGCCCCTCCGTCGCCCGCACTCTCGAGGACGCCCAGCCCGTCTGGCACATGTTCCCTGGCCGGAAGGCGGCATGAGCCCCGATCTGGATGGCCTGTTCCAGGCCCTGGCCGATCCGACCCGCCGGGCCATCATCGAGCGGCTGAGCCGCGGCCCCGCCTCGGTCAGCGATCTCGCCCGGCCCTTCGACATGAGCCTGCCGGCGGTGGTCCAGCACCTCGCCGTTCTGGAGAGCGCCGGGGTCGTGGCCTCGGAGAAGGTGGGCCGGGTCCGCACCTGCCGCATCGAGCCCGCCGCGCTCAGCCGCGCCGAGCAATGGATCCACGAACGCCGTACGGCCTGGGAACAGCGCCTGGACCGTCTCGGCGCCTATCTTGCCGCCAACCCTGAGGAGCCCTCATGACCGATCGTAACGTCGTCCACGCCACCTTCTGCATCGAGCGGACCTATCCGGCTTCGCCGTCCCGCGTGTTCGCCGCCTGGGCGACGCCGGAGGCCAAGGCGCAATGGTTCGCCGGGCCTGAGGGCTTCGAATGCTACGAACGCTCGATGGATTTCCGCTCGGGCGGCGCCGAGCGGCTGTGGGGCAAGCATCCGGGCGGCAAGGTCTCGGACTTCCAGGCCCGCTACTTCGAGGTGATCCCCGACACGCGGATCATCTACGGCTACGACATGCACACCGATGGCGTGAAGATTTCGGTCTCCCTGGCCACCATCGAGTTCAAGCCTCACGGCTCGGGCACGCGCCTCGTCATGACCGAGCAGGGCGCCTTCCTCGACGGCTACGACGACGCCGGCAGCCGCGAGCACGGCACGGGCTGGCTGCTCGACAAGCTGGGGGCGGTGCTGGAGCCGGTGGCCTAAAGCGCGCCCGTGCGGTCGGGGTCGGCCCGCCAGACCCGCCAGCTCTCGAACACCGCCAACCCTGCCGCGGCGAGGATGAGGATAGCCAGGCCCTGGAGCCCCGCGGGCTGCTGCAGGAAGGGCGCGGCGAAGACGCCGGCCAAGCCGATCCAGAAGAACAGCCGGCCGGCGAGGCGGTTGGACTTGTCCCATGCGAGGCGGCTCGCGAAGCTCCAGGGCGTCCGCACGCCGATCAGCGCGTTGGGCTCAACCTTGCCGACATAGGCGCCGATCACGGCCAGGATGGCGCCGACGGCCCACATGACGCCCAGCCCCGCTGACGCCTCTCCGACCAGGCCGAAGGCGAGGGCGGCGACCAGCGCGCTGATCAGGCTGGTCACGCCGGCCAGCATCAGGATCGCCTCGCGGAACTCGCCTGGCCCGTCGAGCCGGCGACGAGAGAGCGCGCGGATGGCGAAAGGCGCGAACAGCGTCAGCAGGGCCATGGCCCCCACGGTCGCCGCGGCCTCGCCGCGCTCGCCATAGCGGTCGACCGCGCCGTTCCACCCGAAATGCATCGGGATGGGCCCTGTGTCGCCCCACCTCAAGATCGCCAGCGCGACGCCGGCCTGGACCGCAGCCGCCGCTGCCGCCAACCCGCGCTCAAGCCGGTTCGCCATTCCTCGCCTCCCGGGTTCGGTTTTCGATTTCGGACCCGCCCATCAGTCCGAGTAGGAAGCCGACGGCTTCCTCGACCGCCGAGATGCGCAGGCGGTAGCGGACCGAGGCGCCCTCGCGCTCGGCGCTGACCAGGTCCGCGTCCTTCAGCGCGTTGAGGTGTCCGGTGACGGTCGGCCAGGTCATGTGGTCGAGCGCCGCCGCGATATCGCCCGAGGTCATCGGGCCGGCCCGCAACATCTCGACAATCCGCCGCCGGGCCGGATGGCCCAGGGCCTTGAAAACCTGGCTCATAGGAAAAAACCTAATTAGGAAATTTCCTAAATTCAAGCCCTGCGGAACGGTGATCGCCGAGGTGGAGGTCCCAGCTCAGATCGAGAAGCTGACGCCGCAGCCGCAGCTGGACTTGGCGTTCGGGTTGCGGATGCGGAACTCCGCCCCCGCCAGTTCGTCGACGAAGTCGATCTCCGAGCCCTTCAGCAGGGCCATGGAGACCACGTCCACCAGGGCGGCGGCGCCGTCGCGTTCCACCTTCAGGTCGTCGTCCTGCGGCTGGTCCACGAGGTCGAACTGGTACTGGAAGCCCGAGCAGCCGCCGCCTTCCACGGCCACTCGCAGCATCACCGGGCGCCCTTCGGCCTGGCCCAGGGCGCGGATGCGCTCGGCGGCGGCGGCGGAAAGGGTGACGTCCTGGGTGTTCATGGGCTCGTGGTCATCGCCTGTTAAACGAAATAGCGGCCTGGACTATATGAGGTTTCGAGCGGCTTCGACCAAGAGGCCAGACTTTCAAGAACGGTTTGATGGCCGCCACAAATCCCCCGAAGGCTCCCTTCGCCGAAGACGCCGCCAGGTCCCGCGGCCGCAAGGTCCCGGAGCCCGAGAGCCGCACGCGCACGCCTTTCGCCCGCGACCGCGACCGGATCATCCACTCCACGGCCTTCCGCCGGCTGAAGGAGAAGACGCAGGTCTTCGTCGCCCACGAGGGCGACCACTTCCGCACGCGCCTGACCCACAGCCTGGAGGTGGCCCAGATCGCCCGTTCGATCGCCACCGCCCTGGGCCTCGACGCGGACCTGGCCGAGACCATCGCCCTGGCCCACGACCTGGGCCATCCACCCTTCGGCCACGCCGGCGAGGACGAGCTGCAGGTGCAGATGCGGCAGTTCGGGGGCTTCGACCACAACGTGCAGACCTTCCGGGTGGTGACCCGGCTGGAGCGACGCTACCCGCGTTTCGACGGCCTGAACCTTACCTGGGAGACCCTGGAAGGGGTGATCAAGCACAACGGGCCCGTCACCGATAAGCTGGAGAAGCCGTCCTGGCGAGCGATCGCCGAGTTCGACGCCGAGTACGACCTGCGGCTGTCGGGCTGGGCCTCGGCCGAGGCCCAGGTGGCGGCCCTGGCGGACGACATCGCCTACAACAACCATGACGTGGACGACGGCGTGTCCGCCGGCCTGTTCGGCCTGGGCGAACTGCGCGACGTACCGCTCATCGGGCCGCACGTGGCCTCGGCCCTGGCGGACTATCCGGACACCGACCGCTCGATCATCCGCCTGGAGGCGGTGCGCCGGATGATCGGCGCCATGGTCGACGACGTCATGACCGAGACCCGCCGGCGGGTGGAGGAGGGCGGCCTGGAGAGCGCCGAGGACGTGCGCAACTATGGCCAGGCCACCGTCGCCTTCTCCCGCGACATGGTCGAAGACCTGGCGGAACTGCGCCGGTTCCTCATGGACCGCATGTACCGCCACTGGCGGGTGAACCGCACCCGCAGCCAGGCGCGCCGCATCCTGGCCGAGATGTTCCAGCTGTTCATGGCCGAGCCCGATGTCCTGCCCACCGAGTGGCAGGCCAAGATCGAGGGCCGGGACGAGGCCGGCCGGGCGAGGGTGGTCTGCGACTACATCGCCGGCATGACCGACCGCTTCGCCATCGAGGAACACCGCAAGCTGTTCCACCTGGAGATCTGGGGCTGAGGCGCGGGTTGGAACGCCTGGGATGATGCGCCGCATTCCCGCCTTGGACGACCCACAGAAAAACGGCTCCTGAAGGCGCTGGCGAGGCCCTAGCTTCGCTAAACTGCCGTCCAATGGGCGCGATTCGCGCGCGTCCTCTGCTGCTTCGGAGCCTACGCGATGTCCGACCACGAGCGCGGCGCCTATACGCCACCCACCGACGCGCCCCTCTCGTTCGACGCCCGCCAGCCGGTCAGGGGCGCCCGGCCGGTGCCGATCACCCTGATCATCAGCGTGCTGGTGCTCGCCGGCCTCGTGGCGGCGATCTTCGTCTTCTACCGCTCGGGCGTGCGTCAGGCCGGGGATGCGCCGCAGACCGTTGGCGTCCCCGTGGGCGGCATGAAAGAGGCGGCCACCAACGAGGCCCAGCCCACCGATCCCGCCGCCGGCCTGCAGATCTATCGTTCCGACGGCACGGGTCCGGCCGAGGCCCTGCCGCCCACCTTCACGCCCGGTCCCGAGGAGCCGCAGCCGCGGCCGGCGCCGACCGCGCCGGTGATAGTCGCCGAGGCGCCTGCCGCCCCCGCCATGCGCCCGGC
>JAEYNH010000061.1 GCA_023412655.1 Pseudomonadota bacterium | reverse complement strand
TTGTCGATCGTCTTCTTGGCCGCCGCATAGGTCACGCCCATCAGATCGGCGGCGCTGTTCACGGTGATCACCGGGGTTACGAACAACGCATCGACGAGGTTCATCGCCGTGCCGGATCGGATCGTACTTCCTGTCGCTTGCCGGTACTCGGCTTGCAGGGCGATGAGGCGGTCGATCGTGGCGATCGTCTCGTGACAAGCCTCGCAGATTTTCCGGAAGAAGAAGTTCAGCCAGGGCGCCCATTCACCGCGCGCCGAAACGGCGAACATCAGGTCGATGTATTCGTCCTTGTCCCGCTCCAGCACGGGGCTGATGTAGAGGACCGGCATTTCCAGCAGACCGCTCTTCGTCGCCATGACCGAGATCAGCATCCGGCCGACGCGGCCGTTGCCGTCGGCGAACGGGTGGATGGTTTCCAGCTGGTAGTGGACCAGAGCCAGGTCGGTGATGGGCGTCGGCAGGCCGCCGGCCTCACGATTGATGTAGGCCTCGAGCGCGTCCATGCACTGCTGGGTTTCTGCTGGCGGCGGCGGCACGAACCGGGCCGCCTCGATAGTCCGGCCACCGATCCAGTTCTGCTCGACCTTGTATTCTCCGGGCCGCTTCTGAGCGCCTCGGGTGGCGCTCAATCCGCTGAGCAGGATCTCGTGCGCGGTCTTCAGGACCCGGTGACAGATCGGCAGTTCCTCGAGCAGCTTCATGGCCCCGTCGAGGGCGCGCATGTAGTTGTAGACTTCGCGGGTGTCGTCGTTGTTCTCGCGCGTGAGGCCGGCTTCGGCGAGGACGAGTTCGTCCTCGGTCGTGAACGTTCCTTCCATCGCCGACGAGGTAAGCGCCTCGCGCCGCTGCAGCGGCCGGACGAGGATGAAGGGGTTTTGAAGGCGTCGGCATGCCCCCTTGAGCTCACCGATCGCCTGCATGGCTTCGGCCATCGCGACCGCGATGTCGTTCATGTCGATCTGCGGCGGCAGGGGATCGGGGACGAAGGCCCGCTGCTGCGACAAGGTTGGCACCAGACGGCCAGTGGCCTCAGGGGTGAAATCCTCGGCGCGCATGATTCCTCGGTATAAAACCCAAGCGGGTTTTATACCTATGCCCGCTCTCGGTATAAAGTGGCAATGGCGGCTTATACCTTGGGATCAGGCCTGCTCTCAAACTCTTGTGGCTCTCGCGGCGAGCGCCTCAATCCGTTGATTTCCTGCACTGTTGGCGGCTCAAGGTCGGTGCTCACGCGTCGAAGAGGCCGGCGAACTCGCGGTCGGCGTAGTGGCGGACCTTGCCGGCGACGAGGGGATCGCGCCCGGGGCGCAGCACCAGCATCAGGTGATCGGCGAGCCGCATCACCTCATCGGGGGTGAGGAGGTCGCGGCGGACGCGCTGTTCGCTCCAGCTCTCGCCTTCTCCGGACGAGCTCGAGCCGCCCTTCAGCGAGGCGGTCGACCCGGAGTTGATGGACGTCCCCTGGGCAATGAAGGTCTCCGTCGTGACCCCGAGCGTGCGCGACACCCACTGGGCGGTGTCGAAATCGGCGACGTTGAACACCTGGGTGACGGCGGCGTTCGCCAGGAAGGTCCCGTGCCGCTCGCCATAGAGCGACTTGAGCTGGTGCAGGTCCTGCAGGATCGCCCAGAGCTGTACGCCGTAGCCGGCCATCAGACCATAGGCCTGCGCGAGCGGCTCCAGGCGTCCCAGCGCCGCGAACTCGTCGAGCAGGAAGAGGATCGGGGCGGCGGTCGGCGCCGCTCGCGCCGGCCCGCGGGCGAGGCTGTGCAGGGCCTGCGCCACCAGCAGGCGCAGCCAGCGGGCGTGTGTGCCCAGGCGTTCGGGGGGCAGCACCAGGAAGATGGTGGCGCGCGCGGTCCGCAGGTCCTCGAACGCGAAGTCCGCGCGCGAGAGGCTGTCTGTGATGCGGCGGCTGTCGAGGAAGTGGGTGTGGCGCTGGGCGGCGGACAGCACGCCGGCGGCTTCGCGGTCGGCCTTGCCCAGGTGGCGGTTGGCGGCGCGGGCTACCAGGCCGTCGGCGGCGGGGCTCGCCTGCATCGCCTTCAGCGTCGCGGCGAAGCGCGCGGGCGCGGCGGTCAGCAGGTCGCGGACGGCGGCCAGCGTCGGGCCCGCAGGCGGCGGGTGCGTCACGACGTGCATGATCACGCCGGCGATCAGCGCCTTGGCTTCCTCGTTCCAATGCGCCTCGCTGACCTGTTCCGGCGGATCGTAGACGAGCGCCTCGGCGATCAGCGCGGCGTCCTCGGCGAGATCGAGGCCGAGCGGATCCAGCGCCGCCAGCGGATTGTAGGCGGCGGTCGCGCGGCCGGAGACCTCGAACGGGTCGAGCACGTGCACCGGGCCGAAGCGGGCCCGCGCACGGGCGGCGATACGGGCGTTCTCACCCTTCGGATCGACGCAAAGGATCGCGCGGTCGGCGCACAGGAGATTCGGCAGGACGACACCGACGCCTTTGCCGGCCCGGGTCGGGGCGAAGGTCAGGAGATGGCCCGGTCCGGCGTAGCGCATCAGCCAGCCGGCCACGGCGCGTCCGACGATCAGGCCGTCGGGCCCGCCGAGCGCGGCGCGGGCCCGCCGCTCGTCGGCGAACTGCGCGCTGCCGTGCGTGGTCGCCGGCGCCGTGCTCCCGTAGCGGCCCTTCCATCGAAGGAAGCCCAGCGCGCCGCCCGCCGCCGTGGCGGCGAGGGGGTTGATCCACTCCGCCAGGATCGGCGGCAGGCCGAATTGGTCCCGCACGATGAGGAAGGGCAGGCCCGCGCAGACGTTTCCCCAGAACGCGCCCACCAGCGTCGGCCAGATGGCGCCTAGCGCGAGCCTCACGCGCTGGCCTCGGCATCCCGCGCGAAGGCGCGTTGTCCACGCCGGCGCCACAGGGCGAGCGCCGCGTCACGTTCTGGCGTCTGCAGCCTGTCGGCCAGCTCCAGCAGCGCGCCGAACAACGCGGCGCGGTCGTCAAGCATCAACTCGACCAGGCCGGCCTTCGACACGAGGCCGCCCAGCTCGATCAGATGATGGGTGCGTTCGCGGCGCTGCACGACCCAGGCCCTCGTGTCCGCGCGCGCATGCGCCGCCTCAACCCGGTGGCGGGCCGCCGCGATCCGCCGCGCGGCGTTCGCCGCGGCGTTCAGCGCCGCCGCCAGGGCGGGCCTGTCCGTGAAAAAAGCTCACGCCGGCGCGGCGCCAGCCTTCGCGTGCATCGGCGTCCGCCTTGCCCGCGGCGACCAGGGCGCCGGCCAGTTCCTCGACGGTGAGCTTGTCGGCGCCGGTCGCGATGACCAGCTCCCCGAACTGTGTGACCCGCTTGCCCTTCAGGGCCTTGGCGCGCTGCTGCAGGGCCAGAAGTTCGGCGTCGAGGTCGCGCGGCTTCTTCATGACGGTCGCCTCCGAAAACGTCGGAGACACGACCCTGCGCGTCCTTTGTTCGGGGGGCCATGGGTAAGCTTACGCATGGCGCGCCCGTCACTCACGGCCGAAGGTCTGAGTGCGCGCTTATACGTCACTGTCGCGACGTGCGCGGGCGGCGGAGCGCCCGGATGGCGATCTATCACTTCTCGGCGAAGGTGATCTCGCGGGCCAAGGGCTCGTCGGCGGTGGCGGCGGCGGCGTACCGGTCGGCCTCGCGGCTGCACGACGAACGGCTGGATCGGGCGCACGACTTCTCGGCCAAGGCCGGGGTTGTGCATTCGGAGGTCATGCTCCCCGATGGCGCGCCCGAACGCTGGCGCGACCGCGAGACGCTCTGGAACGACGTGGAGGCCCGCGAGGTCCGCAAGGATGCGCAGCTGGCGCGCGAGATCGAGTTCGCGCTGCCGCGGGAGCTCTCGCAGCGCGATGGCGTCGAGCTGGCGCGGTCGTTCGTGCAGCGGGAGTTCGTCGACAAGGGCATGGTCGCGGACCTCAACGTCCACTGGGATGTGGGCGCCGACGGCGAGGCCAAGCCGCATGCCCATGTGATGCTGGCGCTGCGCGCGGCCGGACCCGACGGGTTCGGCGGCAAGGTCCGCGACTGGAACGCGACCGACCGGCTCGTGGCCTGGCGGGAAGCCTGGGCGGATCACGCCAACCGCCGCCTGGCCGAACTGGGCTTCGAGGCGCGCATCGACGCGCGCGCCCTGAAGGACCAGGGCGTCGACCTGGAGCCGCAGAACAAGATCGGCGCGTCGGGCGCGCGGCGCGAGATTCACGGCGAGGCGGCCGAACGCGTGGAGGACCACCGCACGATCGCCCGCCGCAACGGCGACCGGATCCTCGCCGAGCCGCAGATCGCGCTCTCGGCCATCACCCATCAGCAGGCGACGTTCACCGACCACGATCTCGCGCGGTTCGCCCACCGCCATACCGACGGACGCGCGCAGTTCGACGCCGTGCTCGCCAGGGTGCGGGCGAGCGAAGGGATCGTCCGCCTCGGGCGCGACGGACAAGGCCGCGAACGGTTCACCAGCCGCGAGATGCTGCGGATCGAGCGCGGGCTCGAGGCCCAGGCGGACCGGATGGCGGCACGCCCGGGGCATGCGGTCACCGAGGCCGGCAGGGCCGCGGCCCTGTCGCGGTCGTCGGCCGCCGGTTTGGACCTGTCGAGCGCGCAACGCGACGCCCTGGCGCATGTCACTCGCCGGGGCGATCTCGCCCTGTTGGTCGGCTACGCCGGCACCGGCAAGAGCGCGCTCCTGGGCGTCGCGCGGGACGCCTGGGAGGCGCAGGGCTACCGCGTCCGTGGCGCGGCGCTGTCGGGCATGGCGGCCGAAAGCCTGGAGGCCGGCTCCGGCATTCCCTCGCGGACGCTCGCCAGCCTGGAACATGCATGGGGCCGCGACCGCGAGACGCTGGGGCCGCGCGACGTGCTGGTGGTCGATGAGGCCGGGCTCGTCGGCTCGCGGCAGATGGCGCGGGTCGTCGCCCAGGCCCATGCGGCCGGCGCGAAGGTGGTGATGGTCGGCGACGCCGAGCAGCTGCAGGCGATCGAGGCCGGCGCCGCCTTCCGGGCGCTCGCCGAACGGCACGGCGCCTATGAACTCACTGAAGTCCGGCGCCAGCAGGTCGACTGGCAGCGCGAGGC
>JAEYNH010000202.1 GCA_023412655.1 Pseudomonadota bacterium | reverse complement strand
GGCGCGCTCTGCGGCGCTGCTGACTTCGGCGGGCGTGGCGTGCCTGGGCCTGGCGGCGCTGATCGCGCTCCTGGGGCCGCCGTTCCCGCTGGGGGCGCCGCCCGCCGACCCTCAGGAGTTGGCGGCGCAGGCCGAGGTGGCGCTGAGGGGGCGAATCCTGGTCGCGCCGCCCAGGATCGCCCAGCCCGAAGAGTTCGCCCTGCCGCCGGGATCCCTGGCGCCCGGGCCGGAAGCGGATGTTCAGAAGCGGCTGGCGGCGGCGATGGCGGCGGCGGACGCCGGCCAGCCGGCGGCGCTGCGGGCGCTGGCGGAGGCGGGGCAGGTGCGGGCCCAGATGTACCTGGCCAAGCTCTATGAGCTGGGCCGGGGCGGCCTCACCGTCGACAGCGTGCAGGCCCGGCGCTGGACGGCACAGGCGGCCGAGGCCGGCGATCCGGTCGCGATGCACAACCTGGCGCTCTACTATCTGGAGGGGCGCGGGGGCGCCCGGGACGATGCGGCCGCGGCGCGGCTGCTGAAGCGCGCGGCGGCGGCGGGCATCGCCGATTCCCAGTTCAATCTGGGGCTGGTCTACGAGACCGGAGCCGGCGTCGATCGCAACCTCGTAGAGGCCTATCGCTGGTTCCAGATCGCCGCCGGGAACGGCGACCTGAAGGCGCGCGAGCGGGCGGTGGCGCTGGAAGCGCGGCTGTCGCCGCAGGAACTGGCGAGCGCCGACCGGCGGGTGGCGCGGTTCCGGCCGGGCGCCGAGGACGGAGACGAGGAGGCGGCGTTGATCCCCGGCGCGGCCACGGTGGCCGAGGCGCAGAAGAAGCTCGCCCGCCTGGGCTTCTATATCGGCCCCACCGACGGGCGGGAGACCCTGGCCTATCGCCAGGCCGTGGAGGCCTACCGCGACAGCCTGCGGAGCCAGGCGGCCACGGGCAACGCGCCCGGCGACCGCTAAAGGGCGTACTTCAGGGCGTCACCAGGATCTTCACGTGGGCCTCGGGGTCGCCCAGGGCCTGGAACGCCCCGGCCACGCCGTCGAGGGCGACCTGGCCCGTCACGAGGTGGGAGACGTCGATGATCCCTTCGGCGAGGTGGCGCAGGGTGGTGGCGAACTCCTCGGGCGTGTAGCCGAGGACGAAGGTCAGTTCGACTTCCTTGGTGATGGCGATGGAGGGCTCGATACGGTCTGTCTCCATGCAGACGCCGGCCACCACGATCTGGGCGCCCGCGGGAGTGGCCTCGATCAGGGCCTGCAGCACGCCCGGCGCGCCGACGCATTCGAAGACGATGGGCCGGGCGATGCTGCCGCCCATCATCTGCAGCATCTGCTGGGCGGCGCGGGTGCGGGGCACGCCGAGCAATTCCCAGCGGCCGTGCGGGTCCTCGACGGCCGGGTCGAGGACGATGTCGGCGCCCAGGCGCTCGGCGGCGGCCCGGCGGCGGGGCGAGAAGTCGGCGGCGATCACGGGGCCGTGGCCCTGGGCCTTCAGCGCGGCGATGACCGCCAGGCCCACGGGGCCGCAGCCGACGACCAGCGCCGGAGACCCGGGCTCCAGTCGGGCCTTGCCGACCGCGTGGAGGCCCACGGCGAAGGGCTCGGTCATGGCCGCGTGTTCGGTGGGCAGGCCGTTGGGCACCTCGAGCACCAGGGCCTCGGACAGCACCATGCGCTCGGAGAAACCGCCCGGCAGGCGGTTGGAGAAGCCCAGGAGCTCGACGCCGGTGGAGGCCATGACCGCGGGGATGCTGACCACCCGGGTTCCGGCCTTGAGCGCCTTGGCCGAGCCGGGGCCGTGGTCGAGGATCTCGGCGCAGAATTCGTGGCCGAAGACGGTGTCGGCCCGCGGGTCGAAGCCGTTGTCGGGGGCGCCGGCCCGCCGGGACAGGTCGATCATGTGCTCCATGTGGTGCAGGGCGTGGAGGTCGGAGCCGCAGATGCCGCACGCCAGGGTCTTCACCAGCACCTGGCCGGCCTCGGGCGTTAGGTCGGCGATCTCGTCGCAGACCAGCTGTTTGTTGCGGCGGACCACAGCCCTCATGCGTTTCCTCGTTCCCGGCGGCTCTGTCCCGACGTGTTCGGCGGCCGCGCTTGGTCTTTCTTGTCCAGCCTAGCCTAATCCCCTAACCCTCGCCCCTTCGGAATCACAAAGAGCGGAGCCTCCGCATGAGCCTCGCCTTCATCTTCCCCGGCCAGGGCAGCCAGGCCGTCGGCATGGGCCTCGAACTGTCCGAGGCCTTCGCGCCGGCGCGCGAGGTGTTCGAGGAGGTGGACGAGGCGCTGAAGCAGAAGCTGTCGGCGCTGATGCGCGACGGGCCGGAAGATCAGCTGACCCTCACCGAGAACGCCCAGCCGGCGCTGATGGCCGTGAGCGTGGCGGTGATGCGGACGCTGGAGCGCGAGTTCGGCGTCGGCGTGGACAAGGCCGCGTTCGTGGCCGGCCACAGCCTGGGCGAATATTCGGCGCTGGCGGCGGCGGGGGCGATCAGCGTCGCCGACACGGCCCGGCTGCTGAAGCTGCGCGGCCAGGCGATGCAGCGGGCGGTCCCGGTGGGGCAAGGGGCGATGGCCTCGCTGATCGGGCCGAAGACCGACCTGGCCCTGGCCGAGGAAGCGGCCAAGGCGGGCGCCGAGGTGGGCGTCTGCGTGGTGGCCAACGACAACAACCAGGGCAATGTGGTGATCTCGGGCGAGAAGGCGGCTGTGGACCGGGCCATCGAGAAGGCCAAGGAGCTGGGCGCGAGGGCGATCCCGCTGAACGTCTCGGCGCCCTTCCACTGCCCGCTGATGCAGCCGGCCGCCGACGAGATGGCCCAGGCCCTGGCGGCGGCGACAATCCTGGCGCCCCGGGCCCCGGTGGTGGCCAATGTGACCGCCGCCCCGACCAACGATCCCGACGCCATCCGCCGGCTGCTGGTGGAACAGGTGACGGGCCGCGTGCGCTGGCGCGAGAGCGTCCAGTGGATGGCCGGCGAGGGCGGGGTGACCCGCTTCGCCGAGGCCGGCGCCGGCAAGGTGCTGTCGGGCATGGTCAAGCGCATCGCCCCGGACGCCGAGGCCGTGCCGCTGAACGCCCCGGCGGACCTCGAAGCCTTCGCCAAGACCCTCTGAAGGAAAGACGAGAGATGTTCGACCTGACCGGCAAGACCGCCCTCGTCACCGGGGCGACCGGCGGTATCGGCGCCGAGATCGCCAAGGCCCTGCACGCCCAGGGCGCCCATGTGGTGCTGTCGGGCACCCGCGAGGCGGTGCTGCAGGACCTGGCCCAGACGCTGGGCGAGCGCGCCTCGGCGGCCCCGGCCAACCTGTCCGACGCCGCCGCGGTGGATGGGCTGATCGAGGCGGCGGAGGCGGCGGCCGGCGCGCCCATCGACATTCTGGTGGCCAACGCCGGCATCACCAAGGACGGCCTTCTGCTGCGCATGAAGGACGAGGACTGGGAGTCGGTCCTCAAGGTGAACCTGGAAAGCTATTTCCGCCTCTCCCGGGCGGCGGTGAAGGGGATGATGAAGCGCCGGAAGGGCCGGATCATCGCCATTACCTCGGTCGTCGGGGTGATGGGCAATCCGGGACAGGCGAACTACGCCGCCTCCAAGGCCGGCATGATCGGCTTCTCCAAAGCCCTGGCCCAGGAGGTCGCCACCCGGGGAATCACCGTGAACTGCGTGGCCCCCGGCTTCATCGAAAGCCCGATGACCGACGCCCTGAACGAGCAGCAGCGGGCGCAGATCCTGCAGACGATTCCGTCCCAGCGCCTGGGGCAGGGGAGCGAGGTGGCCGCCGCGTGCGTTTATCTCGCCAGTGACGAGGCCGGGTACGTCACCGGTCAGACCCTGCACGTCAATGGCGGAATGGTGATGATCTGAGGCTCGCCAAACTCGTGGGGAACATGCTACGGCCCCGCCAACCTTGATCACCTAAAGCGGCGGTTGACTTCGAAGTCGCCGTCGTCGATGCAAGCACCTGACTAAGCCCTGAGGGACCTACCTAATGTCCGACGTCCTTGAACGCGTCCGTAAGATCGTCATCGAACATCTCGACGCCGATCCCGAGAAGGTCACCGAGAAGGCCAGCTTCATCGACGACCTGGGCGCCGATAGCCTCGACAACGTCGAGCTGGTGATGGCGTTCGAAGAAGAATTCGACATCGAGATTCCGGACGACGCGGCCGAGCATATCCAGACGGTCGGCGACGCCGTGAAGTTCATCCAGGAGCGGCTCGGCGCCTAAGGCGCTCGAATCGCTAGAGAATTCGACCGCCGCGGCTTCCCATAAACCGGAGTCCGCGGCGGTTTTCATTTGAGGATCGCCATGCGTCGAGTGGTCGTCACCGGCATCGGCATCCTGAGCCCGCTGGGCCAGGGAACCGAGCTGACTTGGAAGAAGATCCTGGCCGGGACCTCCGGCGCGGGGAAGATCACCGCATTCGATGCGACGGACTACGCCTGCCAGGTGGCGTGCGAGGTTCCGCGCGTCGACGGCCGGGGCGGCGGCGGGCCGGACGTGGAAGGCAGCTTCGATCCCGAAGCGACCATGTCGGCCAAGGACCGTCGGCGGGTCGACGACTTCATCCTGTACGGCATCGCCGCGGCCGATGAGGCCGTCCGCGACGCCGGCTGGACGCCCGAGGACGAGGAGAGCCGCGAGCGCACGGGCGTGATGATCGGCTCAGGCATCGGTGGCCTCGGCACCATCGCCGAGACCTCCATCGAGCTGCACGAGAAGGGCCCCCGCCGGGTGAGCCCGTTCTTCATCCCGTCGGCGCTGATCAACCTGGCCAGCGGCCAGGTCTCGATCCGCTACGGCTTCAAGGGCCCGAACCACTCGGTGGTCACCGCCTGCGCCACCGGCGCCCACGCCATCGGCGACGCGGCCCGGCTGATCAAGTACGGCGACGCCGACGTGATGATCTGCGGCGGCGCGGAGGCCAGCGTGGTGCCGGTGGGCATCGCCGGCTTCATCGCCTGCCGGGCCATGGCCACGGCGTTCAACGACACGCCCGAGAAGGCCAGCCGGCCCTACGACAAGGACCGCGACGGCTTCGTCATGGGCGAGGGCGCGGCCGTCCTCGTGCTCGAGGAACTGGAGCACGCCAAGGCGCGCGGCGCCAAGATCTACGCCGAGGTGGCGGGCTATGGCCTTTCGGGCGACGCCTATCATATCACTGCCCCGGTGGAGGATGGCGACGGCGGCTTCCGGGCAATGAAGGCGGCCCTGAAGGACGCGGGCCTGACGCCCGCCGACGTGGACTACATCAACGCCCACGGCACCTCGACCATGGCCGACGGCATCGAACTGGGAGCCGTGGAGCGGCTGCTGGGCGATGCGGCGCCCGGCAAGCCGATGAGCTCCACGAAGTCGATGACCGGCCACCTGCTGGGCGCGGCCGGCGCGCGGGAGGCGGCGTTCTCGATCCTGGCTATCCGCGACCAGGTGGCGCCGCCGACCATCAATCTCGACAACCCTGACGTCGAGACCAAGCTGGACCTGGTGCCGCACAAGGCCAAGCCGACCAAGATCGACGTGGCCATGTCCAACAGCTTCGGCTTCGGCGGCACGAACGCCTGCGTGATCTTCAAGAAGTACGCGTGAGGCTGAGGAGGGGGCTTGGCCGGCCGCTGGGCCTCGCCGCCGCCGCGGCGGCGGGCCTGGCCGTCCTGCTGCTGCTGGCCGGGCTGGTGAGCTACAACGGCCCGGGTCCGAAGGCGAAGGGCGGCGAGGTGACGGTCGTGGTGCTCGAGCGCGGCTCGGGCCTCGGCGGCATCGCCCGCAAGCTGGAGGACGCCGGAGCGGTGCGCTCGGGCGGGCTGTTCGCCCTGGCCGCGCGCCTGACCGGCGCGGCGGGACAGCTCAAGGCCGGGGAGTACGAGTTCGCCTCAGGCGCCTCCATGGCCAGCGTCCTGGCCGACATCCGCGCCGGCCGGGTGGTGCGCCACCTGATCACCATTCCCGAGGGCTGGACCAGCGAGATGGCCGCCGAGGCGGTGAACCGCCAGCCGGTGCTGACCGGCCTGGCCACGGCGCCGCCCGAAGGCTCCATCCTGCCGGACACCTACCAGGTGCAACGCGGCGACGACCGGGGCGCGGTGATCGACCGGATGCGCCGGGCGCACGACGCCCTGATGGCCGAGCTGTGGCCCAAGCGGGCGACCGACCTGCCGTTCGACACCCCGGAGGAGGCGGTGATCCTGGCCTCCATCGTCGAGAAGGAGACCGCCGTCGCCGCCGAACGGCCGAGGGTGGCGGCGGTGTTCGTCAACCGCCTGCGCCAGGGGATGCGGCTGGAGAGCGACCCGACGATCATCTACGGCATCACCAAGGGCCGACCGCTGGGCCGGGGCCTGCGCGCCAGCGAAGTGGCGGGGGTGACCCCGTACAACACCTATCGCGTGGACGGCCTGCCGCCGACGCCCATCGCCAACCCCGGTCGGGCCGCTCTGGAGGCGGTGCTGAACCCACCGAAGACCGACGAGCTGTTCTTCGTGGCCGACGGGACCGGCGGGCACGTCTTCGCCACCAACTACGCGGACCATCAGCGCAATGTGGCGCGCTGGCGCCAGATCGAACGCGAGCGCGCGGCGGCCGCCGCGGCCGCGGGCGCGGCGGCGCCGGGAAGATAGGAAGATCGAGGGCCCAGGCATGGCGATCAGCGGGATGACGGGCTTCGGCCGGGCCGAGGGCGCGCTCGGCGCGTGGACCTGGGCGGCGGAAGCGCGGAGCGTCAACGGGCGCAACCTGGAGGTCCGCTTCCGCGGCCCGCCGGGCTTCGACAGCCTGGAGCGGGCGGCGCGGGAAGGCGCCCAGACGCGGTTTCAGCGGGGGCAGGTGACCGTCGGCGTCCAGGCCCGGCGGGCCGAAGGCGCCTCGGCCGTGCGGGTCAACCTTGACCAGATCGAGCGCTATCTGGAGGCCGGCCGCGAGCTGGTGAAGGACGGGCGGGTCAAGCCGCCCCGGCTGGACGGCCTGCTGGCCCTGCGCGGGGTGGTGGAGGCCGACGACGGCGAGCCCGACCGCGAGGCCATGGCGGCCCTGGAGGCGGCCATGGCGGCGTCCATCGGGGCGGCCCTGGACGGGCTGCTGGCCGCGCGCCGGCAGGAAGGCTCCCAGCTGGAGCCGGTGCTCGCCGGTCAGCTCCACCGCATCGCCGAACTGACCGGACGGGCGGCCGAGCAGGCGGCGGGGCAGCCGGCGGCCATCAAGGCCCGCTTCGAGGCGCGGCTGAAGGAGCTGGCGGGCGAGGCGGCCAGCGAGGAACGGATCGTGCAGGAGGCCGCCGCCATGGCGGTGAAGGCCGACGTGCGCGAGGAGCTCGACCGGCTGGCGGGACATGTGGAGGCGGCGCGGAGTCTGCTGGCCACGGACGGCGCGGTGGGCCGGCGGCTGGACTTCCTGACCCAGGAGTTCATGCGCGAGGCCAACACCCTGTGCTCCAAGTCCGCGCTCAGCGCCCTGACGACCACCGGCCTGGACCTGAAAGCCACCATCGAGCAGTTCCGCGAGCAGGTTCAGAACGTCGAATAGGCGAGCGGCCGACG
>JAEYNH010000163.1 GCA_023412655.1 Pseudomonadota bacterium | reverse complement strand
GCCTTCCCCACTGCCGCCCCCGGGGTGCGGGGGCCCCCGCCGGGGCCGGCCCGGGCGGCCGGGGCGGGCCAGACGAGGGCGCCGATGAACGGCTTGTCCTGGCCTGCGATCACCATGTCGAAGACGTAGGGGCTGCAGGCGGCCACGAGGTCCGGCCGCAGGGTGCCCACCGAGACCCAGGTCCCGCTGTCCAGCTTGAAGTCCTCGGTCACCCGACCGTCGAAGACCAGGCCCTTGGCCGGATCGTCGGGATCGAGGAACCGGCAGGCGTCGCCCAGCTTGTAGAAGCCCTCCTCGTCGAAGGCCGCGGCGGTCTTCTCCGGATCGTTGTGGTAGCCGCTGGTGACGGTCGGCCCCTTGACCCGCACCTCCAGCTTGGAGCCGTTGGGCGCCAGCTTGAGGGTGATCCCCGGCAGCGGCAGGCCGATCAGGCCGACGCGCTCGGTCTCCCAGTGAACCACCGTGATCCCCTGGGTTTCGGTGGCGCCGTACATGGTGGTGATGGGGATGCGCATCCCGGTCTCGGCGATGGCCAGGGCCTGCAGCCGGTCGTAGAGGTCGTTGGACAGCGTCGCGCCGCCGTAGCCCATGAAGCGAAGGTTCTTGAAGAAGCTCCGGCGAAGCTGCGGATCGCGCTCCATGGCCTCGGCCAGCATGCCGAACGCCACCGGCGCCGAGCCGAAGACCACCGGCGAGACCTCGTAGAGGTTCTTGATGGTGGTCTCGAACATGCCCGGGATCGGCTTGCCCTCGTCCAGGTGCAGCGTGCCCCCGGCCCAGAGATTGCCGTTGAAGGCGATGTTGCCCGCCGAGATGTGGCTCCAGGGCATCCAGTCGAGGGCCGTGGGCGCCTCGGCCGGACTGGGCTCGGCCCGCAGGCCCTCCTGGCCGGCGATGACCCCGGCGAACATGCCGTGGGTCTGGGGCACGCCCTTGGGCATGCCGGTGGAGCCGGAGGTGAACAGATACTTGGCCACCGTGTCGTGGTTCAGCCGCTCGCGCGCGGCCTCGACGGCCGGGCCCGGCTCGGTCGCCATGAGCTCGGAGAGCGCCGTCGTGCCCTCCCCGCCATCCACCGAGACGAACGCCAGGACGGGCGAGAGGCCCCGCAGGGTCTCGAACGCCCGGCCGAACATCTCGCTGGACTGGGCGAACACCACCTTCGGCTTCACCACGCCGAAGCAATGCTTCAGCTTGGCGTGGTCCATCGACATCAGGCTGTAGGCGGGGCTGATCGGGGCCACCGGCACGCCGGCCGCATAGCAGCCCAGCATGACGAGGGCGTGCTCCACCGAGTTCGCCGAGAGCACCATCACGCTGTCGGCGCCCGTCAGGCCGCGGTCCAGCAGCCACTGGGCGATCCCGTCGGCGGCGCGCCGGGCCTCGCCATAGGTCACCCCGCCCCAGGGTCCGTGCCCGGGCGCGCGCTGAAGGATGAACGGGCGGTCCGGATGCTCCGCCGCCCGCTGCGCCAGCAGGTGCGGGATCGACCGCGGCCCCTCGCCCGGCGGATGGTTCGATCGGATGATGTAGGAGCCGTCCGGGCGGTGCTCGACGGTGATGTCGGGCGCCTTCTGCGGGAGCGGCTTGAAGGGCGGCGGCGCCTGCACGGCGGCGCCCGCATCGTCCGCTGGGCTCATGGCTTCCTCCGTGTATTCTTGTTTGGCGAAAGCCTATGCCAACGGTCCGCGCCCGCAAGCGCGACCCCACGTAAGGATCAGGACGAAAGCGCCTCGGAGAGGTCGATCTTCTGGGCCCGCTTGGCGGCCAGGAACCCCGGCCGCGTCTTCAGCCCCCGCCAGTAGGCCGCCACCGCGGGCGAGAAATGCTGGGAGAGCTTGAGGTGGTCGGCCAGCAGGAGGGCGTAGCCCACCGAGATGTCGGCCGCGGTGAACCGGCCGGCGCACAGCCAGTCGCCGGCCTGCAGCGCACGGTCGACGTGACGCAGACGGCTGAGGAACCACTGGGCGTAGTCCTGGGCGGCCTGGTCGGCGCGGCCCTTCTCGAAGGTAGAGTAGCGGAGCACGATCGTCTGCGGGAAGGTCAGGGTCGCCTCCCCGAAGTGCAGCCAGTTCAGCCAGGCGCCATAGGCCGGGTCCTCCGCCGCCACCGCCAGGTCGCTCGGGCCATGGCGGGTGACGAGGTACTGCACGATGGCCGCGGACTCGGTCATGAAGGTCGCCCCGTCCCGCAGGGCCGGGATCGTCCCGAGGGGATTGACCTCCAGGTATTCCGGCGCGCGGGCCCGGGGCGGGAACGGCAGCAGGTGCAGCCGGTACTCCAGCCCGAGTTCCTCGAGCGCCCAGAGGGGGCGGAACGAGCGGGCGTCCGGGCAGTGCCAGAGTTCGATCATCGTTCAGCCCTCGCGGCGCGCATAGGAAGGCCGGCGCTTCTCCAGGAAGGCGCGGACGCCCTCCTCGAAGTCGCCGTCGGCGCTGGCCAGGATCTGGTTGCGATCCTCCATGGCGATGGCCGCCTCAAGGCCCTGGGCGTCGATGGCGTGGTTCAGCGCCTCCTTGGTCAGCCGCAGGCCGAGGGGCGTCGCATGCAGCATGTCGTCGACGAAGGCCTGGGCCTCGGCCTCCAGCTGGGCCTTGGGGACGACGCGGCTGACGAGGCCCAGCTCCCGCGCCCGCTCGGCGTCGATGAAACGGCCGGTCAGCATGTATTCCGCCGCCACCGAGCTTCCGACCATCCGCGGCAGGAAATAGCTGACGCCGATGTCGCAGGCGGACAGGCCGATGCGGATGAAGGCGGCGTTCATCCGGGCCCTGGGGGTCGCGATCCGGACGTCGGAGGCCAGGGCCAGGGCGAAGCCGCCGCCGGCGGCGGGCCCGTCGATACAGGCGATGATCGGCTGCGGGCAGCGACGCATGGCGATGACGATCTCGCTGATCTCGCGCTGCCGGGTGAGCCCCGCCCCGATGGAGCGGCCGCCCTGCGGATCACCCCGTTCCTTCAGGTCGAGGCCCGCGCAGAAGGCCTCGCCGGCCCCCTGCAGCACCACCACCCGCACGTCCCTGCGCCAGTAGAGGCCTACGAAGAACTCGCGCAGTTCGCTGACCAGGTTGCGGCTCAGGGCGTTCAGGCGGTCCGGGCGGTTCAGGGTGGCCCAGACCACATCCCCGTCCTGGCGCAGTTCGAGGTCGGCCATGGTCAGAGCCCCTTCAGCCAGTCGAGCAGGATGGCGGTGACCTCGTCGGGCCGCTCCTGCTGGGTCCAGTGGCCGCAGCCCTCCAGCATGTGTCCGGCCACCAGGTTCGGGGCGAACGGGCGCATGGCGGCCACCGGATCGGCGATGCCCCCGAAGGCCGTGCTGGCCGGATCGCTCGTGCCGCCGATGAACAGTGACGGCTGCTCGATCACGCGGTCCTTGAAGTCCTGCAGCCAGGCGAAGTCGCGCTCGTGGTTGCGATAGCGGTTGATCGGGCCGCGGAAGCCGCTCTCTCGGAATTCCGAGACGTAGTAGTCGAGCTCGTTCTCGGTGAGCCAGGCGGGGAACGGGTCGGGATCGATCAGACCCTCGAGGAGGGTGGCGTCGGCGGGCTTCTGGGGCCAGGCGCCGGGCGGGGCGTCGCCCGAGATGGCGTAGTAGAACTTGCGCAGGAAGCCGCGGACATCGGCCTGCGCCTCGGCTTCCGGCGGTCCGACCTTCTGGAACCAGGCCTGGTAGAAGAACCGGCCGCGCTGGGTGAACAGCGCATCGAAGACTTCGGTGAAGGGGCGGCTCGGCACACCGAGGTAGGGCACCGACAGGCCGGCCACCGCCCGGACGCTCTGCGGCCGGGTCAGCGCCGTGTTCCAGACGATGGGCGCGCCCCAGTCATGGCCGATCAGGATGGCCGGGCGTCCCGGCTGCAGGGCCTGGGCCACCCCGGCCACGTCGGCGGTGAGGCGCTCCATGGCGTAGGCCTCGATGGGCTGGGGCTTGTCGGAGCCGCCGTAGCCGCGCACGTCCATGGCCGCCGCGGTGAAGCCGGCCTCGGCGATCGGGCCGATCTGATGGCGCCAGGAGAACCAGCTTTCCGGGAAGCCGTGGACCATCAGGACCAGAGGCCCCTCGCCCTCGACGGCCACGCGGATGCGGACCTCTCCGGCGTCGACCGTGCGGAATTCCGGCATGGACGTTTCCCTGACGTTTTCCGCCATGCTTCCCCGGCCACGGCCCCCTGGCAAGGGTGACGGGGCGTCAGCGTTGACCGCCTGGGGCGGCGTGCAAGCATGGCCGAAAGAGGAGGACGCGCGGATGGGCGATCTCGACTTCGGCGGCAAGACCGTGCTGGTCGTGGGCGGCTCCAGCGGCATCGGCAACGGCATCGCCCACGGTTTCCGTGAGCGCGGGGCGGCCGTGCACGTCTGGGGGACCCGGGCGACGGCGGCGGACTACGCCGGGATCGAGGGCTCCGACCTTTCCGGCCTGAGCTATGCGGGGGTCGACGTGGCGGACCGGGGGCAGATCGAGGCGGCCGAGCCGATCGACCCGCTGGACGTACTGGTCCTCTGCCAGGGGACGGTGGTCTACCGCCGCGGGGAGTTCGAGCCGGAAGGCTGGGACCGGGTCATGGCCGTCAATCTCGACAGCCTGATGGACTGCGCCCGGAAGTTCCGCCCCGCCCTCGCCAGGCGCGGGGGCGTGATCATCATCGTCAGCTCGGTGTCCGGCTTCGGCTCGAACCGGGGCAACCCGGCCTATGCGGCGTCCAAGGCCGGGGCGGTGAGCCTGACCAAGACGCTGGGCGAGGCCTGGGCCCCCGAGGGCATCCGGGTGGTGGGCCTGGCCCCGGGACTGGTGGACACCAAGCTGACCAAGGTCACCACCGAACACCCGGACCGGCTGGCGGGGGCGCTGCGCTCTATCCCGCTGGGCCGGATGGGCACGCCCCAGGACATGGCCGGCGCGGCCCTGCTGCTGGCCTCGCCGCTCGCGGGCTATGTGGTCGGCCAGACCCTGATCGTGGACGGAGGCCTCTCCCTATGAACCCCATCCGATCCGTCGAGGGCCTGGCGGTGCTGATCACCGGCGCCGCATCGGGCATGGGCAAGGCGACCGCGGAGGTCTTCGCCGCGGAGGGGGCCCGGGTGGCCGTCACCGACGTCTCCGGTCCCGGCGCCGAGGCGGTGGCGCAGGATATCCGCGCCCAGGGCGGTCAGGCGCAGGCCTGGGCCCTGGACGTCTCGGAAGCCGCTGAGATCGCGGCGGTGGTCTCGGCGGCGGCCGAGCGGTTCGGCGGCCTCGACATCCTGGTGAACAACGCCGGGATATCCGCCTTTTCCGCCATAGATTCAGATGGCTATGACGAAGTCTGGACACGGGCGCTCGGGATCCTGCTGACCGCCCAGCAGCGGCTGGTGCGCGCCGCCCTGCCCCACCTGCGGCGCTCCGGCTGCCCGCGCATCGTCAACATCGCCTCCACCGAGGCCCTGGGCGCCACCGCCCGGGACAGCGCCTATGCGGCGGCCAAGGCGGGCGTCACCGGCCTGACCCGGGCGCTGGCCGTGGAGCTGGGTCCCGAGGGCGTCACCGTCAACTGCATCTGTCCGGGCCCGATCCTGACGGCGATGACCGCGGGCCTGGCGGAAGAGGACCGCGCCCTGTTCGCCCGGCGCAGGACGGCCTTGCGCCGATACGGACGGCCCGAGGAGGTGGCGCACATGGCCCTCAGCCTCTGCCTTCCGGCGGCCTCCTACATCACCGGCGCGACCATCCCCGTGGACGGCGGGCTGATGGCCCGGAACGCCTGACGCGGGGTTGTTGCAAATCATTCTCACGTCTCTTGCGAACCATTCTCAGATGGCGTAAGGCCAAGCCGTGTCGTTGAAGCTTTGCTTATTGGTCGCCGTGTCCACCATCCGCCTGCCGCGCGCCGTGCCTTGGCCGATCGGCCTGTCGTCCCCGCCCCTGTCGGCGGGACCCTGATCCGCTCAGAGACCTGAGCCCCTGCGGCCAGCAAGGCCGCCCTCCCACAACGCCATCCATCGCTCGACCCTGAGGCCGAGCGCAGGCCCACGTCACCCGAAAGGGACACGAACCTTGCGTACCTCTCTCAAACTCGCCCTGTGCGCCGGCGCCGGCCTGGCCATCTGCGCCACCACCGCGGCGGCCCAGACCGCCAGCACGACGGAAGTGGACGGCGTCGTGGTCACGGCGGCGGGTTTCGAGCAGAAGATCGTCGAGGCCCCGGCCAGCATCACCGTGATCCCGCGCGCCGAGCTGCAGCAGATCCGCGCCGGCAGCCTGGCCGAGGTGCTGGCGACGGTGGAGGGCGTGGACGTGGGCGGCGCGGTGGGCAAGACCGGCGGCCTGTCCATCAACATCCGCGGGATGGGCAGCGACTACACCCTGGTCCTGATCGACGGCCGCCGGCAGAACACCGCCGGCAGCGTCACGCCGAACGGCTTTGGCGAAACCTCCACCAGCTTCCTGCCGCCCGTGAGCGCCATCGACCGCATCGAGGTGGTGCGCGGGCCGGTGTCCACCCTCTACGGCTCGGACGCCATGGGCGGCGTGGTCAACATCATCACCCGCAAGGTGGGCGCCCGCTGGACCGGATCGGTCTCGGCCAACGCCACGGTCCAGGGCGACGACGAGTTCGGCAATCTCTACGGCGGCGACGCCTACGCCACCGGGCCGCTGATCAAGGACCTGCTGGGTCTGTCGGTCCGGGGCAGCTTCCTGAACCGGGAACAGTCCAAGCTCACCTTCGTCGATCCGGGCGGGACGGAGGCCCCGGTGACCGGCTATGGCCGCAGCGCCACCAAGAGCGAGATCCGCAACCTGGGCGGCCGGCTGACCTTCACGCCCCACCCCGATCACGACCTCTGGCTGGACGCCGAGACCGCCACCCAGTGGTACGACAACTCCCGCGGCCAGATGGGCACCAACACCGCGGCCGGCGGCTATGCCGACGCCCTGGAGTTCAACCGCTGGCAGGTGGCCCTGTCCCACGACTGGCGCCTGCCGTTCGGGGTGCTCGAAAGCAACATCAGCCATTCCGAGACCGAGACCGTCGGCCGGATCATCCCGCCCGGCGTGGCGGGCGCGGGCGGCCCGCGGACGCTGGAGGCCACCAACACCATCTACGACACCAAGCTGTTCTCGCGCTGGCGCAACCACACCTTCACCGTGGGCGGCCAGTTCTGGGACGCCGAGCTGGTGGACGGGGTGGCCCCCGGCGCCTTCAAGCACGAACAGTGGGCGGTGTTCGCCGAGGACGAATGGCGCTTCGCCGACGGCCTGGCGCTCACCGTGGGCGCCCGCCGGGACGATCACAGCACCTTCGGCAGCCAGGTCAGCCCCCGCGCCTACCTGGTCTGGAACGCCACCGACCAGATCACCGTGAAGGGCGGCGTCGCCCGCGGCTTCAAGGCCCCCCGGCTGGAACAGCTCGCCCCCGGCATCAACGGCTTCGGCCAGCAGGGCCGCCTGCCGCTGATCGGCACGCCGACGCTCAAGCCCGAGACCAGCACCAGCACGGAGATCGGCGTCTATTACGAGGGCGACGGCTTCTCGGCCAACGCCACGGTCTTCAACAACGCGTTCGAGGACAAGATCGCGGCCGGCCAGCCCGTGGCCAACTGCGCCTACGGCCTCACCCGCGCCCAGTACGACGCCGCGACGGGCTTCCCGCCCGGGTGCGTGGACGTGGGCTTCTTCCCCAACGCCGCCACCTTCGGCCAGAGCATCAATGTGGACGAGGCGGTGACCCGCGGGGTGGAATTCGCGGGGCGGCTGCGGTTCCTGGACGACTGGAGCCTCGGCGCCAACTACACCTTCACCGACAGCGAGCAGAAGAGCGGCGTCGAGGCCGGCCGGCCGCTGACCGACACGCCGCGGCACATGGTCAACGCCAACCTTCGCTGGCAGATCAACGCGCGGGCCAATGCGTGGCTGCGGGGCGAATACCGCAGCAAGCGCTATCGCGGCGAAGGCCCGGCGCGGGACGAGCTGGGCGACTACAAGGCCTATGCCCTCGCCCACCTGGGCGGCGCCTACGAGGTCACCTCCAACGTCACCGTCAGCGCCACCATCTACAATCTCTTCAACACCGACTTCGTGCGCCAGCTGCCCTACGGCAGCCCGGTGGCCTATGCGCCGGAGTACACCAACAATCAGGAGCCGCGCCGGCTCTGGGTCTCGGTCCGGGTCGACTTCTAGCGGCGCCTAGCCGGCCGGCGGAGCCTGGAGGCCCTCGTCGCGGTCGCACCGCACGTCGCGCTCCCTGGTCTCCAGCACCGTGGCGGTCAGGGTCAGGGGCTCGCCCGGCCTGGCCGTGGAGACGATGACGTTGAAGGCCCGGCCGGCGGGCAGGTTGCAGAACGCCTCGCGGCTGGCGAACCCGCCGGGCTCCCACTGGGTCTTGGCCGGCGAGAAGCGCTCCTTGCGCTTGCCCAGGGCGTCCAGCACCGCGGTCCGCACCGCCACGGGCTGGCCGCCGGTGACGGTGACCGTGCAGGTCTCCGGCTCCTTCTCGCGGCGGATCTCGACGAACTCGCCCTTGATCTGGTCGGCGACCGGGGCCCCGTCGGCGATGGCGGAGATGCAGGCGCCGACGGCGGAGGCGGCTTCCGACGCGGGATCGGCGTGGGCGATGGCGGGGACGGAGAGCGCCAGGGCGGCGGCGACGAACAGGCTGCGCATGACCCGCAAGTGGCCGAGCATCGCGGCAGCCGTGTGGCGCCCCCGGGCCCTGCCGGCGTCAGCCCTGCGGGACGGCATAGGCCTTGTGGCAGCCGCTGCAGCTGTCGTAGAGCCGCCCGCCCGCCTCGAAGACCGCCTCGGGGTCGCGGGCCCGGATGCCGGCTTCGCCCGAGGCGGCGGCGTCGGCCATCATCTTGGAGTAGCGCGCCCATTGGCCCGGCAGCAGGTATGGGCGCGCCTGCATCCGCGCCCCTTCGGCCTTCAGCACGCCCACCGCCGCTTCGGCCGCACGCCAGCGCGCCTCGGCCGCCTGGGGCGTCTCGCCCTCGGGCGGATCGTTGCCGGCGGCCCAGAACGCGAGCGCGGCCGGATTCACCTGCTGCTCCATGAGGTCGGCAATGGTGGCCTGGGCCGCCGCAGCGCCGCTCAAGGCCAGGGCGAGGCCGGTCCCGGTGATCAGCCTCCGCAGCGCGGCCATTGTCGCTCTCCCCCTGGTGCGTGCCCCCAAGGCTAGCCGGGAGCCGTCTCCGGGGGCAAGGGCATGGCCGGCAGGGCCGCGGGCGAGGACGCGGGCATGAGG
>JAEYNH010000175.1 GCA_023412655.1 Pseudomonadota bacterium | reverse complement strand
CCCGCGCCACCCGGGTCACTTCCGAGGCGAAGGCGTTCAGCTGGTCCACCATGGTGTTGATGGTGTTCTTCAGCTCCAGGATCTCGCCCTTCACGTCCACGGTGATCTTCTTCGACAGGTCGCCGTTCGCCACCGCCGTCGTCACTTCGGCGATGTTCCGCACCTGGCCCGTCAGGTTGGCGGCCATGAAGTTCACGTTGTCGGTCAGGTCCTTCCAGGCGCCGGTCACGCCCTCCACTCGGGCCTGGCCGCCCAGCTTGCCTTCGGTGCCCACCTCCCGGGCCACCCGCGTCACTTCCGAGGAGAAGGCGTTCAGCTGGTCCACCATGGTGTTGATGGTGTTCTTCAGCTCCAGGATCTCGCCGCGCACATCCACGGTGATCTTCTTGGACAGGTCGCCCCGGGCCACCGCCGTGGTCACCTCGGCGATGTTCCGCACCTGCCCCGTCAGGTTGGCGGCCATCAGGTTCACGTTGTCGGTCAGGTCCTTCCAGGTGCCGGCCACGCCCTTCACCTGGGCCTGACCGCCCAGCTTGCCCTCGGTGCCCACCTCCCGGGCCACCCGGGTCACTTCCGAGGCGAACGAGTTCAGCTGGTCCACCATGGTGTTGATGGTGTTCTTCAGCTCCAGAACCTCGCCCTTCACGTCCACGGTGATCTTGCGCGAGAGGTCGCCGTTGGCCACGGCGGTGGTCACTTCGGCGATGTTCCGCACCTGCCCCGTCAGGTTGGCGGCCATGAAGTTCACGTTGTCGGTCAGGTCCTTCCAGGTGCCGGCCACGCCCTTCACCTGCGCCTGGCCGCCCAGCTTGCCCTCGGTGCCCACTTCCCGGGCGACCCGGGTCACTTCCGAGGCGAACGAGCCCAGCTGGCCCACCATGGTGTTCACCACCTTGCCGATCCGCAGGAACTCGCCCCGCAGCGGCCGCTCCTCGTTCTCCAGGTCCATGGTCTGGGAGAGGTCGCCCTTGGCCACGGCGCCGATCACCCGGGCCATCTCGGCGGTGGGGTGGATCATGTCGGTGATGAGGGTGTTCACCGCGTCCACCGAGAACGCCCACGAGCCCTGCGCGCCGGGCAGTTTCGCGCGGTGGCTGATCTTGCCCTGCCGGCCCACGGTGTCGCCGAGCCGTTCGAACTCGCGGGTCATCCGGTCGTTCAGCTCGACCACGTCGTTGAAGGCCTCGGCGAGTTCGCCGGCCACCCCGGTCAGGCCGCGCGGCATGCGAACCGAGAAGTCACCCCTGCGGAAGGCCCGCAGCGCCGCCAGAAGCTGGCCGGTGTCCACATCGCCGCCGCCTTGCTGGCGAGACTTCACCCGAACGGACTTCGCGCCGGCGGCCTTCGCGCCGATGGTCTTCTCGACGTTCGCAGACATGTTTCCCCCGAGGGCATGCGATGGCTGGGCGTCGGGGATACCCAGGCGCGCAACCCGGCCGTTTGCACGGTCAGGCCGACGCCAAGACACACCCCGCCCGGCTGGGTGAACGTAGGTCACCTCAGGGAAGTTCCAGCTGCGCTGGAAATAATCTTTTCAGGGGGTTGCCGCTCCGGAAGGTACCCCATCCGACCGTCACCGCCAACCCGGCCGGCGCCGCTGGGCCTCGGAACTTGACCCTCCGGGCGCCGTTTGGCCGAGGGGCGTGCTCAAGCCCGCCAGGAGAAAGCGAACCTTCAAGCGCATGTCGCATCCCTATGACGCCGCAACCTTCGATCCGCCGCGGGACGCAGAGGCGTTCTACGCCGAGAGCCTGCGGCTGCTGAACGAGTCGGCGATCCCCTACCTGCTGTCCGGCACCTATGCCGTGACCGCCTACACGGGCATCTCCCGGCCGACGAAGGATCTCGATGTCTTCTGCAAGGCGGGCGACTACCCGAAGATCCTCGCCTACTTCCAGGAGCGCGGCTACCGGACCGACGTGGAGGACGAACGCTGGATCGCCAAGGTCTGGCAGGACAACCGGTTCTTCGACGTCATCTTCGCCATGTCGAACGGAACCGCCCCCGTCACCGACGCCTGGTTCGACGGCAACGACAGCATCAATGTCTATGGCGCGGAGGCCAAGATCACGCCGCCCACCGAGCTGCTGATCTCCAAGATGTTCATCCAGGATCGCTACCGCTACGACGGGGCCGACGTGGTCCACGTCATCCTGCGCGCGCACGATTGCATCGATTGGCAGCGGTTGATGACCTACATGGAGCCGTACTGGGAAGTGCTGCTCACCCACCTCCTGAACTTCCGCTTCATCTACCCCACCGAGCGCGACCTCATTCCCCGCTGGGTGATGGACGAACTGTCGGCCCGCCTGAAGGCCCAGGTGGGCTTGCCGGCGGCCCGGGTGAAGGTCTGCCGCGGTCGCCTGTTCAGCCCGCGGGATTACGTCATGGACATCACCGAATGGGGCTTCGCCGACGTCGTGGGCAAGGGCCTGGAGGAGCGGCATGAGCCTATCGCCTGACGGTGCGCCGACGCCCACGCCTCCCAATGGGGGCCTGAGGGTCGCGGCCATCGGCGATCTGCACGTGGGCGAGAACCACAAGCACCCGTACCGCGACCTGTTCGCCCGCATCAGCCAGGAGGCCGATGTGCTGGCCCTCTGCGGCGACCTGACCAACTTCGGCAAGACGCCCGAGGCCGAGATCCTGGCCGAGGACCTGCAAGCCTGCTCCATCCCGGTGGTCGGCGTCCTGGGCAACCACGATTACGAGTGCGGCCAGCCCCAGGAGGTTGTCCGCATCCTCCACCAGGCGGGCATGATGCTTCTCGACGGGGAAGCCTTCGAGATCGGCGGCGTCGGCTTCGCCGGCTGCAAGGGCTTCATCGGCGGCTTCGGCCGACACATGCTGTCGGCCTTCGGGGAGCCCGAGATCAAGCAGTTCGTCCAGGCCGCGGTGGACGAGAACCTCAAGCTAGAGACCGGCCTGCGGATGCTGCGGACCGAGCGCACCGTGGTGGTCACCCACTATTCGCCGGTGGTGGAAACGCTGCAGGGCGAGCCGCCCGAGATCTTCCCGTTCCTCGGCTCGGCGCGGATGGGCGAGACCATCGACCGCTTCGAGGGCGTCCGGCTGGCCTTCCACGGCCACGCCCACCGGGGCGCGTATGAGGGCCGCACCGCCCGCGGGGTGCCCGTCTACAATGTGGCGAAGCCGGTCCTGAACCGCGACCTGGGGGTCGAATTCGCCCTCTTCGAGGTCTGAAGGCGGGCCAGAAACGCGAGCAAAAAAAAGGCCGCGCCCGAGGACGCGGCCAAGTCATAGGGAGGAAACGCCCAAAAGGGCGAGACCTTCATGCTCTGTTGCTGCACTGCACGCAAGTCACAAATTCATGTCGCTGAGAAATATCCTGTTACTCGAGCCAGTCCCGGCCGATGCCGCGAGCCGCGAGGACGAACAGGGCGGCGCTCACCAGATAGAACGCGAGTCCGCAATAGATCGCATAACGTAGCGATTCTGCGCCGAAATATGGTGTCAGTGCGTCTGACACCGCGCCAAAGAACCAGGTGCCGAGTCCCAGGCCGATCAGGTTGTTGACGAACAGGAAACAGGCCGAGGCGGTGGAGCGATGTGACGGCGTCACCAGATGCTGCACCGCGGTAATCACCGGCCCCAGCCACACCAGGTTCAGCCCGGTGGGGATGAGGAACAGCACGAACGCCAGCCACATCGACTGGGCCTGGATGGCCAGCAGGAAGCACGGCAGGGCGATCAGGAACGCCACGGCGGGCGCCAGCAGGTAGTAGGCCGGCCTGGCGCGGCCCAGCTTGTCCCCCAGCCAGCCGCCCAGCCACACCCCGGCGACGCCGCCGATCAGGGTCATGGCGCCAAGGAACAGCGAGCGGTCGACCAGGCCCATGCCCAGGCTGCGTTCGAAGAAGGACGGCAGCCAGAACATCACCCCGTAGCCGCACACCGAGGATGCGGCCGCCCCGAGCGAAATCAGCCAGAAGGTGGGCTTGGCCAGCAGTTCGCGCACCCCGCCCTCGGCCGGCTGCGGCTGCGCCGCCCGCGTGGGGGGCGGCGCCTCCCGCGGAGGCTCCTTCACGATCAGTCGGAACAGCGGCGCGAGGGCCACCCCGGCCAAGCCCACGACGATGAACGCCGCACGCCAGTCCACGGCATGTGCGATCAGCCCGCCGAACAGTATGCCCAGGGCCGAGCCGATCGGGATGCCGAACGAATAGGCGGCCAGCGCCCTCGCCTGCTGTTCCTTGGGGAAATAGTCGCTGATCAGGGAATAGGCGGGCGCGACGCCGCCGGCTTCGCCGACGCCCACGCCCATGCGGCACAGGAACAGTTGCCAGAACCCGCCGGCCAAGCCGCACAGGGCCGTGAAGCCGCTCCACAGCGCCAGGGCGCCGGTCATGATCCAGGTGCGGCTCCAGCGGTCGGCCAGCCAGGCCACGGGGATGCCGAGCCCCGTATAGAACAGGGCGAACGCCAGTCCGCCCATCAGCCCCAGCTGGCTGTCGGTGAGGCCCAGCTCCTGCTTGATGGGTCCGGCCAGGATCCCCAGGATCTGCCGGTCGAGGAAGTTGAAGGTGTAGGCGAGGATCAGGACCGACAGCACGACGATCCGGTAGCCGCCGCTGATCTCGCGGGCGTCTTTGGCCATATGCACTCCGGCAAAGAGAAACGCCCGGCTGCTGCGAGCCGGGCGTCCGCTGATACTAGAACTTCGCTTCCAGCGAGAGCGTCACGGTCCGCGGCGGGCCGTAGTAGGCCGTCACCGAGTTGCCGAACAGGCCGCCGGGGAAGTTGTAGCCGCCGATGCGGTACTCCTCGTCGGTCAGGTTCCGGCCGTGCAGGCCAACGCGGTACCGGGCGTCGGCCGAGGTCCAGACGAGGCTCGCGTCCACCAGCCAGTAGCCGTCCTGGTCGAGGATCGAGGGCACCTCGAACATGCTGAACGACGAGCGGTACGAGGCCGCCGGGATGAAGGCGATCGAGCCCCTGTCGCCCAGGTCGTGGGTATAGGTGAGGCTCGCCGCCCCGGTCCACTTCGGGGTGTTCTGGAACACGCGGCTGTCGGCGAAGTCCTCGATCAGACCCGTGGCCGGGTTCAGGGCGCGGTACTCGTCGAACTTGGCCTTGATGTAGCCCACCGAGAAATTGGCCACCAGGCTGTCGGCCAGGATGGCCGAGCCTTCCAGCTCGGCGCCGTACATGTGGGACTCGCCCACGTTCAGCACCTGGCTGGCGATCGAGGCGCCGACCGGGGTCTGGATCGTGACCTGCTGGTCCTTGTACTCTGCGTAGAACACGGCCGAGTTCAGGGTCAGGCGGCGGTCGAAGAAGAAGCCCTTCAACCCGCCCTCGTAGGACTGCACCGTCTCGGGCTGATAGCCGTCGGCCGAGTTGGGCGTCAGGATCTCGTCGGCGCGCATGTCGAAGCCGCCCGACTTGAAGCCTTGGCTGTACGAGACATAGCCGGTCAGCTCGGTGCTGAGGTCGTAGCTCACGCTCACCCGCGGGGTGAACTTCTCGTAGGTGTCCGAACTCGTGAAGTTCGAACGCAGCAGGCCGGGAATGGCCAGGGTGTTGCCGAACAGCGGGCTCTTCAGGCCGGTGAAGTTCTGGCGGTACACCTGCCCCGTCTTCTCGTCCCGGGTGTAGCGGCCGCCCACCGACAGGGCGAGCCGGTCGGTGACGTCGTAGCTCACGTCGGCGAACACCGACCAGCTCTCGGTGTCGACATGGCCGGCGGTCGCCGTCGTGGTGTTGGCCTGCCCCAGCACGGTGTCGAAGGCGCCGGCCGCCGTGGCGTTCAGATAGAAGACGCCGAACACGCCCTGGAGCCGATCACCCGAGTACAGCAGCTGCACTTCCTGGGTGAACTGGTGGTCGCTGTAGCGCGCCGGGATGTCGAGGTAGGGCGTCTGCTCGGTGTCGAAGTCGATCGCGCCTTCCGTCTCGCCCGCCCGATAGGCGGTGATCGACTTCAGGGTGACGGCGCTGTTGACGTTCCACTCGCCGAGCAGCGAGACGCCGCGCGCCTCCACCCGGTTGTGGTCGCCGGCGCCCGCCCGGGTGTCATAGACGTCGTCCAGCACCCCGCCGCCTGCGACCGGCTGGTTCAGGACGTCCAGCGTCGGCAGCTCCCGGTGGCCGTGGCGCGGATTGGAGTTGTCGGTGACGATGTCGCCCGCCAGCCGGAAGAAGAGGTCCTCGGTGGGCGTGAACTCGAGCGTCGCACGGGCCGCCGAGACGTCCTTGTCGTAGTGCTCGGCGCCGGTGATCAGGTTCTTGCCGTAGCCGTCGCGGTTGAAGGTGGCCCAGGTCAGGCCCACGCCCACCATGTCGTTCACCCGCGCCTTGGCCGAGGCCACGAAGTCGCGCTGGTCGTACGAGCCCACCTGCCCCTTCAGCTTGAGCTCGGGCTCGCCCTCGATCTTGGCGGTCACGTACTTGATGGCGCCGCCGATGGTGTTGCGGCCGTACAGGGTGCCCTGCGGGCCGCGCAGGACCTCCACCCGCTCCACGTCGAAGATGTCCAGCACCGCGGCCTGCGGCCGGGCCACGTAGACGTCGTCGATATAGAGGCCGACGCCGGGCTCGAAGCCCCACAGCGGGTCCTGCTGGCCGACCCCGCGGATGAAGGAGATCAGGGTCGAGTTCGAGCCCCGGGCGACCTGCACCGTCGTATTGGGCGTCGACTGCTGGAGGGTCGTCAGGTCCGCCGCCCCCGTGACGGCCAACCGCTCGCCGGAGACCGCGCTCACGGCCACCGGCACGTCCTTCAGGGATTCCTCGCGGCGGCGGGCGGTGACCACCAGTTCCTCGACGGCGCTGACGTCATCGGCCGGCGCGACGGCCTGGGCCTGGGCGGCGAGCGGAACGGCGGACCACGCGGCGCCCGCGAACAGGGCCGCCTTCACAAAGGCTTTCATTATGCATCCTCCCGAAGGCGTCGTGCTCTGCCCCCCTTTGGAGCGGCCGACGCCTCGAAATTCACCAGAAGGCGAATTGGCGCGCATGTTGTTCGATCCGCCGGGAAGCGCCAGCCGCCGAAACGGCGAACCTGCGATTTTTGATCGGTTGGTGAATTCTTGCCACAGTGGCGCTTGGCGGCGGGCCGCTCAGGGCCGGCGCGTCACCACCGCCGCTAGGCCGCCGGCGCAGTAGGCGTAGAGCCGCGAGCGCACCGCCTCCAGGTCCGTGGACCGGCACAGGCCGTCCGAAAGCTGGTCGATGCGCCCCGTCTCGGACAGGGTCAACATCATCGCCCCGGTGAGGAACTGGTAGCACCAGTAGAGGTCCCGCACCTCGGCCTCCGGCATCGCCGCCTTGAGGGTGTCGATCAGGGCGTGGACCACCGGATCGAAGAAGCGGTGCATGGTCTCGCCGCCCCAGGCCGGGGTGTTGTTCACCAGGGCCACCAGCCGGAAATAGCTCTTCCAGCCCTCGTCGTTGGTCATCGAAAGCTCGATCAGCGGGCTGATGAAGGCCTCGATGATCCCTTCCACGTCCATCCGCCCGGGATGGGCGGCCTGGTAGGCGTGCAGCGCCTCCAGGCGCGCGGCGTTGAGGATCTCGGCCCGGCGGGCGAACACGCTGTCGAACAGCTCGCGCTTGGCGCCGAAGTAGTAGTGGATCAGGGCGGTATCCACATTGGCCTCGGCCGCCACCTGCCGAACCGTCACGCCGTAGAAGCCGTGCCGCGAGAACAGGGACTCGGCCGCGTCGAGGATCGCCTCCCGCAGGTCGGGCCCCTGCCCCTTCCGCCGTCGGCCTCGCGCCGCGCCCCCAGATCGTCCGTCCGCTCGCGCCATGCGCCTCGCTCGAGCCACCCTGTCCCGCGCTAGGCCGGAAGCGCAGGGGCGGTCAAGCCCGGCGCGGCGCACGTCAGCCCACGGTGGCGTGGAACAGATAGCCGCCGCCGCGCAGGGTGCGGATCAGGTCGCTCCCCGCGTCGCAGGCGTCCAGCGCCTTGCGCAGGCGCGCCACGCGGGTGTCGATCAGCCGCGGCGTGAGGCCCTCAGCGGCCTCGCCATGCAGCAGCCGCATCAGTTCAGGGCGATAGAGCGCCTCGTTCGGCCGCGCGCTGAAGATCTGCAGCAGGGTCGCCTCGCTGGGGCTCAGCCGCACGCAGCGGCCGGACGGACCGGTGACCAGGCCGGTCAGGATGTCGAGGCTCCACGTCCCTGCCGGCTCCGCCCCCGCCGTTCGCCGCGCCCGCCGCAGCAGCGCCCGGGCCCGGGCCAACAGCTCGAGGGCATGCGAGGACTTGTGGAGGTATTCGTCGGCGCCCGATTCCAGGCCCGCCACCCGGTCCAGGGTGTCTGCGGCGGCGCTGAACAGCATCAGCGGCGTCCGGGTCTCCCGCGCCAGCCGCCCGCACAGGGCCAGCGGATCCTCGCCCGGCATTGCGGTCTCCAGGATCAGCAGGTCGGGTTCGGCCTCGGCCCGCGCCGCCTCCATGGCGGCCAGGGTGTCGAACCGCCGGACCTCGAATCCTGACCGCCGCAACATCTGGACGTGCCCCTCCACCGCCGCGGCGTCCGGGTCGGCCCAGTAGGTCAGCACCGGCCCCGGCGGCTCCAGGGGTTGGGACGGCGCAGGCGCGACGGGTGGCCGGAAGACCAGCCGGCGGGCCGCCTCCGGCCAGGGACCGGCCGGGCCGCGGCCGTCGGGAATGGAGGCGAGCGAAGCAGCCATGACGTCTCCTGCACGTGATCGGCTCAGGATAGTCGCCGGCGCCGGGCCCATGTGACGAAATCTCGTCACATCATGGATGAGAGACGCTCAACATCCGGACAACAACAGTCGTCCTGAACGCGTCCTAGGCATCTGTCTTCTTTTTGCAACATAGAGGACGCAACACCGCAGCATAAGCGCCTGGATTTCGACATGCGGCGCGCGGAGCCGACGCCGCCCACAATCTCCATTTTGTGTTAATTATCATTATGTTGTGGCCACTGCCTCGCCCTGCCGGCTTGCGGATGTCAAACCGGTCTCAACTTTCCGGATCGACAAATTCACTCAAGCCGACGAACGGCGCTCTCTAGCGTCCGCCCATCGGCGCACAGCCAGGCTGGCGCCCGATTTCTTGTGGGGATCGGCCCGCGCCCCGCGCGGCCGCTGGAGGATGCAGACCTTGAAAGTGAACTCGATGCGAGAACGCCTGCTGGCGTCTTCGATGATCTGTGGCGCGGCCATGTTCGGCCTCGCCGCCCAGGCCCAGGCCCAGCCCCAGGGGGCGGGCGAAGTGGCGGAAGTGGTGGTCACCGGCTCGCGGATCCCGCAGCCGAACCTCACCAGCGCCAGCCCGGTGACCGTGGTGGGGGCGGAGGACATCGCCACCCGCGGCATCACCCGCACCGAAGACCTGGTGAACCAGCTGCCGCAGGTGTTCGCCGCCCAGGGCTCGAGCTACGCCAACGCCGCGGACGGCACCGCCACCGTCGACCTGCGCGGCCTTGGGCCCACGCGCACCCTGGTGCTGATCGATGGGCGCCGGCTGCAGCCGGGCACCCCGTCGGCCACGCCCGGCAACCTGGCCGCCGACCTCAACTTCATCCCGGCGTCCCTCATTGAGCGCGTGGAAGTGGTCACCGGCGGCGCCTCGGCGGTCTATGGCGCCGACGCCGTCGCCGGCGTCGTGAACTTCATCATGCAGCGCAACTTCGAAGGCGTGCGCATCGACGCCCAGTACTCGGGCTTCCAGCACACCAACAACAACGACTTCATGCAGGAGGTCGTGCGCCGCCGCCAGGCCGGAGCCCTGCGGCCGCAGGACTTCGCCCTGCCCCAGAAGGACGTCTGGGACGGCGGCACGACCGACCTCAACATCGCCATCGGCATGAACTCGCCCGACGGCCGCGGCAACGTCACCGCCTATGCCGGCTATCGGAACGTCCAGGCCGTGGTCCAGTCCGACCGCGACTACTCGGCCTGTAACGCCAACTTCTCGACCAATGCGACGCTGTCCTACAACGGCTTCGCCTGCGGCGGCTCGGGCACCACCGCGCCGGCCCAGTTCATCACCGGCGGCGGCAACGGCAGCGCCCTGACCCTGGATCCCGCAGCGCCGGGCGGGCGGGCGTTCCGCGCCTACAACGGCAACCGCGACGCCTACAACTTCGCGCCCACCAACTACTTCCAGCGCCCCGACGAGCGCTACACCCTGGGGGCCTTCGCCCGTTACCAGCTCAACGACCGGGCCGAGGTCTACGCCGACTTCATGTTCATGGACGACCGCACGGTCGCCCAGATCGCGCCCTCCGGCATCTTCGGCGACGCGATCAGGATCAACTGCGACGGCAATCCGTATCTCACGGCCCAGATGGCGACGCAGATCTGCGCCCCGACCATCGACCAGCTGCCGGACGACATCACCAATCCCGCGACCCTCGGCCTGAACACCGACGCCGACCCGACGACGCCGGGCCAGCAGGCCAATCTCGTCATCCTGCGCCGGAACATCGAAGGCGGCGGTCGTCAGGCCGACCTGCGCCACACCGACTACCGCGGCGTGATCGGCATGCGCGGCGAGCTTGCGGAGGGCTGGAACTACGACGTCTACGGCCAGCACGGCGTGGTGGTCTATCAGCAGGCCTACTACAACGAGTTCTCGCTGGTGCGTTCGGCCCGGGCCCTGGACGTGGTCATCGACCCCGCCACCGGTCAGCCGGCCTGCCGCTCGGCCGTGCCCTCCCTGGCCGGCGCGAACTTCGACGCCGCGTGCCGTCCCTATGACATCTTCGGCCTGGCCGGCCCCAGCGCCGAAGCGCTCAACTATGTGCAGACGCCCGGCTTCCAGAACGGCGAGTACGCGCAGAGCATCGTCAGCGCCACCGTCACGGGCGACCTCACCCGCTATGGCGTCAGCACCCCCTGGGCCAACGACGGCGTCGCCGTGGCCCTGGGCGCGGAGTACCGCCGCGAGCGCCTCGACCTGAACACCGACGTGGCCTTCCAGACCGGCGACCTCGGCGGCCAGGGCGGGGCCACCCTGCCGGCTAACGGCTCCTACGATGTGTATGAACTGTTCGGCGAGGCCCGGATCCCGCTGGTCCAGGATAGGCCGTTCTTCCACAATCTGTGGGCCGAGCTCGGCTATCGCTGGTCCGACTACTCCCAGGGCTACAGCACCGACACCTACAAGGCGGCGGGTGACTGGGCGCCCACCGAGGACTTCCGCTTCCGCGGCAGCTACAACCGCGCGGTCCGGGCTCCCAACATCCTGGAGCTGTTCGCCACCGCCAACGTCCAGCTGAACGGCCTCGCCGACCCCTGCGAGGGCGATGAGCCCACCTACACCCTGGCCCAGTGCATCCGCACCGGCGTCACCGCGGCCCAGTACGGCAACATCGCGCCGAACCTCGCCGGCCAGTACAACGGCCTCGTCGGCGGCAATCCGGACCTCGAGCCGGAAACCTCGGACACCCTGTCGTTCGGCGTGGTGCTGACCCCGCGGGCCCTCCCCGGGTTCAACCTTTCGGTCGACTGGTACAACATCCAGGTGAAGGACCGGATCGGTCAGATCGGCCAGGACACCACCCTGACCCGCTGCGCCGAGACCGGCGATCCCTTCCTCTGCGGCCTGATCAACCGGGCGCCGGGGACCGGCTCGCTGTGGCTCGGCACCGCCGGCTACATCGTCGACACCACCTTCAACACCGGCAAGCTGGAAGTCGAAGGCGTGGACGTCGAGGCCAACTACCGCTTCGACTTCGGCGACTGGGGTCTGACCCGGGGCCTGGACCGCTTCGGCGGCCTGTCGTTCAACTTCCAGGGCAGCTACCTGAAGGACTACCTCGTCACCTCCCTGCCGGGCGACGAGCCGTTCGACTGCGCCGGCAAGTACGGGTCGGTCTGCACCGGCTCGGCCACCACCACCTCGGCTCCGCTTCCCGAGTGGCGCCACAAGCTGCGCACCACCTGGCGCACGCCGTGGGACTTCGAGCTGTCGGGCACCTGGCGCTTCACCGACTCGGTGAAGGTCGACGCCGACGTGCCGGGCTCTGGCCCGAGCCATGCCCAGGGCCCCGACGCCAAGCTGGCGGCCCAGCACTACTTCGACCTCGCCGGCAGCTGGGCCGTGCGCGAGAACGTGACGGTCCGCTTCGGCGTCAACAACCTGTTCGACAACGACCCGCCGCTGGTGGGTTCGGGCGGCACGGCCATCAACAACTGCCCGACCGGTCCGTGCTCGGGGAACACCTTCCCGCAGACCTACGACGCCCTCGGGCGGTACCTGTTCTTCGGCGTCCGCGCGGACTTCTAGGTCCCGCCGAAGCCAAGATCACGCGGGGGGGGGGCCGCCGGGGGCGCGCCCGCGGGT
>JAEYNH010000123.1 GCA_023412655.1 Pseudomonadota bacterium | reverse complement strand
CCCGTCCCAACCGGCTAACTACCCCGCGGGCGTGTTCGTCCGCGGCGCGATAGACGCGCAAAGAGGGCATGGCGAAAGACACGTGATCAGACCTGGGAGCGCGCGATGGAAGGGGAGGTTCCCATCGTCACGACACCAGATATGTGAACCCTGGCCGGAGTCGTAAAGCGCCCGGCGCGTTAAATTTTCCTAACGCAGAGCTATTCCGCTGCTGATGGCGCCGGCGCCACACTCATAGGATCTGGCTGCCACACGAGCTTGGGCTTGCGGGCCGCCTGGGTTTCGTCGAGCCGTCGCATGGGGGCCAGGTGAGGTGCGCCCTTGAAGCGCTCGACATCCCCATCCTTCGCCGCTTGAGCGAGGGCGCGGAGGGCGGCGCAGAAGCGGTCCAGCTCCTGCCGCGACTCTGTCTCCGTCGGCTCGATGAGCATCGCGCCGTGCACCACCAGGGGGAAGTACATGGTCATGGGGTGGAAGCCCTCGTCGATCATCGCCTTGGCGAAGTCGAGGGTGGTGACGCCCGTTCCCTCCAGCCAGGCGTCGTCGAACAGGGCCTCGTGCATGCAGGGGCCGTCCGGGAACGCCGGCGACATGATGTCGGACAGACAGGCCTTGACGTAGTTGGCGTTCAGCACCGCGTCCTCGGCGACCTGGCGCAGGCCGTCGGCCCCGTGGCTGAGCATATAGGCCAGGGCGCGGACGAACATCCCCATCTGGCCGTGGAAGGCGGTGAGGCGGCCGAAGCCGACGTCCTCTTCCTGCAGTTCCAGGCCATCGGCGCCGGCGACGATCCAGGGGGCGGGCGCGAAGGGCGCCAGGGCCTGCGACAGCACCACCGGGCCGGCGCCCGGACCGCCGCCGCCGTGCGGGGTCGAGAAGGTCTTGTGCAGGTTGATGTGCATGGCATCGACGCCGAGGTCGCCCGGGCGGACGCGGCCGACGATGGCGTTGAAGTTCGCGCCATCGCAGTAGAAGTAGGCGCCGGCCTCGTGGGTCAGGCGCGCAATCTCGATGACGTCGCGCTCGAAGAGGCCGCAGGTGTTGGGGTTGGTCACCATGATGGCGGCGACGTCAGGGCCCAGCTTGGCGGCGAGGTCGGCCAGGTCGACGCGGCCGTCGGTGGTCTGGGCGATCTCGCGCACCGAATAGCCCACGAAGGCGGCGGTAGCGGGGTTGGTGCCGTGCGCCGAGGTGGGGACCAGCACGGTGCGGCGGTGGCCCTGGCCGGCGGCCTCATGGGCGGCCTTGATACAGAGCAGGCCGCAGAGCTCGCCGTGGGCGCCTGCCTTGGGCGACAAGGCCACGGCGGGCATGCCGGTGAGGGTCTTCAGCCAGTGGGCCAAGCGGTCCATCAGCTTCAGGGCGCCCTGGGTGGTGGCCACGGGCTGGAGGGGGTGCAGGTCCGCGAAACCGGGCAGCCGGGCCAGCTTTTCGTTGAGGCGCGGGTTGTGCTTCATCGTGCACGAGCCGAGCGGGTAGAGCGCCAGGTCGATGGCGTGGTTCTTCTGCGACAGGCGAACATAGTGGCGCACGGCCTCGGGCTCGGAGAGCCCGGGCAGGCGGAGGTCATCGCGGACCAGGTCGCCAAGGTCGGAGGCGTCGAACTCGGCGGCGGGCAGGTCGACGCCGGTCTTCTCCCAGCCATCCAACTCGAACAGCAGGGCCTCGTCCTGCAGCAGGCCGCGCCCGCCGGTGAGGGAGCGGAAGCCCCCGGCCTCGCTCTGGCCTTCGGGCCGGGTGGGGCGGCCCACGTTCAACATGCTCATCGGGCGAGGGCGTCCTTCAGCGCGGCGATATCGGCGGACGTGGTGGTCTCGGTGGCGGCCAGCAGCAGGACGTCGTCTAGGCCGGCGTTGGGGTCCAGGCGGGAGAAGGGCACGCCGGCGACGATGCCGTCGGCCAGCAGGCGATCGACGAGGGCCGCGGCCGGGCCCGGAGTGCGCACGGCGATCTCGTTGAAGAAGCGCGGCGTCAGCACCTCGAGGCCGGCGGCCTCGATGGCGCCCTTCAGTTCGCGGGCGCGGCCATGGTTCACGGCGGCGAGCTGGGTCAGGCCTTTGCCGCCCAGCAGCGACATGTGGATCGTGAAGGCCAGGGCGCAAAGGCCCGAGTTGGTGCAGATGTTGGACGTCGCCTTCTCGCGGCGGATGTGCTGCTCGCGCGTCGACAGGGTCAGCACGTAGCCGCGGCGTCCGTCGGCGTCCACGGTCTCGCCGCACAGCCGGCCCGGCATCTGGCGGACGAACTTCTCGCGGCAGGCGAACAGGCCGACGTAGGGGCCACCGTAGTTCAGGGCGTTGCCGATCGACTGGCCCTCGGCCACGGCGATGTCTGCGCCCATGGCGCCCGGCGATTTCAGCAGGCCGAAGGACACTGCCTCGGTGGTCACCACGATCAGCAGCGCCCCCTTGGCGTGGGCGGCCTCGGCGATCCGCGAAACGTCGGTCACGACGCCGAACACATTGGGCGTCTGGACCACCACGCACGCGGTGTCATCGTCGATGGCGTCGATGACCGCCGCCTCGGCGTCGATCGCCACCGGCTGGCGCACGATCTCCATGCCCTCGGCATGGGCGATGGTCTGGGTGACGGCGGCGTAGTGCGGATGGACGCCGCCCGAGAGGATGGCCTTCTCCCGCCGGGTGACGCGCTGGGCCATCATCACGGCCTCGGCCGTGGCGGTCGAGCCGTCGTACATGGAGGCGTTGGCCACATCGAGGCCGGTGAGCGCCGCCACCTGGGTTTGGAACTCGAAAAGGACCTGCAGGGTGCCTTGGGCGATCTCCGGCTGGTAGGGCGTGTAGCTGGTCAGGAACTCCGACCGCTGGATGATGTGGTCGACGCTGGCTGGCACGTGGTGGCGATAGGCGCCCGCACCACAGAAGAACGGCCCCGCGCCAGCCGGACGGTTCAGGGCCGCCAGGGTCGACAGTTCGCGTTCCACCTCCAGCTCGCCCGCATGCAGCGGGAGGTCGAACAGGTCCTGCTTCCGGGCGGCGGCCGGCACGTCGGCGAACAGGGCGTCGACATCGGGAGCGCCGATGACCGCGAGCATCTCGGCCCGGTCGGCGGGGGTCAGCGGGAGGTATCTCATCAACCTAGTCCGTTCGTCAGGCCTTCTCCCCTTGCGGGAGAAGGTGTCGGCGAAGCCGACGGATGAGGGGTTGCGCGGCGATGTCGGTGAGCCCCCTCATCCGACCTGCTGCGCGGCCTACCTTCTCCCGCAAGAGGAAAAGGAGACCCAAGCGTTAGAGCGAGGCTACGAAGGCCTCGTAGGCGGCCTTGTCCATCAGGGCGTCCACCTCGGCCGGATCGGCCAGGCGGATCCTGGCGAACCAGCCGCCGGCCTCGGGCTCGGCGTTGACGGTCTCGGGCGAGCCGGACAGGGCCTCGTTGGCCTCGACCACCTCGCCGCTGACCGGCGCGTAGACGTCGGACGCGGCCTTGACGCTTTCGACCACGGCGAAGGCGTCGCCCGCCTTCACGGCCTTGCCCACCTCGGGCGTCTCGACGAACACCACATCGCCCAGCTGTTCGGCGGCATGGGCGGTGATGCCGATGGTGGCCACGTCGCCGTCCAGCGACACCCACTCGTGATCCTTGGTGAAGCGCATGGGGTTTCTCTCTCCTAGGCCTTGCGGGCGTAACGGTGGGGAACGAAGGGGGGCTTCACGACCTCGGCCGCCTGGGGCTTTCCGCGGACGATGACCTTGAGCGCTGTGCCGGGCGCGGACAGGGCGGGCGGCACGAAGGCCAGGGCGATGCCCTGCTTCAGGCTCGGCGAATAGCCGCCTGAGGTGACCACGCCCACCACCTGACCGGCCTCGTCGGCCACCTCGGCGCCTTCCCGGGCTGGGGCGCCTTCCTTGACCTTCAGGCCGACGCGGACCCGGGCGGGGCCCTCGGCCAGTTCGCGGGCGATGCGGGCAGCGCCCGGGAAGTCGCGCTGCTCACGGCGGTTCTTGTTGATCGCGAAGGCCAGGCCCGCCTCGATGGGCGAGACGGTCTCGTCCAGGTCGTGCCCGTAGAGCGGCAGGCCCGCCTCCAGGCGCAGGGAATCGCGGGCGCCGAGGCCGATGGGCTTCACCCGCTCGTCCTCCAGCAGCAAGGCCCAGACGCGGGCGGCGGCGTCGGCGGGGATGGAGATCTCGAAGCCGTCCTCGCCGGTGTAGCCCGAGCGCGAGATGATGGCGTCGACGCCGAAGGCCGGCAGGGCGCGGATGTCCATGAAGGCCATGTCGGCCACGGCCGGAACGTGGGCGGTTAGGACCGCTGCGGCCTTGGGCCCCTGAAGGGCGATGAGGGCGCGGTCTTCCAGGCGCTCGATCTGCATCTGGGGCGAGAGCTCGTCGTGGATGATCCGGAAATCGTTGTCCTTGCAGGCGCCGTTGACGATGACGAACAGGGCCTCGTCCACAGTCCCGTCCGGCGCGACGGGGCGGCCGGCCATCAGGTCGTCGATGATGCCGCCCTGGCGGTTCAGCAGCATGGAATACTTTTGCCGGCCGGGCTTCAGGCCGATGAAGTCGCCTGGGACGATCTCCTCGAAGGCGGCCAGGGGGGCGACGCCGCGCAGGCGGGCCTGGCCCATGTGGGAGACGTCGAACAGGCCGGCGCTCTCCCGGGTCCAGAGGTGCTCCTTCATCACCCCGTCGGCGTACTGCACCGGCATCGAGTAGCCGGCGAAGGGCACCATCCGGGCGCCCAGGGCGATATGCGCCTCGGTCAGCGGGGTGGTCTTGAGGGGCGTATCGGACGAGCTGTCGGACATGGCGCGGACTCCGGCTGACGATGCGGCGAGCGGCGGGGCTTGCCCTCCGTTTCGCGCCCCCGCTGTCCCTTTGCCTGAGAGATTTCGGCGCCGCCGGTGGTTGGCGACCCGTTGCTCCTTCGGCGCCGCTCACCCAAAGGGGCGAGGGGACTTTCCAGCGTTCATCAGCCCGCGCGGTCCTTTTGCCTGAGCGTTTCCGGGGCGGTTGCGCCTTCGGCGCCGGAGGCGAGACTCCGGCCTCTCCCGCGAGAGTTGCGGGATGTGTCGGGGAAGGCGGGTTGGGAGTCAACGGGGGACGTGTAGTGGCGGTAGCCGAAGCCGATGATTGGCGGCTGGCGCCCACGGGGCGAGAGGGGCCGGGCGATATGGCGCCGGGTTCGGCTGCGGGCGGACCCTGACCGCGTGGTGGGTTCAGGCCCCGCACTTGGCCAGGATCTCGTCGACGACGCGGGAGATCGGCGCCGTCGCATCGATACGTATCCCCGTCTTCGGGACGTGCTGCTGCGTCGCGTACAGGCGCGCGATAAGCTCTCGCTCCTCGGGCCGGCCGCCGAAGTCTGTGCAGTCCCGGGCGACCCGTTCGTCGATCCGGCGGTTCATGGTCTCCTGATCGACATCGAGGATGAACACGCCGTCCAGCAGGCCGATGAACTTCGGCAGGTTACGCGAGCCACCGCAGAAGAAGGTGATCGGCTCATCCCGGCTGGCGATATGCGCCGTCACCTTCTCAAGGTCCCAGATCCAGTGCTCGGACACCCACAGCGCCGTCGGCGGATCGTTTGGCGGGGGCGCCGGCAGACCGGTTTCCGGGTCGCCCCAGTAGGCCAGTTCCCGGTCGCCGTGGATGGCTTGGTAGCCACGTCGCTGCAGCTCTGTGGCCACCGCCGTCTTGCCGGCGCCGGAAACACCCTCGATCAAGAAGTTCCGGATGCCCATTCTGCCTCGGGGCCTTCGCGCCGACCCGGTCGCAACGGCTTGCCTCGTTCGCCCGCCTTGTACAGCTGCACACCTGCCGCGCTAAGACAATGAGGCGCCAGCCGCTTGGATTCCCGCCTTCGCGGGGATGAGCGGGTGGAGCGACGCCGGTGCGAAGGGCGATGGCGGGCAGGGGCGGACCCGGACGGGCAAAGCTTGGCTGGGCGCCTATATGTTTGGCCGACGCTGCGACGGCGCCTGCAGCGCGATCGTCGCTCCCCTCGCATCACAGGAGACTTCACTTGGCCCAACGCGACGCGATCTTCCCCGCCGATCGGCACGACCTCTACGCCAAGCACGCCTATTCCGCGGCGATCCGTTCGGGCGATCTGCTGTTTGTCTCCGGCCAGGTCGGCAGCCGCAGCGACGGCTCGCCCGAGCCTGACTTCGAGGCCCAGGTCCGCCTGGCGTTCGCCAACCTCGAAGCGGTGTTGAAGGCCGCCGGATGCGGGCTGGACGATCTGATCGACGTCACGACTTTCCATACCGACCCCGAGAACCAGTTCGAGGCGATCATGAAGGTGCGCAGCGAGGTGTTCCCGAACGCGCCCTATCCCAACTGGACGGCGGTGGGCGTGAACTGGCTCGCCGGCTTCGACTTCGAGATCAAGGTCGTCGCGCGCATTCCCAACTGAGGCCGGTCAGAGACTTGGGGAGGAGCCGGGCGTGGCGGCGGCGCAGAAGCGCCTGTGCCGCCGTCAGGATCGCCGCTAGGGTGTCGGGGCATGCTCAAGGCCGCAGCGCTGCTCCTCGCCCTGATGGGGATGCCCCCGGAGCTGCCGCCGGTCGTGCCCACCGAGACGTACACAAGGCCTGCCCAGGTCGTCCGTTTGCCGGATGGCCGGGCCATGAACCTGTTCTGCCTCGGGTCCGGCGCGCCGACGGTGATCCTCGACTCTGGCGCGGGCCAGGGCACGAGCGCCTGGTCAAACGTGCAGGCGGGCATCGCCAGGACCACCCGCGTGTGCGCCTTCGACCGGGCGGGTCTCGGCTTCAGCAGCCCCGGCCCGATGCCGCGAGATGCTGGCGCCATGGTGGATGATCAGGAGGCGATGCTCCGCGCCGCCGGATTGACGGGGCCGTTCGTCCTGGTCGGCCACTCACTCGGCGGGCTGAACGCCCAGCTCTATGCCTTCCGGAGCCCGGAGCAGGTCGCAGGGATGGTGCTGATCGATCCCTCCGTTCCGGACTGGGAGCGACGCGTCAGGGGCGTGGCGCCGACCCTGATGGCGGCCGCGGATCAGGCGCGGGCGCGGCGGCGCGCCTGTGCGGACCGGGTGATCGCCGGAGGTTTTGGCCCTGGTGCGGCGGGGTTTGAAGCCTGCTTCCCACCGCCGCCGGAAAGCCTGCCGCCCGCAGTGAGAGCGTTGGTGGCGGCGCGGCAGGTCAGCGCGGACATGCATCGCACGATCAACTCCGAAGCCGACGCCGAGGCAGCCTCATCGGCCCAGATCGAGCGTCACCGGCGTCAGCTCGGAGACCTGCCGCTGATCGTTCTGACGGCGACTGGCCAGACCTACCCGGCGTCCATACCGGACGAGGAGGTCTCGGCTGTCCGGGGGCTTTGGGAGCGGGCGCATCAGGACATTGCGACCCTGTCGGAGCGAGGGGAGCTCAGGCGGGTGAAGGCCGGCCACTACATCGGCCAGACGCGGCCGGACGTCATCGTGGCCGCGGTGCAGGAGGTGGTGGAGGCCGCCAGGCGCGCAAGCGCGGCCCGGCCGCTTGGATCCCCGCCTGCGCGGGGATGAGCGGGTGCTAACGGGGGGAGGCTGTGGTGGAGGCGAACCGCTTCTTGAATGACGCCGCGTCGGTTTGTCTTGGCTATTAGGTGAAGACGCGGGGGGCCGGGGGTGGCCCCTCGCGCGGGATTCTCCGGAGGCTTCATGCAGTTCGACGACGTCATCCTCGGCCGCCGGAGCATCCGCGGCTACAAGCCCGACCCCGTGCCCCGGGCGCTGATCGAGGAGATCATCGCCCTGGCGATGCGGGCCCCGTCGTCGATGAACGTGCAGCCCTGGAACTTCTACGTCATCACCGGCGAGCCGCTGGACCGCATTCGCGCCGGCAACACCGAGCGCAACTTGGCAGGGGTGCCCCACTCGCGCGAATTCCGCGTCGGCGGCGCGTTCACCGGCAAGCACCGGGACCGGCAGGTGGGTGTGGCCAAGCAGCTGTTCGGCGCCATGGGCATCGCCCGCGAAGACCAGCAGGGGCGCCAGGATTGGGTGCTGCGCGGCTTCCGCCAGTTCGACGCGCCGGTCTGCGTGATCGTCACCTTCGACAAGGAGCTGGAGGGCAGCGATGATGCGCCCTTCGACTGCGGGGCGGTGGCCACCAACCTGGTCAACGCCGCCTGGTCGCGGGGGCTGGGGGCGGTGATCAACAGCCAGGGCATCATGCAGTCGCCGGTGGTGCGCGAGCACGCCGGCGTCGCCGACGACCAGGTGATCATGAAGAGCATCGCTCTGGGCTGGCCGGACGAGACCTTCCCGGCAAACGCCGTGGTCTCGGAGCGCAAGTCGGTGGCGGAGGCGACGGTGTTCGTGGGCTTCGACGGCTGACGGGACTATGGTCGGGGCATGACTTCTTCGACCATCAGCATCCGGCCGGCCACGGCCCAGGACGAGGCGGCGCTGGGGCGGTTGGGCGCGGCCATGGTGGTGCGGCATCACGAGTTTGACCGGCGCCGGTTCATCGCCCCGCCGGACGACCTGGAGGCTGGGTACGGGCGGTTCCTGATGGATGAGCTGGCGCTGCCCGGCCGGGTGGTTCTGGTGGCGGAGGCCGACGGCCAGGTGCTGGGCTATGGCTATGGCGCCCTTGAGGGGGCGGACTGGCTGGCCCTGCGCGGACCGGCCGGCGTGATCTACGACCTGCTGGTGGACCCGGAGCACCGGGGCGCAGGCCTGGGCCGGCGGCTTCTGGAGGCTGTCGTCGCCGGGCTGGGCGAGCTGGGCGCCTCGCAGTTCGTGCTGTTCGCCGCCTATCAGAACGAAGGCGCCCAGAGGCTGTTCGCCAGGGCCGGGTTCCGGCCCACCATGGTCGAGATGACCCGCGACGCGGACTAGCGGATCCGGGCGGCTCTGCGCCGGCGACCCGGCGCGGGCTCAGCCCTGGGGCTGGGC
>JAEYNH010000014.1 GCA_023412655.1 Pseudomonadota bacterium | reverse complement strand
CCGACGCCACGAACCTGATCCGCATCGTCCAGGAGACCCAGCCCGACGAGATCTACAACCTCGCCGCCCAGAGCCACGTGCAGGTCAGCTTCGAGACGCCGGAATACACCGCCAACGCCGACGCCGTCGGCGCCCTGCGCCTGCTGGAGGCCATCCGCATCCTGGGCCTGGAACAGAAGACCCGCTTCTACCAGGCCTCCACCTCTGAACTGTACGGCCTGGTGCAGGAGGTCCCTCAGAAGGAGACGACGCCCTTCTATCCGCGCAGCCCCTATGCGGTGGCCAAGCTCTATGGCTACTGGATCGTGGTGAACTACCGCGAGGCCTATGGCATGCACGCTTCGAACGGCATCCTGTTCAACCACGAGAGCCCGATCCGGGGCGAGACCTTCGTCACCCGCAAGATCACCCGCGCGGCGGCCGCCATCGCCCACAAGCGTCAGGACCGGCTGTTCCTCGGCAACCTGGACGCCCAGCGCGACTGGGGCCACGCCCGGGAATACGTGCGCGGCATGTGGCTGATGCTGCAGCAGGAGCAGCCGGACGACTACGTCCTGGCGACCGGGGTCACCACCACGGTGCGGCAGTTCGTCGAGTGGGCGTTCGAAGACGCCGGCTTCCAGCTGCGCTGGGAAGGCGAAGGGGTGGACGAAAAGGGCTATGACGCCAAGACCGGCCGCTGCTTGGTCGAGATCGACCCGCGCTACTTCCGCCCCACCGAGGTGGACCTGCTGATCGGCGACCCTGGCAAGGCCCGGCAGAAGCTGGGCTGGAGCCACGAGACCAGCGTGCGTGAGCTTGCCCGCGAGATGGTCCGCGAGGACCTGAAGGCCATGCTCAACGAACCGATCGCGGCCTATGCGTGAGGTACAAGCCATGAGCGCCGCCGATGCGATCGAGGCGAACATCGTCGCCTGCTATCCCGAGCGAGGTATCGCGGGATTCAGCCGCGTAGACTCCACGTTCCTCTTCTACTCGTACGTCAACGCTCTTGTTTCTTCGACCTCAGTCGTCTTGGATCTCGGCGCAGGCCGCGGCGCCCAGGTCGAGACGACCACCCCTGGGTTCAAGCGTTCATTGCTGACTTTGAAAGGCCGGGTGGCACGGCTGATAGGCGCCGACGTAGATCCGGCCGTACTTGAGAATCCGCTGCTGGACGAAGCGCACGTCATTGCGCCTGGAGAGGCCCTTCCATTCGATGACGCAAGCTTTGACCTGATCTTGAGCGACTGGGTCGCGGAACATGTAGACGACCCCACCTCCTTCGCGGCTGAAATTCATCGAATTCTCAAGCCGGGCGGCTGGTTCTGCGCCAGAACGCCGAACAAATTCGGCGTCATAGCCGCCGGCGCCACCCTGATACCGAACCGCCTGCACAGGCGCGTCCTGAACCTGCTACAGCCGAACCGCAAAGAGCACGATGTATTCCCCACCCGCTATCGGTTGAACACACGGGCGGCGGTGAGGAAGCACTTTGCAAGATCCCAATGGCGCGATCACTCGTTTCTTCACGCCACCGAGATCATGTATCTCGCTCGCAGCCGCACATTGTTCGCCTTATCCGCCGCGCTCACGAAGATCACGCCAAATCCGTTCCTGCCAGTTCTATACATCTTCGTTCAGAAGACTTCACCGCGATGAGCTTCACCTTCGAAGGCAAGCGGGTGGCGGTGCTGGGCCACCGCGGCATGGTCGGTTCGGCCATCCTGCGCCGGATGCAGCGGGAGAACTGCGAGCTGGTGACCGCCGGCCGCGACGTGATGGACATGCGCCGCCAGGACCAGGTGGAGAGCTGGTTCCAGGTCGTGGCCCCCGACGTGGTGTTCCTGGCGGCCGCCAAGGTGGGCGGGATCCTCGCCAACGACACCTACCCGGCCGACTTCCTCTACGACAACCTGATGATCGAGGCGAACGTCATCGAGGCGGCCTACCGGCACAATGTGCGCAAGCTGCTGTTCCTCGGCTCCTCGTGCATCTATCCGAAGATGGCGCCGCAGCCGATCCCCGAGGACGCCCTGCTCACCGGCCCGCTGGAGCCCACCAACGAGTGGTACGCGGTGGCCAAGATCGCCGGCATCAAGCTGGCCCAGGCCTATCGCCGGCAGCACGGCTGCGACTTCATCAGCGCCATGCCCACCAACCTCTACGGCCCCGGCGACAACTTCGACCTGCAGACCAGCCACGTGATGCCGGCCCTGATCCGCAAGGCGCACGAGGCCAAGGTTCGCGGCGACGCCACCCTGACCATCTGGGGCTCAGGCACGCCCCGGCGTGAGTTCCTGCACGTGGACGACTGCGCCGACGCCTGCGTCTTCCTCATGCAGGCCTACTCCGGGGACGAGCACGTGAACGTGGGCTCCGGCGAGGACATCACCATCCTGGCGCTCGCCCGCCTCGTCTGTGAGGTGGTGGGCTTCAAGGGCGAGATCGTCTGCGACACCTCCAAGCCCGACGGCACGCCGCGCAAGCTCATGAGCGGCGATAGGCTACGGAGCCTGGGCTGGCGGCCAGCCATCGGGCTGAAGGACGGGATCACCGCTGCTTATCAGGATTATCTGGCGAACTCGCGCATTTCGCTGGCGGCCCCGCCATGATTCGCCTCAAGCAGCGCCTGTCGCGGTTCGCTTCCCAGCTGGGAGATACCGGTGAGTGAGCCCTCAGTGGACCATCGCGCCCCTCTTCTGGGCGCCGCTTGGAATCGGCTGCTTCTGCGCGTCTCCAAGCCAGCCTCCGGCTCCGGCTCCGGCCTAGCCGCCAACCTCATATCCCTCGCCGCCGGACAAGTCGGGCTGGTGCTTGCCCAAGCGCTGTTTGTTGCTGTTGGGACGCGCGCCCTTGGCGTGGACGCGTTTGGCGAATGGCTCATCGTGTCGGCGGTTCCAGCCTACCTCGCGATGGCGGACCTCGGCTTAGTTGTCAGCACCTCAAATGGCATTCAACGTCATGTCGTCCTCGGGCAAGTCGCCACCGCCCAAGGCCGACTTTCGGCGGCACTTGGCCTCATTTGGCTGCTGTCAATCTTGATGCTTGTCCCGGCTGCCTGCGCGCTCCTACTGCTCCAGGAGCCTCTGTCGGCCGCTTTAAGCACGTTCTCCGCGGCGCAACTCTCAATCCTTCTTGCGCTCTTTTTGTTTGATTTCGCCAGCAGCACCAGCGCGTCCTTGTCAGTAGCGGTGCTGCGGGCCTACGACCGCTTCGCTAGCGCGCAGCTGGTCTTCAACACTCTGAAAGTCGGCCAGATCCTTGTGCTCGCGGGGGCGGTGCTCCTAACACGGGATGTCGTCCTTTCGTTCTTCCTGTCCTTATGTTTGCGGCTGCCGGGCTTCATTCTGCTGGTGTTGTGGGCCCGAAGATTCAGCGGCTGGCCCTGGAAAGCGTGGACTCCGACTCTGGGGCGACTTGGCTGGGACGAGCTTCGCGCGGCACGGGGACCTTTCGCCCTAACCCTTGCCAACGCGCTGCATTATCAAGGTTTTGTCTCGATAGTCGGGCTAGCCATCGGTCCAGGTGCGGCCGTCATCGTATTTGCCGCCCGGACGCTGGTGCGATTGCCTACCATGCTGGTGAACGTCGTCGGTGCGGCGACCATGCCGCCGCTCGTTCGCGCCCAGGCTAGTGGAAGTGGGGCCGAGGTTCGCCGTCTCGCGACGCTCCTTTTCGCCCCGGTTCTCGTCATAACGGCGCTTTACCTCCCCTTCATCCTGACGGCTTCCGACGAGTTCATCCGCGCGTGGGCCAACCTCGGCACGACCGATCTCGGCGGCCTTCGCCACATCGTTGCGGTGGACTGCATTGCAATCTGTACAGCCACAGCGGCGACGTACCTGTTGTTGGCCACCGAGCGGGTAGCGGCGACAGCGGCGATGGCTTTGGTGGGCTACCTGATCCTGTTGCTCGGCATGTCCGCAGGTGCTCTCCCCTCTCTCGAGGCTGCGCTGACCAGCCTCGCCGGCCTCAACGTGGTCATTGCCATTGCCGCAGCTTGGCAGGGCGCATTCGTCGTTCTTGGGAGGCAACGCTAATGCTTACCGAGGCAGTCAGCAGTTCCCTCGTCTTTAGTTCGTTGTTTAGCCTCGGGGTCTGGAGTATCTGCACGGCCGTTATCATCGGATGGTACAAGGCCCCCCTGTACCACCCTGTATCAATGTATCTTATATATCATTTTCTAGGTTATGTGTATCGCCCTTTAATCGTGTACACTAATCAGTACTCAGTGATCTGGAGCAGAACCCGGATATTTCCTGGTTCCGAGGATATTATTCTCACCGCCAGCTTAGCGAACATCGCCCTTCTGGCAATGTTAGCAGCTTTCGTGACGGTAAACCGCCGCGAACGGATTGAGCCGATACAGCCGTTCTCATTGGCGATCTCGCGCCCGGCACGGTTCTGGCCATGCCTCATCCTGCTGGCGGCACTGGGGCTGTGGGGCACCTATCGAAGCTACGGCGGGGCCGGCATGAACACCGTTCAGGCCTTCACGGTGGCGGTGGATCAGAGCGGCGGCCAGCGACTTCAGGGCGTGTCCGGCTATGCGACCGCGCTCGCGGAGTTCCTGCCCCCGATCTGCATCCTGCTGTTCCTGGTCCCGAAGCTCCGTGCGCTGGCGCTGGCCGCGATTGTCGCATTCGTGGCGCTGCGCCTGTACGTCGGCGCGCAGAGGCTATCATTCATCGTCGTGATTGCCGCGGTCGCGCTGATCGCCATGATGAACCAGGGTCGACGCTGGCCAAAGGCCACCACATGGGCAGGCCTAGCCATCACAGCCTTCATATTCGATGTAATCGGCGGCGATAGATTCGCCTTCCGTCGACTGTTCTACGGCCTCTCCTCTCCTACGGAACTGGTTTCGAACTATTTCGAACGGCGCGGAAGCGGCGGCTTCGCAAACGATGTCGTCGAATTCGATGTCGCATCGGCCGTAGCTAAGCTTGTTCCGTCCGAAACTGGCTGGAGCTACGGGTCACAGTATCTCCGCCTGATCGTGTGGCCGATCCCCCGACAACTCTGGCCTGACAAGCCAGTGTACACCTCGACCGTCAACCTGAACGAGCACGGTTACTTCTTCGGACTAACGCACACATTATACATGGACGCCTTCATGGTCTTCGGCGTCCTGAGCCTTGCCGCCATTATGTTTGCGGTCGGATATTACTTGAGCAAACTTTATAAGACGGCAACCCATACGCAGAGCGTCATAACGATGATGTTTTTCTGGATTCAACTACTTTACACTAAAACCTTGTTTAGAGATGGCGGGGTTACATTCGTATATTTCCTCGCATTCTCCACCCTTGCTGTCGCTCTGCTCACATGGTCGGGAGGGGTGAAGCTTTGCCGGCGCGCGCCGTAAACTTGGCAGTCTGCGGCAAGTTCCACGTCATGAACTATGCCCCGGCGCTCCTTGCGGAGGACGTCCTGAATGCATTCTACTTCGCCCACCGAGATCCCCTGCTCGGCAGAGGCGACCCGCGGTGCGTGAATCTGTGGCTTAAAGAATACGCCGTGCAGGGCTTGCTGCGGCTTACAGGTGGCGCTTCACCTGAAACCGCATTCGGAATTTCCGCACCGCTTTGGACATACGGCGTCCTTCAGCATTGGCGTCCGGCCCCCGTGCTCCACCAACTGGCTGTCGGGGCGTCAGGCCGCGTCATCTCCCGCGCACGAAAAGACGGCGCCACGATAATCTCCGAGGCAATCAACACCCACCCAGGCAATCGCCGATCCCTCATCTCCCGGGAGGCTCGAGCGTGGGGGCTCGCCCCCATCTCCGAGTCGCTCATCGATCGCGAAGAGAGAATTGTCGATGAAGTCTTCAGGTCGGACGTATTGCTCGCGCCGACGCGTACCGTCGCCGAGTCCTATCGCACGCGCGGCTTCACCGGCTCGATCGAGGTCATTCCCTACGCTGCGGACATCCGAGCATTTTCGCCGCCCACCGTCCCTCGCACGGCAGCCGCCGATGGAAAGCTGCGCGTCCTCTGCATTGGACAGATAGGACTGCGAAAGGGCCAACTCCACCTGCTTGAGGCGGCGCGCCGGATGGGCCGGAACGTGGCTTTAACGTTGGTTGGAACGGTTGCCCCCGAGGCAAAACAGGCGCTCGCCCGTTACGCTGACCAGTTCCATCACATCGAGCGCGCGTCGCGGCCCCAGATTTGCGAGCTACTTCGGCAGCACGATGTGTTCGCGCTGCCTTCACTCGAGGAGGGTTTGGCGGTCTCACTGTGCGAGGCCATGGCAACGGCGATCGCGGTGGTTGCGACACCATCGTCCGGCGCCGAGGAACTGCTGACGGACGGAGTGGACGGGCTCCTGATCCCGCCTGGGGACTCGTCAGCTATCGAGGGAGCGCTCCAGCGCCTGGCAGAGACCCCGGATCTTAGGATCAAGCTCGGCCAGGCGGCCCGCCGGACTGCGGAGAAGCACAATTGGGACCTCTACGCTCAGCGTCTGCGGGAGCTGTACGCGCGCCTTGATCAGGCGAGCCACCATGCCAGCTAGGGTTTGTTTCCTACTCGCGCATGTGGGCGATCATCACGCCCCCAGGCTGTGCGACCTGCAGAATGCATTACGCGCGCAGGGCGGCGAGCTATTGGTGATTCAGGGCCGGAGGTCGTCGGTCTTCTACCGCCACAAGCAGTCGCGTCGCGATGCGCTCACCGCGACCTTGAGCATCACACTTCTTGGGCAGCGCGCGCCTTCTGGACAGGTCGCAGACGTATGGCGCCGGTTGTCGCATGAGCGGCCGACCCATGTCGTGGTGCTGGGCTACTCCGATCCACTCGCGCTGACTGCCATGCTTTGGGCGAAGGCGCACCGGCGCCCCGTCGTCTTCCTATCGGACAGCAAGGCGGACGATCAGCCGAGGTCTAGGGGTGGAGAGCTGATCAAGAGCCTTCTGCTCAAGGGTTTCGACGGCGCGCTCGTCGCCGGCCTTCGCCACAAGGCCTATTTCCGATCTCTCGGTTTTCAGGGCCCCATCGGCATCGGCTATGACGTGGTCGACAACAGCTATCTTGAGGCGCGCGCGCGCGCCTACGGTAGGCGCCGCTCAAAGCTCGTGGCCATGGGCGCAATGCCCGAGCGGTTTGTACTTTGCGTCAGCCGACTGATTCCCCGCAAACGTGTGGATCGCGCGGTAGAGATATTCGCCGCCTCCGGCATATCCGGGCACGGATTTGAAATGATCATCGTCGGTAACGGGCCCCATCAGGGGATCGTTGAGGACGCCATTGAGCGACTTGGTGTTCGCGACAAAGTCAAAATCATTCCACACCTGCCAACCTCAAGGATGCCTCTACTATATTCAGGCGCCAGGGCGTTGATCCTTGCGTCGGAGTACGACCAGTGGGGGCTGTGCGTGAACGAGGCTATGGCCTGCGGCGTACCCACCGTCGTATCGGAACGCAGCGGCGCCGCGCACGAGCTGGTAGTCGATGGAGACAACGGAATTGTCTTCGCGGATAACGAGATAGCCAAGGCAATTGATGGCCTTCAGCTACTCTGCAGAGATGCAAAGTTCCACGCGACGATGGCCCATTCGGCAAAAAGAACTATGGCCAGCTGGTCTCTGGATACCTTCACGCGAAATCTCCTTGAAATATTGGACGATGTTTCCCGCGCACCGAGGAACAGCTCGCAATGAAGGTACTCGTTGTGAATGCGTACGGGCCATCTAATCGGGGCGACGCCGTACTGCTTGAGGAGTGTCTGGCCGAGGTTCGGAGCGTCATCTCAGACGCTCAGCTCACCGTTCTCGTATTCGAGGGTTCCGACGAGGTACGGAAGCTCCACCCGGACATTGACTGGTGCGAGCGGATCGGAAACGCGAGCGGCGTCGGGGCCCGCCTAAAGACGATCACTTACATGGCTGCAGCTTGGCTCGCTGTGCGCCTTCCGCTGCCCGGCGCTCATTGGCTGTTGCCGCCTGCCCAGAGGAGGAGTTTGGCCGCCTTCCGCGCCTGCGATTTGGTCGTGAGCGCACCGGGCGGTTATATCCACGATACCAATCTAGCCTACCTCGTCGCCCTGCTTCACATTGAACTGGGGATAGCGCTGGGGAAGACAGTTGTGCTTGCGCCTCAGAGCCTTGGGCCCGTACGGAGTGCAGTGGGGCGAGCGGTCATGGCCCACGTGCTGAGACGCTGCGATCGCATCTGCACCCGGGAGAGTTACTCTCTTCAGTTCGCGACGCAGGCTCTGCGCCTGCCCGGTGAGCGCGTAGTTCCAACCGGCGATAGCGCGTTCTGGAATACGCTCATCTGCACAGATGAAGCAGTGATCGACGCTGAGTTGTCTCGAATGGGCTTGGGCCGGGAAGAGGCGCTCCTCGGCGTTACCGTAGTGGGGTGGAGCTTTCCCGGCAACTCAACGCCGGACGCGAGCTATGCGGCTTACGTGGGCGCTCTCGCCGAAGCCCTCGATGAGATTTCCGAGAGGCACAATCTCACGCCGGTCATCTTCAACCAGGTTTCCTCCGATGTCTCGACAGCCAAGGCCGTTCAGGCACGCGCCAAGCGGCGCGTAGTTGTCGACGAACGCTCACATCCGCCTGATGTGCTCAGAGGCATGATCGCACGGTCCTCACTGTTTTTAGGAACCCGCTTTCATTCGTGCATCTTCGCGATGATGGCTGGTGTACCGACGGTGGCGATCACCTATCTCCCCAAGACCGAGTTCATCATGCGGGACTTGGAACTTGGAGATCGGTGCACAACAATCGACGCATTCGACGGCGCCCGCGTAACGCAGATCTTCGCGCAAGACCTCGCCGACCTCCCGCAAGCGAGGGCGCGCGTGGCCGCCGCAGTGAACCGCTATCAGACGCGGTTCAAGCGACTGCAGACCGTTCTCGCAGACATCATGTGATGCTTACCCGAGGCATCCGGTGAAAATAGCGGTCGTTGTTCCCTCTATCTCCCGCGCCGGTGGCGGCGTCGCCGAGGCTGCGAAATCCCTGGCGCAGTTGTTGGCGAGTCGGCCAGGCCTTGACGTTCAAGTTTTTACCTTGAGAGACGCCCACTACGAGGACGATATCCAAGCCTGGTCTGGAATTAACGTAAGGGCATCAAAGATATTTGGGCCCAAACGGTATGGCTTTTCGCCGAGTTTGGCGTCCAATATTCTCTCCTATAGACCTGACATCGTCCACGTTCATGGACTTTGGATGTTTCATTGCCTTGCTATATTATTGTGGTCCCTTGCTACAAGAAGGCCATATATCGTAACGCCTCACGGAATGCTTGAATCATGGATTATAAGAAGATCTTATATAATCAAACGTATAGTTTCTGCTACATATCAGGATTATTTTATTAAGCGCGCATCCGCCATTCACGTTCTTACTCATAAGGAATCCACCGATGTTTTAGCTTTATCTGACCATACAAATATCCATGTTGTACCTAATTTTATTTCTACAAATCCTTACGATACAACATCACCTCCGACATGGTGGTCGACGGAGCTATCAGACAAACGAATCTACCTCTTCCTAGGCCGCATTCACGAGAAAAAGGGGTGGCGGGAACTAATCCGCGCCTGGGAACAACTAGCTATAGAGGATCCAGATTTTAGTGACCGCGCTGCATTGGTGTTTTGCGGCTGGATCGATGATTCTGACGACTTCCTCGCCTTTTTGCAGCAACGGGGAGGAAACATCATCTACGCCGGCCCACAATTCGGCGCGGATAAGCTCAACTCTATGAGATACGCCCACGCGTTCGTCCTACCTTCAAAAAGCGAGGGCCTGCCTTTGACGGTCTTGGAGGCGTGGGGCGTTGGAACGCCGGTCCTCATGACCGCCGCCTGCAACCTGCCGATTGGCTTCGACCGCGCGGCGGCCGTTGAAATTGGGGAGACCCCTGAGGCCATAGCTGTCGGTTTGCGCGTCGCCGAAAGCTGGACCCCAGAAGAGCGCGACAGATTAATCGTGGCCGGTCGCCGTCTTGTCAGCGAGGTCTTCTCGCCAAGCGCCGTCGGCGAGCAGATGGTGCGCCTGTTTCGCCGATGCCTTGAGACGTCGGACGGTCTTCAGGCGGGGGAAAGCACATGACCGAACTGCTCGACGCGCGCGCGACTTCCCCCATCACCGGCGGCCCCAGCTTCTCAGTGCAGCACCGGCTGCATCGGCTCGCCTGGGGCGTGACTTGGACGCTCTTGGCGGCGTGGACTCCGCCGCCGTTCCGGCCGTGGCGCCGTGCGCTGCTCCGCCTGTTTGGGGCCCGGATCGCGCCAACGGCGAACATCTACGGCAGCGCCCGGATCTGGTACCCGCCGAACCTCACCATGGCTGAGCACGCCGCCATCGGCCCGGGCGCCAACGTCTACTGCATGGATCGCATCGAGCTCGGTCCCTACGCACTCGTCTCGCAAGGCGCCTTCCTCTGTGGCGGGACGCACGACATCGATGATCCGAACTTTCAGTTGAAGACCCGCCCGATCATCATCGGGCCGCGGGCGTGGATCGCGGCTGAGGCCTTCGTGGGCCCTGGCGTCACCGTTGGCGAAGGAGCGGTTCTCGGCGCGCGCAGTTGCGCCCTTCGCGACTTGCAACCCTACACCGTTTACAGCGGCCATCCCGCACAACCCGTCAGGCAGCGTAAGCTGAAGGCGCCCCGCATTGGCGGCGCCTCATGATCTCTCTAGCCGTAGTCATCCTCACCTATAACGAGGCGCGACACCTCGACCGTTGCATTTGCTCGATCGCTTCCCTCGCCTCGGAAGTATTTGTGATCGACTCGTTCTCCAGCGACGAAACGATGGAAATCGCGCGGGCGGCCGGCGCCCGCGTCCTGCAGAACCCTTTTGCCAATCAGGCCCAGCAATTCCAGTGGGCCCTCGACAACGCGCCTATCAGCGCCGACTGGGTGATGCGCCTGGACGCCGACGAGGTGATCGAGCCGGACCTCGCCGCCGAGATCGCGCGCGAGTTGCCGCGCCTGCCGTCCGACGTCAGCGGCGTCAATCTCAAGCGCAAGCACATCTTCATGGGCCGCTGGATCCGCCACGGTGGTCGCTACCCCCTCGTGCTGCTGCGCATCTGGCGGCGGGGCAAGGCGCGTATCGAACAGCGCTGGATGGATGAGCATATGCTGCTCACCGAAGGTCGGGCGGTGACGTTCGACGGCGGCTTCGCCGACGTGAACCTGAACGACCTCAGCTTCTTCACCGACAAGCACAACAGATACGCAACCCGCGAGGCCGTCGACGTGATCAACCAGCGCCGGGGCCTTTTCCCCCGCGACACCGCGATGGTGGCGGGCAATACCTCGGCCAAGGCGGGCCTGACGCGCTTCCTGAAGGAGCACTTGTACAACCGGCTTCCGTTCGAGGTGAGCGCGACCGCGTACTTCCTCCTGCGGTATGTGCTGCAGTTGGGATTCCTCGATGGCCGCGAAGGCGCAATCTACCATTTTCTCCAAGGATACTGGTACCGCGTCCTGGTCGGCGCAAAGGTCACGGAATTGGAGCGGGAACTGGGCGATCTCACCGGCGATGCGGCGCTGACGCGGCTCGCCGAGCTCACGGGTCTCGCGCTCGCGCCGCGCAAGCCAGCTGACGCGGCGGCTGCGTGAAGCCCAGGCCGCAGCAAAACGCGCCCTCCGCCTCCCCTTAAAACCGCTTTGTGAGCGACACGCCGTAGGTCCTCGGCTCTGACAGGAAGATGTTGGTGTAGAGGCCTGAGGTGTCGTCGGTGAGGTACTGGTCGGTGATCACCGTCTCGTCCGTCAGGTTGCGCACGAAGATCTGGGCGGTGAGCCCCAGGTCGCGGTTGTCGATGATCAGCGACAGGTTCGTGTTGGTGTAGCTGTCCAGTCGGTCGTTGATGCGGTTGTAGATCCGCGAGAACGAGGCGGCCTGGTAGTAGAAGTCGGCCCGCGGGGTGACATTCCAGCCGCCGTCCAGCTCGATGGTGTACTGGGCGCCCAGGGACAGGGTCCACTCAGGCGAGTTCGGCAGCTCGTTGCCGCCCAGCTGGGCCGGGATGCCGGCCAGCGGATTGACCGTCACCAGGGGCGACAGCGGCCCGTCGGGCGCCCCGCCCGGCCCGGCCGAGGCGAAGGCGCCCTGGCAGACGCCGATGCCGGGGGCGCCGGGCGCTCCGGCCAGGGCCACGGCCGGCAGGACCCCGGCGTTGATCAGGGCCTGGAGCCGCGCCACCTCCGCCGTTCGGGCGATGCAGTTGGCGAAGGTCGAGCCGTTCTTGACGGTGACGTAGTTCGGGTCGCCCTGCGTCAGGTCCATGAGGTCGAGGGCCGAGGTGTCGTCGAGCCTGGTCTTCAGCCAGCCCACGGCGGCGTTGAACCGCAGGTTCCGGACCGGCTCCCACAACCCTTCCAACTCGGCCCCATAGACCTTGGCGTCAATGTTGGTGTTCACCGAGGTCCGCTGGATGATCTGCGAGACCTGATAGCCCTTGTAGTCATAGTAGAAGGCCGCGGCGTTCAGCAGCGCCCGCCCGCCCAGGAGGGTGTTCTTGGTCCCGATCTCGTAGGCGTCGATGAACTCGGGCTGGTAGGCGATGGGGAACAGCTCCTGCCCCGGAGTCTGCGGCGGGTTGAAGCCGCCGCCTTTGTAGCCCCGGGCGTACGAGGCGTAGAACCGGCTGGAGTCGGTGAAGCCGAGGTCCGGCGACCACTCCACGTTCAGCCGACCGGTCCACTCCTCGAACGTGACCCGTTGCTCGGCCAGGGGCGCCACCCCGGTGTTGCCCGGCACGAACAGCGCCGGCGCATAGGGCTGGGCCCACTTCTTGTCCTGGGTGAAGCGAAGGCCGCCGGTGACCTTCAGCTCGTCGGTGAACGCATAGCTGGCCTCGCCGAAGGCGGCGGTCGACTTCACGGAGTATTCCGTGCGGTTGTCGAAATAGTTGCCGCCGATGCCGGTGGGGATGAAGTTCGGATCCACCAGCACACACTGGGGCGGGCCGCCGAAGGGCGGGCAGCCCAGGGGCGCCAGCAGGGTCAGGTTGTAGAGGCCGACCGCCACCGCCGTCAGGGTGTTGCTGGTGACATAGAGGTCGGTGTGGGCGTCCAGCTTCTGGCGCGAGGCGCCCAGGCTGAACTCGAACGGCCCCTCGAAGGACGACTGGAGCCGCACCTCGTGGGTCCGCTGCTTGGCCTCGCCCGATCCCACCTGGAAGGTGCGGAACCGGTCGCTGGCCCCCACCTGCGGATCGATGAAGACGCCGGTGGGGTTCAGGGGCGTGATGTTGAACGGTCGGCTGGGCGCCACCCGGTTGTAGTCGGCCCGGCTGAAGGCCTCGGTCTCGGAATAGCTGCCGGTGTAGCTGAGCGTCAGGGCCTCGGAGAGGTCGAGCTCGGCGTTGAAGATCACCGCATCGAACTCGTTCTTGTAGATCGGGTCGAAGGCGGACTCGATGCTCCGCAGGTCGGGGTCCTGCACCTTGCCGGCATAGGCGTCGCCGGTGATCAGGCCGGTCAGGTTGCCCAGGCCTCCCCCCAGCGTGGCGGCGCTGTTGGGCGTGCCGAGCCCCGCCGGGGTGCGCAGGTCGCCTAGGGCGCAGCCTTGGCTGAAGTAGTTCTGCGTCGAGCCGCCCAGGCCCGTGGTCGGCACGCCGCCCACGCTGGTTCGGCCCGTGTCCTTGATGCAGAGCTGCTTGGCCACCTGGGTCCGGTTGTCGTCCTCGCGGAAGCGCTCCCACATCAGGTAGCTGCGGAACCGGTCGGCGGGGTTGAAGGCCACGGTGATCCGGCCCGACCACAGGTCTCGGCCGTCGATATCCTCGCCGGTGAGCAGGTTCTCGCCGAACCCGCGGCGCTTGATGTACGAGCCGGCGGCCCGCACCGCGAACATGTCGCCCAGGGGCAGGTTCACAAAGCCGCTGAGCCGGCGGTTGCGGTAGTTGCCGACCTCGGCCGCGATCTCGGTCTCGGCGATGTCCGTGGGCTTGACGGTGACGATGTTGATCAGCCCGCCGGTCGTGTTGCGGCCGAACTGGGTGCCCTGCGGTCCGCGCAGCACCTCGACCCGCTGCACGTCGAAGAAGTTGGCGTCGGCCAGGGTGCTGGCGCCCAGGGGCACGTTGTTCACGTGGACGCCGATGGCGGCGTCGGCGCTGGTGGCCACCAGCTTGGTGCCGATGCCCCGGATCTGGAAGTTGAAGCCGCCGAAGTTGGCGCGGCTGAAGTTCACGTTCGGGATGGCCTTGAGCAGGTCCGAGCCGGTCTCGATCCGCTGGGCCTTCAGCGACTCCTCCGAAAAGGCCGACACCGCCGCCGGCACGTCCTGCAGCGCCTGCTCGCGCCGCTGAGCCGTGACCACCAGTTCCCCCACCGTGGCGGCGGGCCGCGCTTCCTGGGCGACAGCCGCCGAGGCAGCGCAGAGCGAAGACACGGATGCACCCAGGGCCAGGGCGCTCCGCAAGGGTGACAGAGCCATCGAACTTCCTCCCAGCGCCGCCGGTGGACCCGCGGCCTTCATTATTTTTCAGGCGATCGGACGCCGCCCCAGGAGGAAGTATGCGGGCCGGTGCAGCCCTCAGATATTCGCATTCCCACGGCCCCGCTCGCCCATGGGATAGTGCGCGAGGATTCTCGCGTAACCTGCCTGCGACAAAGGATTTTTTGACATCACGGAGACGTGATGATCCCACCCTGCCGCCCGTGAAACAGGCGAAGGATTCATGTCTGGCCGGGCTATGAAGGAACGGGGCGCCCGACCGCCATCCGGCAGGTCAGTCGCGCCACCTCGGCGGTGAGCGCCCGCCGCCGTTCCGGGTCATCCAACAGGCTGATCCGCAGCATGCTCGCCGACACCATGTGTCCGATGATCCAGGCGTC